>JBDIBD010000412.1:0-4816 GCA_039812725.1 Vicinamibacteria bacterium | reverse complement strand
GGCGGGCTGCCGCCGGAGCTGCTCGCGGCGGTGATGGTGGCCGTGCGGCTGCACGTGCGGGCGCTGCGCAAGGAGGCCGCCCCCGAGGCGCGCCGGCATCGTCCGGGGACGCTGCCCAGCCGCTGGGTGGCGGCCGGCCGCACGCGCCAGAACCGCAGCTGGTCCACGGGAGGACGCTACACGTGAGGCGCTACACCGTCGAGATCGCGGGCCGCGCGCACGTCCTGGAGGTCGAGGCCCTGTCGGCCGACCTGTTCCGCGTGCAGGTGGCCGGGCAGGAGCTGGAGGTGCGCCTCAAGCGCGCCGAGGACGTGGCCGAGGCGGTCATCAGCCCGGAGATCGCACACCCCGGGCCGGAGGGCGGTCCCTTCCGGCCCCCCGCGCTCGAGAGCCTGCCCCCGCTCGAACCCACCGCCCTGCCGCCGCTCGCGCCGCCCCCCGCGCTGGAGGAGGAGGCCGGGCTCGAGGTGCAGGCGCCCATGCCGGGCACCGTGCTGGCCGTGCTGGTGGCGCCCGGCCAGGCCGTGGCGCGCGGCACGGCGCTGCTCAAGCTCGAGGCCATGAAGATGACCAACGAGATCCGCGCCCACCGCGACGGCGTGGTCGACGAGGTGCGCGTGGGGCCGGGCGAGAGCGTCGGCTTCGGCCAGGTGCTGGTCACGCTGAAGGACGCCTGACGTGGGCGGCGACACCGTCGCGCTGCTGCTGCAGGGGCCCAGCCACCTCACCCCCGGCGCGCTGCTGATGCTGGCCGTGGGCGGCCTGCTGATCTGGCTGGCGGTGGCCAGGGAGTACGAGCCGGTGCTGCTGCTGCCCATCGGGGCCGGCTGCATCCTGGCCAACCTGCCGCTCTCGCCCCTGGTCGAGGAGGGCGGCCTGCTCTCGATCCTCTACCGGGCCGGCGTCGGCAACGAGCTCTTCCCGTTGCTGGTCTTCGTGGGCATCGGGGCCATGACCGACTTCGGCCCGCTGCTCGAGAACCCGCGCCTGCTGCTGCTGGGCGCGGCCGGGCAGTTCGGCATCTTCGGCACGCTCGTGCTGGCGCTGCTGCTGGGCTTCGACCTGCACGAGTCGGCCTCGATCGGCATCATCGGCGCGATCGACGGGCCCACCTCGATCTACGTCTCGAACCTGCTGGCGCCGCACCTGCTGGGGCCGATCACGGTGGCGGCCTACAGCTACATGTCGCTGGTGCCGGTCATCCAGCCGCCCATCATGCGCGCCCTCACCACGCCGGCCGAGCGCCGCATCCGCATGCCCTACACCCAGCGCGCGATCTCGCGCCGCACGCGCGTGCTCTTCCCGCTGCTGGTCACGCTGGCCGTGGGCGCGCTGGTGCCCATGGCCATCCCCCTGGTGGGCATGCTGATGCTCGGCAACCTGATGAAGGAGTCCGGGGTGGTGGGGCGCCTCACCGGGGCCTCGTCGAACGAGATCGCCAACACCGTGACGCTCTTCCTGGGGCTGGCCGTGGGCTCGACCATGCGGGCCGAGGCCTTCCTGAAGCTCGGCACGCTGCAGATCCTGCTGCTGGGCATCCTGGCCTTCGCGCTCGACACGGCCGCGGGCGTGCTGTTCGGCAAGCTGCTGTGCGTGCTCTCGGGGCGCCGCATCAACCCGCTGGTGGGCGCGGCCGGCATCTCCGCCTTCCCCATGGCCGCCCGGGTCGTCAACAAGGTGGGCCTCGAGGAGGACTTCGGCAACTTCCTGCTCATGCACGCCATGGGCGCCAACGTGGCCGGGCAGGTGGCCAGCGTCGTGGCCGGGGGCGTGCTGCTGGCGCTGCTCGGGGCGCGCTGACGGCCCTGGGCCCGGCGCGCGCGCGGGCCGGTTGCTACAATCCGCCTGAGGCAGGACCCGATGACCGACGCGCTCCCGCCGCAGCCGGCCGCCGCGCCCAGCCCGTCGCCGCCGCCCCAGGAGCTGCTCGAAGAGTCGCGCCTGGGCGGCAGCGAGGCGGCGCGCGCCGTCAACCTCTGCCTGCTGGCGCTGTCCCGCACGGCTCGCGCCTTCACGCTCTACGACGCGCGCAACCACGCGGTGGGCGAGTTCCTGACGGACCTGGACACCAAGCTCAAGCGCGCCCTGAGCGCCGTGGGCGGGCCGCTGGAGCTCGAGGTGCGCGGCTACGAGCTGGCCTGGAAGGGCGACGCCGTCTACGTCGAGAAGGAGCGCGAGCGCTCCCTGGCCTTCCGCCTCTACCGCGACGGCGTGCGCAAGCTGGGCTTCGCGCCGGGACTGGCCTGGGAGGAGGTGCTGGGCCTGGTCGAGATCCTGTCCGTGCGCTACACGGGCGTGCGGCAGCAGGAGGACGACCTCGTCACGCTGCTCTCGAAGGCCGCCTTCCAGCGCATCTCCTTCAGCGCCGTCGAGGGCTTCGCCGAGGAGGACCAGGAGGAGCGGCGGGACGTCGCGGGCGCCCCGGCCCCGGCGAGCGAGCCGCCCGCCGACTGGGACCTGCCCCTGCCGGGACTCGGGCCGCCCGTGGCCACGGGCCTGCGGCGCCTTCCGCCCGAGGCTCTGGCGGCCCTCGTGGCCGAGGTGGGCGAGGACACGGCGGCCAGCGAGTGCGTCGACCTCGTGCTCGACCTGCTGGACTGCGTCAGCGACGAGCGCGACCCGATCGAGACCGAGGACGTCGAGCCGCTGGTGTTCGAGGTGCGCGACTTCCTGATCCAGGAGCGCGAGTACGGAGCGCTGCTGCGCCTGGTGCCGGCCCTCGAGCGCTGCGGCGCCGGCGACCTGCGGCCCGAGGCCTCGATCCTGGCCCGTTTCGGCGGGCGGGAGCCGCTGGCGCGCGTCGCCCGGAGCCTGCGGGGCAGCGCAGCATTGCCCGAGGAGCTCCTGCGCTACTTGGAAGCGGTGCCGGGCGACCACCTCTCCGACGCGCTGGCGCTGCTGGAGGCCGAGAAGGAGCCGGCCCTGCGAGCGGCCTACACGGAGCTGGTGGCCAGCCTGGGCCACGAGCGGCCGCGGCTGCTGACCGAGCGCCTGCTGACCGCGGACGGCGCGCTGGCGCGCGACCTTTTCGCCGCCCTTTCGGTGGCCGCGCCGCAGCAGGCCCTGGAGGCCGCGCTGCAGCTCAAGGACCGGCCCGACCCCGAGCTGCAGCTGACGGTCGTGCGGGTCCTCGAGGGCGCGGTCGACACGGCGCCCGTGGCGCGGGCCCTGCTGGGCCTGCTGGCGGCGCGCGACGAGCGGGTGCGGGCAGCCGCGGCCACGGCCCTGGGCGCCTCGCGCGACCCGCGGGTCTTCGAGGCCATGGCGCGCCACGTCCAGGAGCGCGCCTCCCACGGCCTGTCCGGCGACGAGGCCGAGGCCCTGGGCGGAGTCCTGGCCAGCCTGGACCCGGAGGCCGCCTACCGCCTGTTCGCGGACTGGCTGCACCCGCGTACCCTGCTGCAGCGCGTGGTCGAGAGCCCGTCCCAGCGCCTCCTGCACTGGACCGCGGTCAGCGGCCTTGGCCGCCTGCCGGGCGCCGAGCCCGAGAAGCTGCTGCGCTGGTTCCTGGACAAGTCGTCGGGGGACCTGCACCAGCTGTGCCTGGCCACGCTGGTGCAGCGGCGCCGCGAGCAGCGCCTGAAGGACGGGCATGCCTGAAGCCGACCTGCAGCGGGCCCAGGACCGCCTGGCGCGGACCCTCGACCGCGCGCGCTCCTCCGAGGACCGGGAGCTGATGAACCGGGTGCGCGACGAGGGCTTCCAGCTCGTGCACCTGCTCAACGGCGTGCTGCGCATGAGCCACCTGCACAGCCTGGACAACCGCGCCTTCGACGCCCCGGTGCGCGAGCTGGCGCGGGCGCTCGTGCGCATGTGCGACCTGCTCGGCGCGCTGACGCTGATCGCGATCGAGGACCAGGTCTACCTGAACGAGATCCGCATCCGCACGGACGACCGGGGCGGTGGTGGCAAGGAGCTGGGCGCGGAGCTGGCCGCGCACGGGCTGGGCGGCCTCCGGGTCCACCGCGGCCCGTCGGAGGACGAGCTGCGCCGCCTGGTGTCCTGCTTCGCGCGCAAGCCCCCCGAGAAGGAGCCGCGCCAGGCCCTGCGAGAGACGCTGCAGGTCCAGGGCCTCGGTTTTCTCGAGGCCCTGGGGCCGTTTCGCTTCCGCGTCGGCGGAGACGCCGGCCCGGCCCGCGACCCGCGCCAGGCCCTGCGCCGCGCCGGCCAGGCCGTCGCCGACGCCTTCCAGGGGCTGGGGCAGGGCCGCCTGCTCAACCCCCTGCCGGCCCGGCGCGCGGTGACGGAGATGCTGGCCGCCGGCCTGGAGCGCGAGGGCCTGGCTCTCGACCCGGTGGGGCTCCCGGCGCACGCGGCCCACGCGTTGCGGGTGGCGCGCCTGTCGCTGCTGCTGGGCCGGGAGCTGGGGCTCTCGGAGTCGGTGCTGCAGGATCTCGGCGTCGCCGCCCTGTTTCACGACGCGGGCTACTCGAGCCGCGACCCGCAGGGGCGGCCGCCCGTCTTCGGTCACCATCCGTCCCAGGGCGCGCGCCTGCTGCTGCGGCAGCGCGGCTTCCACCTGGCCAAGATCCGCCGGCTGCGGGCCGTGCTGGGCCACCACACGCCGGCGGAGGTCGGGCGACGCCGACGCCCGGCCCTGATGGCGCGCGTGATCCGGCTGGCGGAAGACTACGACAACCTCGTTCGCCGCGCCCGGCTGGCGCCCGCCGTGGCGCTGGGCCGCATGGCCAGCGCCGCCGGCTCGCTCTACGACACGGCCCTGCTGCAGGGCCTGGTGAACGCCCTGGGCGCCTTCCCGCCGGGAACGCGCGTGACGCTGGAGGACGGGCGCGGAGCCGTGGTGATCTCGCCCGGG
>JBDIBD010000411.1:0-4819 GCA_039812725.1 Vicinamibacteria bacterium | reverse complement strand
CCGCCGCCGCGGCCGCGGGCGGGGCCGCCCCCAGCAGCCGCGCGAGGCGCGCCTGCAGCAGGACGAACAGGGCGGCGCCGACCGCCGACAGGAGGTTGATGCGCCAGGCCAGGTTGTGGAGCGGCAACCTGGCGAAGAGCCCGGAGAGGACCAGGTAGAGCGGGTACCCGGGGTTGTGGGGCGTTCCGCCGATGGCCCCCACATATTGGAACTTGGGCGTGTCGCCGTCGCCCACCAGGCCTGGGTAGAGAGTGCGCAGGTAGGCCAGCAGGGCCAGCAGCCCGCACAGGGCCGGGAGCCGCCAGCCGCCTCGTCCCGGGGCGCTCATGCAGGGGGCAGTCTAACCGCTCCAGCAGGTTGATCCGGCGGAACTTCGGCGGCCGCGGATGCGTCTCCAGGGTAGGACGCACAGCAGAGGGGTGTCGCTTGACCAGGAAGCGCAAGATCGTCATCGGGGTGGGCGTGGGCGTGGTGGCGCTGGTGGTGCTGGTCAGCCTGCGCCGCGGGCCGCAGGCCACGCCCGTGCAGCTCGCCAAGGTCGGCCGCGAGGACCTGCAGGCGAAGGTCACGGCCAACGGCAAGGTCCAGGCCCAGAAGAAGGTCGACATCTCGGCCACGATCCCCGGCCAGGTGGTGCACCTGGCGGTCAAGGAAGGCGACCGGGTCAGGAAGGGCCAGTTCCTGCTGCAGCTCGACCCGGTCAGCGCGCGGGCCGCGGCCGCGGGCAGCGAGTCGTCGATGCAGGCGCTGCAGCGCGAGCTGGAGTCGTCGCGGGCCACGCGCGACCAGGCCCGGGCCGACTTCGAGCGCGCGCAGCGCAACCACGCCGGCGGCATCATCCCGGACGCCGAGCTCGAGAAGGCCCGCACGATCCTGGCCACGGCCGAGGCCGCGGCGCTGGCCACCGAGCGGCGCGTGGCCCAGGCCCGCGCCGGCGTCGACAGCGCGCAGGACCTGCTCTCGAAGACCACCATCCGGGCCCCCATGGACGGCACCGTCACCGCCAAGCGCATCGAGGAGGGCGAGGTGGCCGTGATCGGCGTGCAGAACCAGCCCGGCACGGTGCTGCTGACCATCTCCGACATGTCGGTGGTCGAGGCCGAGATGGAGGTCGACGAGGCCTCGATCCCGAGCGTGAAGGAGGGCCTGGAGGCCCGCGTGCGCGTGGACGCCTACCCCAACCAGACCTTCGATGGCCTGGTGACCGAGGTCGGCCACAGCCCGATCGTCAAGAACACGGGCGCCAACGAGGCCATCAAGTTCAAGGTCAAGGTCCAGATCAAGAACCCGCCCGAGGGGATCAAGCCCGGACTCTCGGTGCAGGCCGACATCCTGACCGGCTTCCGCGGCCAGGCCCTGGTGATCCCGATCCAGGCCCTGGTGGTGCGCGACGTGGAGAAGAAGCCGGGCGAGAAGCCGGCCCCGGGCGCGCCTCGCGAGGAAGAAGGCGTGTACCTCTTCGACTCGGGCAAGGTCGGCTTCCAGAAGCTCAAGACGGGCCTGCTGGGCGAGACCAGCCTGGAGGTGGTCGAGGGGCTGAAGGGCGGCGAGACCATCATCACCGGCCCCTTCAAGGCCCTGCGCAGCCTCAAGCCCGGCGACCCGGTGCGCGAGGAGAAGCAGGAAAAGAAGGGCCCCTCGCCCGCCGCCGACTGACGCGACCGGGTCAAGCCATGGAGCGTCATCCTGAGCGACACCGTCCGGCCGGGGAGCGAAGGATCTCTCGGGTCGTGGCGCCCGCAAGATCCTTCGTCGCCCACTCGGACGGTCGGCTCCTCAAGATGACGTCGGGGGAGCGAAGGACCTCCCGGGTCGTACGGTCCGCCAGATCCTTCGTCGCCCGCGGGAGCCGCCCCTCAGCATGACGCGGCGCCCCCGGTGAGGTGAGCTGAAGATGCCCTTCAACGAGCTGTTCCGCGAGGCCGCCCGGGCCATCCGGGCCCACGCCCTGCGCAGCTTCCTGACCCTGCTGGGCGTGATCATCGGGGTCGGCACGCTGACGGGCGTGCTGGCGGTCATCTCGGGCCTCAACGTCTTCGTGCGCGACAAGGTCTTCCAGCTGGCGCCCGACGTCTACGTGCTGACCAAGTTCGGCATCATCCGCGGGCGCGAGGAGTTCCTGGACGCGCTCAAGCGCAAGGACGTCGACCTGCAGGAGTTCGAGGCCCTGGCCGGCCGCATGCAGACCGCCGAGCGCATCGCGGCCGAGGCCATCGGCCAGACCGAGACGCGCTTCCGCGACAAGCGCCTGGGCAGCGTGCGCATCCACGGCACCTCGGCCAGCTTCGGCCCGATGGTGCGCCTCGACATCGTGGGCGGGCGCTACTTCTCGGAGGCCGAGGACCGCACCGCGCTCCAGGTGGCGGTGATCGGCGCCGACGTCAAGGACGAGCTCTTCGGGGCGCTCGACCCGCTCGGACGCGAGGTGCTGGTGGGCGGCCAGCCCTTCCGGGTGATCGGCCTCCTGGCCAAGCAGGGCCGCACGCTGGGGGAGAACCGCGACGCCAAGGTCTTCGTGCCGATCCAGGCCTACCGGCGCCTGCTGGGCCTGCGCGACTCGCTCAACATCCTGATCCAGTCGAGAAACGGCGTGGCCGGCCTGGAGACCTCGGTGGACGAGTCGCGCTCCATCCTGAGGGCCCTGCGCCACACCGCCTTCAAGGCCAAGGACCCCTTCGGCGTCGTCACGGCCGAGAGCCTGCAGGAGCTGTGGCAGCAGATCTCGGCCGCGGCCTTCATCCTGACGCTGCTGATCGCCTCGGTCTCGCTGGGGGTGGGCGGCATCGTGATCATGAACATCATGCTGGTGGCCGTGGTGGAGCGCACGCGCGAGATCGGCGTGCGGCTGGCGCTGGGGGCCACCAAGCGCGACATCCGCCGGCAGTTCCTGCTGGAGGCCGCGCTGCTGTCGCTGGGCGGCGGCGCGGCCGGCGTGCTGCTGGGCACGGCGGCCGCGGCCGGCATCAGGAACGGCCTGTCGTTCCCGGCCGAGATGACCCCGGCCATCGCCCTGCTGGGGCTGCTGCTGTCGCTGGTGGTGGGGCTCTCCGCCGGCTACTGGCCCGCCCGCAGCGCCTCCAACCTGCCCGTGGTCGACGCCCTGAGGACCGAATGAGCCTGCGACGCCTGCACCTGGCCTGGCGCGAGAACGTGGCCTTCGCCCTCTCCGCCATGCGCGCCCAGAAGCTGCGCAGCTTCCTGACGCTGCTGGGCGTGATGGCCGGCGTGGCCACGGTCATCATGATGGTCAGCTTCGTGGTGGGCTTCAACAACCAGGTCACCAAGGCCTTCACCAGCTTCGGCGCGCACCTGGTGCAGTTCCAGAAGTGGGAGCCGCGCTTCGGGCCCGACGACATCCCCGAGGAGGTCCGCAACCGGCGCGACCTGACCTACGACGACGCCCTGGCCCTGCGGCGCCTGTCGAAGCTGGCGTCGGCGGTCTCGCCGGAGCGCTACCTGTTCCGCAGCCTGCCCGTGCAGAACGGCCGGCTGGAGGCCAACAGCCCGGTGATCCTGGGGGCCACCCCGGACTACTCCGAGGCCAACACCCACTGGGTGCAGGACGGGCGCTTCTTCACCGAGGCCGACGTGCAACACGCGGCGCGCGTGTGCGTGGTCGGCACCGACGTGGCCGACGCGCTCTTCCCGCACCGCGACCCGATCGACCAGCAGCTCACCATCGGCGGCCAGCCCTGCACGGTGGTGGGGCTGTTCGAGAAGAAGGGCTCGTTCTTCGGCGGCAGCAACGACAACTTCGTGGCCCTGCCCTTCACGACCTTCGACGAGATGTTCCCGGAGGTCAAGAACTCGCGCGGCGACACCATCCACATCGCCACCGTCCCGCGCCGGCCCGAGGACGTGCCGGCCCTGATCGAGGAGGAGACCGCCATCCTGCGCGCGCGGCGCGGCCTGCGCCCCGACCAGGAGAACGACTTCGCCATCTTCACCAGCGAGGGCCAGCTGCGCCAGTTCCAGCAGATCACCGGCGGCGTGGCCATGGCCATGGTGGTCATCGCCGGCATCGCCCTGCTGGTGGGCGGGGTGGGCGTGATGAACATCATGCTGGTCAACGTCACCCAGCGCACGCGCGAGATCGGCATCCGCAAGGCGCTGGGGGCCACGCGCAAGGACATCGCGGCCCAGTTCCTGGTGGAGGCCGTCACGCTCACGGGCGTGGGCGGGGCGCTCGGGATCGGCTTCGGCCTGGGGGTGGCCTTCCTGGCCCGCGTGCTGTTCGAGTTCCAGGCCGCCGCGCCGCTGTGGTCGGTGGGCCTGGGCTTCGGGGTCTCCTCGGCCGTGGGCCTGGTGTTCGGGATGTGGCCGGCCCTGAAGGCCGCCCGCCAGGACCCGATCGAGGCGCTGCGGTACGAGTAGGCGCGGGCGCGCCCGGCTCAGTCCTCGATCCGCTCCACCCGCGCCTGGGCGTCGCTGAAGGCCTTGTACAGGCGCTGGCGCTCGGCGATGGTGGTGCGCAGCAGGCCGTCGGCGCCGGCCGCCTCGCTGGAGTGCAGCACCAGGTCGGCCAGGCAGACGAAGGCCTGGGTGCCGTCGCCCGACTTGAACTCGTCGCCCACCAGCACCACCACCAGCCGCCGGCGGGCGTCGGGGTTGAGGCGGTTGATGCGCTGGTAAAGGCTCTCGCGACCGCCCGCCCCGGCCACGCGGGCCGTGGCGGCCAGGTCGTAGAGGCCCTGCTCCAGCAGCCGCCCGCCCTCCTCCCAGTCGTCGAGCGTGTCGGCGGAGTAGCCGGCCCGCACCAGCATCTGCGCCACGGCAGCGGCCTGGCCGCGCTCGGGCAGGGCCACCAGGGCGCGGCGGC
>JBDIBD010000410.1:0-4834 GCA_039812725.1 Vicinamibacteria bacterium | reverse complement strand
CAGGTTGGCGCGGGCCTGCGCGGCCGAGCGGTCGGGCAGCGTGGCGGCGTCGACCTCCAGCACGTCCTCGTCGCCGCCCGGCGGGAGGGCCGCGATCAGCTCCCGCCAGAAGGCCCCCAGCTTGGCGCTCGAAGGCGGCCGCGGGACCACCAGGAAGTCGCGCGCGCGGGTGGCCGCCACGTACAGCAGCCGGCGGGCCTCGGCCCAGGCCCGGCGCTCTTCCGGCTCGACCAGCGCGGCCCAGCCCGGCGGCTGGCAGCCCTGGCGGAAGCCGATGGCGATGCGGCCCTCGTCCCACAGCGGGATCACGTCGGGCTTGACCTTGTGCTCGTCGGCCGTGTCGAACAGCGCCACCACCGGGGCCTCGAGCCCCTTGGCCTTGTGGATCGAGAGCACCCGCAGCGTGTCGGGGTCGCCCGGGCGCGTGGCCGGCAGGTCGGGCTCCTCGCGCGCGCCGGCGATGCGCTCCTCGAGCAGGCGCGCGAAGCCGCGCAGGGTCAGCACGCCCAGCTCGCCCGACTGGCGGGCCAGCGTCACGACCTTCTCCAGGTTGGCGACGGCCGGGGCGCCGCGCGGCGTCAGCGTCAGGGCCGCCAGCACGCGGGTCTCGTCGTAGAGCCGCTCGAGCAGCGCGGCTGGCGAGAGCGACAGGCGCGCACGGTGCAGCTCGGCCAGCAGGCCCAGGGCCGGCAGCAGGCTGCCGGCCCCCGGCAGCTCCGGCGCGCCCGGGGCCAGCAGCTCGAGACGGCCGCCGGCCAGGGCGTACTGCACGAGGTCGCGGTCGCTGACGCCCAGGAACGAGCTGCGCAGGGCCGCCACCAGGCTGACCCGGTCGGAGGGGTCCTCGACGGCCCGCAGCACCGCCAGCACCTCGTGCACCTCCTGGCGGTCGAAGAAGGACTTGCCGCCCTCGAGCGTGAAGCGCAGCCCGACCCGCTCGCAGGCCAGCTCGAGGTGGCGCACCTGGGTCAGGCGGCGCGCCAGGACCATCACGTCCCCCGCCCGGCTCGGGCGCAGGGCGCCGCTCGTGGGGTCGCGCACGGCCAGCCGGCCGGCGGCCACGTCGGCCAGGAGGTCGGCCAGGGCGCGGGCCTCGGCCTGCAGCAGGTCCGGGCCCTCGAGGGCCTCGCCCTCGAATCGCAGCGCCAGCACCGCCGGCCCCTCCGGCAGCCCCGGCGGCGGCGCGATGGGCTCGTAACCCACCTGGCCGGCCTCGGCCGAGGCCTGCAGCAGGCTCGGGAAGACCCGGTTGACGAAGCGCAGCAGGGCCGGCCGCGAGCGGAAGTTCTGGGTCAATTGCAGCACCGCCCGGCCCGGCTCGCGCGCGGCCTCTTCCGAGACCCGCCGGAAGAGCGTCACGTCGGCGCGCCGGAAGCGGTAGATGGACTGCTTGGCGTCGCCCACCACCGTGAGGCCGCCCGGCAGCCCCTCGGTCAGGCGCTGCGCGATGTCGACCTGCAGCGGGTCGGTGTCCTGGAACTCGTCGATGATGACGTACCGGAAGCGCCGGCGCAGGTGGCGCCGCAGGGCCGCGCTGTCGCGCAGGGCGTTGCGGACGAGCAGCAGCAGGTCGAGGAAGTCCAGCACCCCGGCCCGGCGCTTGTGGCGCTCGAAGCCGCGGGCCACCTCCTGCAGGGCCGCCACCAGCCGGCCGTGCAGGGCCGCGGCACGCTGGGAGCGCCAGCGCTTCTGGGCCTCGCCGGTCCAGGCCGCCAGGGCGCGCGCCTCGGCCAGGGCCTCGGCCGAGGGCCAGTGGGCCTTGTGGCCGAAGTTCCTGGGCACCAGCTGCAGCTGCAGCAGGTGCTGCAGCAGCTCCTCGCCGGCCAGGAAGCGGGCCCGCTCGGCGAAGTCCTGCAGCGCCAGCAGGCGCGCCCCCAGGGCGTCGGCCTCGGGGACGCCGGCCAGCAGGCGCCCCAGCTGGCTGGTGGCGTCGAGCAGCTCGATGCGCCACGACTCGACCGGCAGCTCGGCCTCGCCCACCAGCGGCTCGAGGTCGCGCTCCTCGACCAGCGAGCGCGCCAGGCCGCGCAGGGAGCTGCGCTCGCCCCAGCCCGTGTCGGACTCGAGCGGGATGTCCTGCTCCAGGGCCGCCAGCAGCACGGGGTCGCCGGTGGTCAGGCGCTCGGCCAGCCACTCGTCCCAGGCGGCCGCGAAGAGCAGGTCCATGCCGGCCTCGTCGGCCACGCGGAAGCCCGGCGTCACGCCGCACTCCAGCGGGCGCTCCTGCAGGATGGCCGCGCACAGGGCGTGGATGGTCGAGATCGGCGCGCGCTCCAGGCCGTCCAGGGCCTCGGCCGCCCGGCGGCGCTCCGCGGCGGGCAGGGCCGCGTCGGCGCGGGCCCGCTCGAGGCGCTCGCGCAGGCGCAGCTTCATGGTGGTGGCGGCGTTCTCGGTGAAGGTCACGGCCGCGACCTGGTCGAGGCGCGCGCGCCCCGAGCGCACCAGGGCCTCGACGCGGTCCACCAGCAGGGTGGTCTTGCCGGTGCCGGCCCCGGCCTCGAGCACCAGGCTGGTGTCGTGGTCGCGGCGGGCGCGCTCGCGGGCGGCCTGGTCGACGGGGACGAAGCTCACCGCGTTGTTATAATCCGGCCGCAACTCGCGCGCACCTGCGCCGTCGGAGCCGAGCGTGACGCTGTCCCACGGAAGACCGCCCGAGCAGCGCTCGCTCCTCGAGGAGCTGTCGGGCCTCGAGCCCGAGGGGCTGCGCGCCCGGCTCGAGGAGATCCTGCGCCGCGGCCCGGACCTCGTGGCCGCCCTGCGCGAAGGGCTGCGCGAGTCCTGCACCGCGCTCTCGCTGCAGCGCGACTTCGGCGAGGCGGTCAGCGTGGCGGCCCTGCTGCCGGCCCTGGGCGAGCACCTGCGCGCCTTCCTGGAGGCCGAGTCGGCGCAGGCCTGGGCCACGCACGGCGGCGACGCGCTGCTGGGGACGCGCCTCGAGGGCGGCCGGCTGGTGGAGCAGCTGCGGCCGCGCGACCAGGGCCTGGCCGGCCTGGCGGTCCTGCAAGGCGAGGCCTTCGTGATCGCCGACGCGCGCGTCGACCCGCGCTTCGACCCGGCCGTCGACGCGCCCGCGGGCCTCTACGTGACCAGCGCGCTGGTGGTGCCGCTGCTCGACCCGGCCGGCGGCCTGCAGGGCGTCTTCGAGGCCTGGAACCGGCCCGGCGGCTTCGTGCGCGCCGACGCGGAGCGGCTGGCGCGGCTGGCCGCCGAGGCCGCGGCCCTGCTCGAGAAGACGCGCCTGCTCGAGGAGCTGGTGCGCCACTCCGGCTACAACGAGTCGATCCTCGACGGCCTCGGCCACGCGGTGCTGGCGGTCGACCCCGAGGGGCGCGTGGCCCGGGCCAACCGCGCGGTGCGGCGCCTGTTCCGCTGCGAGGACCTGGTGGGTCGCGTGGTGGCGGAGTTCTTCACGGGCGCCAACGCCTGGCTGGCGGAGGTGGCGCTGGGGGTGGCCCTGGGGGGCCCGGGGCGCACGGTGGCCGGCGCCGAGCTGCAGCTGTCGGTCGGCGGGACGCCGCCGCCGGGGCGCCCCGAGCGGCGCCGCCGGCAGGCCAGCGTCAACGTCACCGCCTCGCCCCTCTCGGCCCCCGGCGGGCGCTCGCTGGGCGCGCTGGTGGTGATCGAGGACGTCACCCGCGAGCAGCGCCTGCGCGGCACGCTGGAGCGCTACATGAGCCGGGACGTGGCCGAGCGGCTGCTGGAAGAGGGCGAGGCGGCCCTGGGCGGGCGCACGCTCACCGCCACGGTGCTGTTCAGCGACGTGCGCGACTTCACCACGCTCTCCGAGCAGCTGGGCCCGCAGGGCACGGTGCAGCTGCTGAACGACTGCTTCACGCTGCTGGTGGACGTGCTGCTGGCCCACCACGGCACGCTGGACAAGTACCTGGGCGACGGCCTGATGGCGGTCTTCGGCGCGCCCTTCTCCTCGGGCGACGACGCCGGCGACGCGCTGCGCGCGGCGGTGGACATGCTGCGGGCCCTGCGCGAGTTCAACCTGCGCCGGGCCCAGGCGGGGCTGGCGCGGGTGCAGATGGGGCTGGGCCTCAACACCGGCCAGGTGGTCTCGGGCAGCATCGGCTCGCCGCGCCGCATGGACTACACGGTGGTCGGCGACGGGGTCAACCTGGCCTCGCGCCTGGAGGGGGCCAACCGCGAGTACGGCACGCAGCTGCTGATCTCCGAGTTCACGCTGATGGAGCTGCGCGGCAGCTGCCTGCTGCGCGAGGTCGACCGGCTGCGGGTGCGCGGCCGGCAGGCGCCCGTGGCGGTCTTCGAGGTGCTCGACCACTTCCCGGAGGAGCTGCAGGCGACGCTGCGCTACGTGGTGTCGCTCTACAACGAGGGGCTGGAGCGCTACCGCCGGCGCGACTGGGCCGCGGCGCTGCGGATGTTCGACGAGGCCCTGCACGTGCGCCCCGACGACGGGCCGGCCCAGCTCTACCGCCAGCGCTGCGCCCACTTCGTGGGGTCGCCGCCGCCCCCGGACTGGGACGGGGTCTGGGTGCTGACCAGCAAGTAGGCGGGGGCCGGGGACCGGGAAGGGAGCGGCGATGGACCTGCCAGAGGACCTGGCGGCGGTCGTGGCGGAGCTGGACGCGGCCGAGGGCGAGGCCGCGCGGCTGGTGGAAGGCCTGGACGACGCGGCCGGGGCCTGGCGGCCGCGGCCCGGCGCCTGGAGCGTGGCCGAGTGCCTGGACCACCTGGCCGTCATCAACCCCGTCTACCTGGCGCCCATGCGCGTGGCGCTGCGCGCGGCCCGCGAGCGTGGCGCCCTGCGGCGCGGGCCCGCGCGGCCGGGCCTCTTCGGGGGCCTGTTCGCGCGCCAGATGGAGCC
>JBDIBD010000409.1:0-4838 GCA_039812725.1 Vicinamibacteria bacterium | reverse complement strand
GCAGGCGCACGCCCAGCTCGGCGCTGAAGGCGCGCGCGCCGAGGGCCGCCTCGGCCACCCCCGGCGCGGGACGAGACGGCAGGCTGGCGCAACCCGCCTGGGCCACGGCCAGCACCAGCCCGGCCACGGCGATGCGACCGGAAGTGGCGACGCGCCCCCTCCCCGTCGTCATCCTGAGGAGCCCCGTCGGAATCATGCGACGAAGGACCTGATCGCCCAGCGTCGCCGAAGGCGACTCGACGACGCAGGCCGGACCGACAGATCCTTCGCTCCCGGCCCGACGCTGTCGCTCAGGATGACGGGGGCCCAGCGTCGCCGAAGGCGACTCGACGACGCAGACCGGACCGACAGACCCTTCGCTCCCGGCCCGACGCTGTCGCTCAGGATGACGGAGGGGGGCACGGCTGTCAGCGCTGGGGCGGGGGCGCGCCGGCGTCGAGGGCCAGCTGTCCCTCCTGGATCTTGCGCTCCAGCTCGGCCCGGTCGAGCTCGCCGTCCTCGTCCTCGCCCGTGCGGGCGCGCTTCCAGGCCTCGACCGCCTCGGACAGGCGGCCGAGCTGCTTCAGCAGGTCGCCCAGGTGGTCGAGCACCACCGCGCCGGGCTGCTTCTCGGCCGCGCGCCGCAGCGGCCCCTCGGCCTCGGCGAAGCGGCCCAGCCGGAAGTAGGCCCAGCCCAGGCTATCGAGGTAGGCCCCGTTCTCCGGGTCGAGCTCCAGCGCGCGCTGGATGAGCTGCAGGCTCTCCTCGAGCTTCACGCCGCGGTTGGCGTTCATGTAGCCCAGGTAGTTCAGCACCCCGGGCGACTCGGGCTCGACCTGCAGCGCCTCGCGGAAGACGGCCTCGGCCTCGTCGAAGCGGCGCTGCCGCTCGAGCGTGGCGCCCAGCTGGAAGGCCAGCCGCACGCTGCGCGGGGTCAGGGCGCGGGCCTCCTTCAGCACCGCCTCGGCGTCGGCGAAGCGCTTCGCGCGCTGGTAGAACTCGGCCACCTGGGCCAGCACGTCGGCGTCGGGCGGCTGCCGGCGGCGCAGGGCCTCGACGATGGCCACGGCGCCCTCGGTGTCGCCGGCGGCGTTGCGGATGAGCGCCTCCAGCGAGGCCAGGTCGGCGTCCTCGGGGAACTTGGCCCGGCCGGCGCGCACCTCCGCGAGGGCCTTGGGGTCCTTGGCGCGCTGCAGGGCCTCGACGTAGTAGCCCCACACGCTGGCGTCGGGCTCGCCCAGGTCGCGCGCGCGGCGGAAGGCCTGGGCCGCCTCGGCCGGCTGGTCGAGCTGCTGGTGGGCGAAGCCCAGGTGGATCAGGAACAGGCGCGTGTTGCTCTCCTGGCGCGGGTCGCCGGAGGGCTGGCGCGAGAGCATCTCCTCGAGCAGCTGCACCGCCAGCGCGAACTCGCGCCGTCCTTCGAGCACCGTGACCTTCAGGAAGGCGGCGCTCAGGTCGGTGGGGTCCTCGGCCAGGGCCTTCTCGGCGGCCGCCAGCGCGCCGTCGTAGTCGCGCAGTTCGCGCAGGGCCCGGCCGCGCAGCTCGAGGCCGAAGCTGTTGCGCGGGTCGGCCTTGAGGACCGCGTCGGCCTCCGCCTGGGCCTCGCGGAAGCGGCGCGCCTTCATGAGGATGTCGCCCAGCACCAGGCGCAGGCGCAGGTCGTCGGGCTCCAGCTCGAGGGCCTTGCGGTAGTTGAGGATGGCCTGGTCGAGCTGCTCGGCCTGGCTGTAGACGTCGCCCAGCCGGGCGTAGCCCTGGGCCAGGTCGGGCTGCAGGTCGAGGGCGCGCTTGAAGGCCGTGGCGGCCTGCTCCCCCTGGCCGGCCTGAAGGTAGAGGCTGCCGAGCTGCAGCTGGCGCTCGACGTTGCCCGGGTCGAGCTCCAGGTAGCGCTGCAGCACCGGCGCGGCCTTGGCGGGCTCGCCCAGCTGCAGCCAGGTGTTGACCAGCGTCAGCAGCCCCTGGCCGTCGGTGGGCTCGAGCTCGACGATCTTCTCCATCTGCTCGGCCACGGCCTTCAGGTTGGCCTCGGGCTGCGCGCCCGACTGGGCCAGGTCGCGCAGCAGCTGGGCCAGGATGCGGCGGGCGTCGGCGTTGTCGGGGGCGAGGCGCACCCCCTCGCGGGCCGACTCGAGGGCCTCGTCGGGACGGCCCAGGTCGCGCAGCAGCCGCGCGATCTCGGCGTGCAGCACGCCGGCCCCCGGGTCGAAGCGCAGGGCCTTGCGCAGCTCCTCGAGCGACTGCTCGTTGCGGCCGGCCTGGAGCGCCAGGCTGAAGTGGTAGTAGGCCTGGGCCCGGTCGGGGCCAGCCTCGCGGGCCGGCGGCTGGGCCGGCGGGGCGGCCAGGAAGGCCAGCAGCGCGACGGAAGGAATCATGAAGGCTCTCGGCTCCCCACCGAAGCCGCTCGTCCAGGGCCGGCCAACGCGGGCCCCGCGAGCGTCCCGGACCTTCAATCTTCACACGCGCCCCGGAGCGGGGTCAAAGAAGGGGCGTGCGCGGCGTGAGCCCGCGCACACCCGCCCGGCCGGTGGGCCGCGCCTCAGGCCGCCACGCTGCGCGACTGCCAGGACTCGAGGATCCAGGCCTTCACCCGCCGCGGGTCGGCCGCCTGGCCCTCCACCGAGCGCAGGTAGTCGAAGAAGCGCCGCTCGGTGCCCACCCCGATGGCCCGGCTGGGGAAGGTCACGTAGGTCTCGCCGTCGGCCCCGCGCCACAGCGCGAAGCCCACCAGCTTCATCCCCTGCAGCGGCCCCTCCTCGTCGAACACGATCTCGGCCTCGCACACCATCCGCTCCGGCCCGCCCTGACGCTCCACGAACTGAACGCGCATGTCTCTCCTCCGTCCGTCCTCGCGGCAACTGTGTTGGTGCGGCCGGTGGGAGAGGGAGGCCGGCCCGGGCGGGAGCGCCCCGCCCCGGCGCGTCGTGCGCGGGGGAAGGCTAGCGCGGGGGCCGGCCGCAGCGGGTCCGGCCCGGAGGACGCCTTCAGCGCGCCCGCCCGGCGTGACGGGCCGGGGCCGAGCCCTCCTGCACCCGCTCGGGTCCGGCGCCCGAGACGAGGGCGGCGGCCGCGTCGGGGTCGACGACGGTCACCGCCGCGCCCTGGAACCCCGCGGGGCCGCGCGTCACGAGGAGCTACTTCTGCGGGGGTCGGCACTCCGGCGCCTGGGGCGGGCGGAAGCCCTCGAGCCGCTCGCGCTTGGCCTTCAGGAAGCCGGCCTCGTCGAGCTTCGCGCCCGGCAGGGCGCGCTCCCACGAGCCGTAGGCCGGGTTGGGCAGCAGGAACCAGCTCTTTCCCCAGCGATCGGCGTGGCCGCGGGCCAGCCGGACGCGGTCCTCCGGGGTGGCCCCCGGCGGGGTCGAGAGGAAGTCGCGCAGGTCGTCACCGACCAGCAGCAGCACGCGGTGGCTGCGGGCGACGTGCGCGCGGCGCGCGGTCTTGTCCGAGGTCCAGGCCTTCTCGCCCTCGGCCGGCGACTCGCCCGGCACGAGCACGTGGTCCTCGTCCGCGTTCGGGAAGGCCAGGCACTGCCCGGCGGCGTCGCGGCCGGCGCACTTCAGGTTGGCGACCGTGGCGGCCTCCTCGTCCTTGCCCCGGTTGGTGACGTAGAAGACCGTCACGCCCTTGTCGGCGGCGGCGCGCGCGAACTCGAGCGCCCCCGGCAGGGCCCGCGCCGCGGCCTTCCCGGTCCAGGCGGGCCAGCTCTTGTCGCAGTAGGCCGTGCCTTCGAGGATCTCCTGGGCCTGGAAGGGCGAGTTGTCGAGCAGCGTCTCGTCCACGTCGACGATCACCGCGGGCGGCAGGCCGGCCGCGTCGCCCTGCTGCTCGAGCGCGGCCGTCCAGGTCTTGTCGGCCAGGGCGGGCGCGAGGGCCGCCGCGGCGGCGGCGTACGTGGTCGCCATCAGCGTCTCGTACTCGGCCGAGGTCTGGACCCAAAGCACGGCCTGGAGCTGCTCGTGGGCCAGGCCGCGCAGGTCACCCTGCGGCGCCGCCGGGGCGGGCGTGGGGCTGACGCGCGGCGGGGCGCTCGTGGCGCAGCCGGCCGTGAGGACGGCGCCCAGCAGGATCGGCAGTCCGCGACGTCGCATGCTCACCTCCGTCGACCGCCGGCATCATCTCGCACTTCCGTCGGGCCGTGACGGCGGCCCTGGCCGGCGCGGTCCGCCGCTCCGCCGCCGCCGTCATCCTGAGGAGCCCCGTCCAGCCGGCGACGAAGGATCTCGCGGGCGGTGCGACCCGAGAGATCCTTCGCCGCCGGGCCGGAATGAAGGGGCTCAGGATGGCGGGGGGGTCACGGCAACGGGACGGTCTCGACCTCGACCCAGCGCGGGTCGGTGTCGCCCGGCCGGAAGGCCAGCCAGACCGTGGCCTCGCGCGCGCGGCCCGACTGCACCAGCTCCAGCGCCAGCTGGCGCGCGCGGGCCTGCCCGCGCGGGTCGACCTTGCGCGGGTCCTTGCCGAAGACCGCGCCGCCGCCGATGGGCACCGCCGAGCCGTAGGCCTGGGCCACGAGCTTCTTGCCCGACAGGCCGTTGTCGCCCAGCGGGCCGCCCACCTCGAACGCGCCGGCCCCGTTGACCAGCCAGTCAACGCCGCGCGGGGCCTGCAGCTCGCCCGCCGCGACGTACTCCGCCGCCACGCCCAGGCAGGCCTCCCGCGCCGCGCGCGTCAGCTCGCTCCAGTCCGAGTCGGCGCCGTGGTGGACCGAAAGCGACACGCCCACCAGCTCCCGTTCGCGCGCCGCCACCAGCGCCTTGCCGTCGGGGCCGAGGCCGAGCTCCGGCCGCGCGCGGCGCAGCGTCACCAGCGCCCCCGCGAAGTCGCGCGCCAGGCCCTGCTCCAGCGGCACGAAGCCGGCCCGC
>JBDIBD010000408.1:0-4854 GCA_039812725.1 Vicinamibacteria bacterium | reverse complement strand
ACCGACTCGCTGCAGCGCGGGCGCATGACCCAGTTCGTGACCGTGCTGGCGATCCTCAACCCCGGCAAGGGCGGCCGCGCCGCCTACCGGCGCGAGGTGCGCCCGCGCATCGAGTCGCTGCGCGAGCGGCTGCTGCGCGAGGTCTGGCTGTCGGTCGATCTGGGCCTGCAGATCGTCCCCGTGATCCCGAAGTCGGTCGACCTGCAGATCCACATCGACGCCAACCCGGTCCCCAAGCACCGCTCCTCGCGCTACGTGCAGGAGCTGGTCGGCATGGCCGTCAGCCAGGGCTTCCGGGCCGTCATCAAGCCCGACGCCTGGGCGGCCTCGCACACCGCCGACCGGCTGGTGCGCGGCCTGGCCGGGGTGGGCGCGCAGCCGACGCTCGAGACCGACGTGGCCTAGTCCCCGAGCCTCCTCCGTCTGCGGGGGGAGGCTCGGGAGTTTCCGTCGAGCCCACTTCCAGTCCCGAGTCGTAGAGCAGCCCGCGGACCTGATCCCGGGGCTTGGTGCGGCGCCGCGGACCTGTGGCATAGTCCGCCGCATGCCCGAGACCAGCACGCCGTCCCTTTCGGTGGCCGACCACGCCCGCGCGGGCGGCGACCCGCGCTCGCGCGTGAGCCAGATGGCCGGCGGGCTGGTGGGCTCGGAGATCCTGCGTATCGCCGGCGAGGTGCGCGCCCTGAAGGCCCAGGGCCGGGCCCTGCTGGACCTGACCGTGGGCGACTTCGACCCGCGCCAGTTCCCGATCCCGGCGGTGCTGGCCACGGCCACCCACGCGGCCCTGCAGCGCGGCGAGACCAACTACCCGCCCTCGAACGGCGTGCAGGCCCTGCGCGAGGCGGTGCAGCGCTTCTACTCCCGCGAGCTGGGCCTCGACTACCCGCTCGACTCGGTGCTGGTGGCCAGCGGCGCGCGGCCCGTGATCTACGGCATCTACCGGGCGCTGGTGGACCCGGGCGACCCGGTGGTCTACCCGCTGCCGAGCTGGAACAACAACCACTACGTGCACATGGTCGCGGCCCGCGGCGTGCCGGTGGCCTGCCGGGCCGAGGAGCGCTTCCTGCCCACGGTCGCGGCCCTGCGCGCGGCCCTGCCGGGGGCGCGCCTGCTGAGCCTCAACACGCCCCTCAACCCCACCGGCACCGCCCTCGACGCGGAGCAGCTGCGCGGCATCTGCCAGCTGGTGCTCGAGGAGAACGCCCGCCGCGAGGAGGCGGGCGCGCGGCCGCTCTACGTGATGTACGACCACATCTACTGGATGCTGTGCTTCGGCGGCACGCGGCACGTCACGCCGCCGGGGCTGCTGCCCGAGATGGCGCGCTACACCGTCTTCGTGGACGGCATCAGCAAGGCCTTCGCCGCCACGGGCCTGCGCGTGGGCTGGGCGGTGGGCCCGGTGGACGTGATCGCGCGCATGTCGTCGATCCTGGGCCACGTGGGCGCCTGGGCCCCGCGCGCCGAGCAGGTGGCCACCGTCGAGCTGCTGGACGACGCGGCCGCCATCCGCGCCTTCCACGACGTGTTCAAGCCCGCCGTCGCGCGGCGCCTGGAGCGGCTCCACGCCGGCTTCGAGGCCCTGCGGGCCGCGGGACTGCCCGTCGAGAGCATCGCCCCGATGGGCGCCATCTACCTGACGGCCCGCATCGCCGCCTTCGGCCGGCGCACGCCCCAGGGCCTGGAGCTGCGCACCAACGACGACGTTCGGCGCTTCCTGCTCGAGCAGGCCGGCGTGGCGCTGGTGCCCTTCCAGGCCTTCGGCGTGCCGGGCGACGAGGGCTGGTTCCGCCTCAGCGTGGGCGCCGTCTCCGAGGCCGACATCGAGGCCGGCCTGGCCCGGCTGGAGGCGGCCCTGCGCACGCTGCAGTAGCCGCCCCCCCCCGGCACACCCGAAGGTCCAGGCCCTTCCGCTATACCTGCTCGAGGTATAATACCCCGGCATGGCCATCCGGGGGTTCGCGAGCCGGCCGGTCGAACGCTTCTTCCGCAACGGCACGGTACCCCGGTCAGCCGGGTGGTCCGCGCTGGCGAGGGTGGTCGCGAGGAAGCTCGACATGCTGGACTACGCGGCGGATCTGGGCGATCTCAGGTCCCCTCCCGGGAATCGTCTCGAGGCCCTGAGAGGGGACCTGGCCGGGCTCCACAGCCTCCGCATCAACGACCAGTGGCGAGTCGTCTTCCGCTGGACCGTGTCCGGCCCGGTCGACGTGGACGTGCGCGACTATCACTGAGGCACGATGATGAAGCGAAGGAAGCCGACGAGCCCGGGCGAGATCCTCCGGGACGAGTTCCTGGTTCCGCTGGAGCTCACGCAGAGAGCGCTGGCCGACTCCCTGGGGTGCGACGTCAAGGTGGTCAACCGTCTCGTCAACGGCCGCACGTCCGTGAGCGCCGAGATGGCGATCAAGCTCGGTGCGGCCTTCCGCACCACGCCGGAGTTCTGGCTCAACGCGCAGAAGGCCGTGGACCTCCACCGGGCCGCCAGGCGGGTGACCCACCTCCCGCGCCCGCTCCTCAGGGCAAGTTAGGGGCCTGACGACACACGCGGCGCCTGCACCTGTGGCATGATGCGCGGCTCGCCATGATCTCGCTCGCGCGCGTCTCCAAGCAGTACGGCAAGCAGGTGCTGTTCGTCGAGGCCTCCTTCCAGCTCAACCCGGGCGAGAAGGTCGGCCTGGTGGGCCCCAACGGGGCCGGCAAGACCACCCTCTTCCGCCTGATCACGGGCGAGGAGGGCGTCGACGAGGGCGAGGTCTCGGTGCCGCGCAAGCTCACCGTGGGCTACTTCCGCCAGGACGTCGAGGAGATGAGCGGCCGCAGCGCGCTCGACGAGGCCATCGCCGGCAGCGGCCGGCTGGGCGAGCTGCACCACGAGCTCGAGGCCCTGCAGCAGGCCATGACCGAGCCGGGCGAGGACACGGACCTCGACGCGGTACTCGAGCGCTTCGGCCACGTGCAGGAGGAGTACGAGCACCTGGGCGGCTACGCCCTCGAGGCCCAGGCCCGCGAGGTGCTGCACGGCCTGGGCTTCGCCGACGACCAGATCGACGGCGACGTGGGCGCCCTCTCCGGCGGCTGGAAGATGCGCGTGGCCCTGGCCCGGGTGCTGCTCGGCCAGCCCGAGGTGCTGCTGATGGACGAGCCCACCAACCACCTCGACCTCGAGTCGATCCTGTGGCTGGAGAGCTTCCTCAAGTCGCGTTCCGGGGCGCTCCTGATGACCTCCCACGACCGCGACTTCATGAACCGCATCGTGACGAGGATCGCCGAGATCGACCAGGGCGAGATCACGCTCTACTCCGGCAACTACGACTTCTACGAGCGCGAGCGGGCCCTGCGCGAGCGCAACCGCGAGGCGGCCTACGCCCGCCAGCAGGCCATGCTGGCCAAGGAGCAGCGCTTCATCGAGCGCTTCTCGGCTCACGCCGCCAAGGCCGCCCAGGTGCAGAGCCGGGTCAAGGCCCTCGACAAGATCGAGAAGCTCGAGCCGCCGCGCACCCGCAAGGTGGTGCAGTTCGACTTCCGGCAGCCGCCGCGCTCGGGCGACGAGGTGGCGGTGCTGGAGGGCGTCAGCAAGGCCTACGGCGCGCGCGTGGTGCACGACCGGCTGTCGTGGATCGTGCGGCGCGGCGAGCGCTGGTGCGTGATGGGCAAGAACGGCGCCGGCAAGTCGACCCTGCTGAAGATGATCGCCGGCGTGCTGCCGCCCGACGGCGGCAGCGTCAGGCTGGGGGCCAGCCTCAAGCTCGGCTACTTCGCCCAGCAGTCGCTCGACATCCTGGACCCCGAGCTGAGCGTCTGGGAGCAGGTCCAGAGGGACTTCCCGCGCGAGACCATCGGGGCCCTGCGCAACCTGCTGGGGGCCTTCCAGTTCTCGGGCGACGACGTCGACAAGCGCGTGCGCGCGCTCTCGGGCGGCGAGCGCTCGCGCCTGGTGCTGGCGCGCATGCTGTACGACCCGCCCAACTTCCTGGTGCTGGACGAGCCCACCAACCACCTCGACCTGCTCACCAAGGAGATGCTGGTGCAGGCCCTCAGGGACTTCGAGGGCACCATGGTCTTCGTCTCCCACGACCGCGCCTTCCTGCGCGGGCTCTCGAACCGGGTGCTGGAGCTGGGCGGCGAGAGCGGCAACGAGCGCGAGCCGCACTTCTACCCCGGCACCTACGTGGAGTACGTCGAGAAGACGGGCCACGAGGCGCCGGGGGTCCACCGCTAGCCGGCGGGCATTGACCGTGCTCGCGGCGCTGGGCTAGCCTTCTTCGATTCGGCCTTCGGCGCGGCCGGCGCCGGGCCGCGCCACATGAAGGGTGCACGCTTGGGACTGCGCGGACCGTCGTGCTGGGTCGTGGCCGTCCTGCTGGCGCTGCCGGCCGCCGCCCTCGACCCCCAGCGCGGCCTCTCCCAGTACGCCTTCGACGACTGGTCCGTCGAGCAGGGCCTGCCCCAGGACCGGGTCAACGCCGTGGCGCAGACCGCCGACGGCTACCTGTGGCTCGGCACCATGGAGGGCCTGGCGCGCTTCGACGGCGAGTCCTTCGCCAGCCTGGGGCGCCACAACACCCCGGGCCTGGCCGACAACCGCGTGCGCGTCCTGGCCCGCGACGCCGCCGACGACCTGTGGATCGGCACCGAGGCCGGGCTGTGCCGCCAGAGGCGCCACGGCTTCGAGTGCTGGGGGGCGCGCGACGGCCTGGCGGCCGGCGTGGTGTGGGCCCTGGCGCCGGACGGCCGGGGCGGCGTCTGGGCGGGGACCGACGGCGGCCTGAGCCTCTACAAGGACGGCCGCTTCACCACCTGGCGCCGCGCCGACGGGCTGCCCAGCGACCGCGTGCAGGCGCTTGCCCTGGCCTC
>JBDIBD010000407.1:0-4869 GCA_039812725.1 Vicinamibacteria bacterium | reverse complement strand
GCGCGCGGGCCGTGGGCGTGCAGCCAGGCCGCCAGCAGGCCCTTGCCCGTTCCGGCCTTGCGCTCGCGCAGGCGGGGCTCGTCCTCGGCGTGCACGGCCAGCCGCCGCCGGCCGGAGCGCAGCACGGCCCGCACGCCCTCGTCGTCGGCCACCAGCAGCTCGCCGGTGGAGCTGCCCATGAACAGCTTGACCCCGCAGCAGCCCGGCAGGCGCTCCAGCTCGGCCAGCTGCGCCGTGTTCTCGCCGCTGGCGCCGACGTAGAAGGCGTGGTCGCACCAGGCCCGGCCGGCCGCGCGCCGCAGCTTGTCCTGCAGGGCCTCGGCGGTGGTGGTGGCCGGGCGCGTGTTGGGCATCTCGAACACCGCCGTCACGCCGCGCGCCACGGCCGCGGCGGTGCCGGTGGCCAGGTCTTCCTTGTGCTCGAGGCCGGGCTCGCGCAGGTGCACCTGCGTGTCGATCACCCCGGGCAGCACGTGCAGGCCGCGGGCCTCGAGGGTCGCGCCGGCCGTGGCCCCGCCGAGCGCGCCGAGCTCGACGACGCGCCCCTCGCGCACGCCCACGTCGAGCGCGACCTCGTAGCCGTCCACCACGCAGGTCCCGCCGCGCACGACCAGGTCGAAGACGCTCACGGCCGGGTCCCCCGGAAGGCCGGGCCGCGCAGGAAGCGGCCGGGGCGGGCCTCGGTCAGGCGCCCCTCGTCGACCACGAGCTGGCCGTTGACGGCCACGTGAGTGAAGCCGCCGGCGTAGCGCGTGGGCTCGGCGAAGGTCGAGTTCTCGGCCACCGCCGCCAGGTCGAAGACCACCAGGTCGGCGGCCATCCCGGGCCGGAGCAGGCCGCGGTCCAGGAGGCCCATGCGCTGGGCCGGGAGCGAGGTCATCTTGCGCACGGCCTCCTCCAGGGGCAGCAGCTTCTCGTCGCGCACGTAGCGCCCCAGGATGCGGGCCGTGGAGGCCCAGCCGCGCGGGTGCGAGCGCTGGGTCGAGAGCACGCCGTCGGTCGCCCGGGCGCCGGAGTCGGTGCAGAAGGCCACCAGGCGGTGCCGGAGGGCGGCGCGCACGTCGTCCTCGCTCATCGAGAAGGTCACGCGGGCCGTGTTGCCGCGGTCGGCGAGCAGCAGGTCGAGCAGCGCCTCGAACGGGTCCTGGCCCTGCGCGGCCGCCAGCTCGGCGATGGTCCTGCCCTCGGCCGCCTTGAGCGCCGGATCGTAGACCCCCGCGACCAGGATGCGCCCGGCCTTCTCCGGCCACTCCCGGCCGGACGGGCCCTTCAGGTACTCCTCGCGCGCCCGGGCGCGCTGCCGCGGGTCGCGCAACCGCTCCAGCAGCGCCGTCGTGCCGCCCTCGACCATGAAGGCCGGCAGCTCGGCCGAGAGCGGGTTGCCGCTGGCGTTCCAGGGGTACTGGTTGGCGCCCACGTCCTGCCCCGCCGCGCGGGCCTGCTCGAGGCGCTGGAGCACGGCCGGCATGCGGCCCCAATTGGCCCGGCCGGCCGTCTTGAGGTGGTAGATCTCGACCGGCAGCCCGGCCTCGCGGCCGACGCGCAGGGCCTCGTCGAGGGCCGCGTCGATGCCGTCGTCCTCGTTGCGGATGTGGCTCACGTAGCGCCCGCCGTGGCGGGCCGCCACGCGCGCCAGCGCGATCAGCTCCTCGGTGCTGGCGAAGCGTCCGGGGACGTAGATGAGCGACGAGGACAGGCCGAAGGCCCCCTGCAGCATGGCCTCCTCGACCAGCGCCTGCATGCGCTCCAGCTCACCGGCGGTCGGGGCGCGGTCGCCGTCCCCCAGCACCAGGCGCCGCACCCCGCCGGCGCCCACGAAGGTGCCCAGGTTGATGGCCGGGCGGGCGCGCTCGAAGGCGCGCGCGTAGCCCTCCAGGTCGTGCCAGTCGGGGCGCACGCCGTGGTACCGCCAGGTATCCTCGTCCGCCGCCAGCATCGCGTCGCTGACCGGCGCGATCGAGTCGCCCTCCCCGGTGATCTCGGTGGTGATTCCCTGGGTGACCTTGCTGGCGGCGCGCGGATCGACCAGCACGAAGTACTCGGACTGGCCGAGCAGGTCGATGAAGCCCGGCGTGACGTAGCGGCCGCGGGCGTCCACGCGGCGCGTGGCGCGGGCCGCGGAGAGGTCGCCCACCGCCGCGATCCGGTCGCCCCGCACGCCCACGTCGGCCACCTGCCAGGGGGCGCCGGTCCCGTCGACCACCCGCCCGCGGGCGATGATCAGGTCGTAGTCCGTTCCGTCTCCGGCGCCGGCCGCGCCGCCCACCAGGCCTGCCAGGGCCAGCGCCAGGGAATGTCGCATCGCCCCTCCTCGGCCGCGATCCTACACCGCCGACCTGGCTAGAATGGGCTCGACCCGGAGGTCCGCTCGATGCGCCGCCTGATGCTCCTGCCGCTGCTGGTCCTGGCCTGGCCTGCCCGGGCCGACGTCGAGATCCGCCAGGGCGGCTCGAGCTGGGCGGTGCTCGAGGACGACGGCACGGTGCGCATCGGCGGCCGCAGCGTGGGCGAGGTCGAGAGCAACGGCAACGTGCGGCGCGGTGGCTCGAGCGTGGGCAGCGTCGAGAACGACGGCACCGTGCGCCTGGGCGGCAGCTCGATCGGGCGGGTCGAGGAGGACGGCACGCTGCGGCTGCACGGCAGCTCGATCGGCCGCATCGAGTCCTCCGGCTCGATCTATCGCCACGGCTCGTCGTGGGGCTCGGCCTCGAACTGCTGCGGCGACTTCGGCAGCAAGCGCTCGGTGGCCGCGGTGCTGGCCTTCTTCAGCGACTTCTTCGAGCGCTGAGGCCCCCGGCGCGGTTCGTCCAGCCGTGACCGAACCAGCTCCCGCAGGCATCGAGACCTGGCCCGGCGCCCACGGCTTCGGGCGGCTAGCGGCCATCCTGTCGGACGGCGAGAACGACGCGCTGGTGGCCTCGCTGCGACACCTGCGGGGCCGCTCGCGCGCCGGGGCTCGCGGCCTCCTGCAGCTGGCCCCGGTCGCGGCGCTGGCCGCCGACCCGCGCCTGCTCGGCCCGGTCCGGCAGTCGCTGGGGCCGGCGGCCGTCCCGTTTCGCGCCACGCTCTTCGACAAGTCCCTCTCCTCGAACTGGCTCGTCACCTGGCACCAGGACACGGTCCTGCCGCTGCGCGAGCGAACCGCAGCGGCGGGTTGGGGACCGTGGTCCGTCAAGCGCGGTGTGCTTCACGCCGGGGCTCCGGCCGAGGCCCTGGCGCGCGTGCTGGCCCTGCGGGTCCACCTGGACGAGTCCGCAGCCGACAACGGGCCGCTGCGGGTGGTGCCCGGCAGCCACCGGCACGGCGTGCTGTCGGGCGACGAGATCGCGCGCCTCGTACGGGCGGGGCCCGTGGTGGAGTGCACGGTGCCACGCGGCGGAGTCCTCGCCATGAGCCCGCTGCTGGTGCACGCCTCCTCGAAGGCCTGGCACCCGGCTCCTCGCCGAGTGCTCCACCTGGAGTACGCCTCTCGGCTGGAGCTCGTTCCGGGCTGCTGCCTGGCCGTCTCGTGACGCCGCTTGCCTCGGCCCCGGCGGCGACGCAGACTCGGTCCGTGGCCGAGTCGTGGCGAACCCGCCTGCGGCGCTGGGCCTTCAACTGGTTCCCGGCCTACCGCGGCACGGGCGGCCGCATCGAGCACATCGCGGCCGACTGGAGCGAGGTGCGGGTGCGCCTGCCGCTCAACTGGCGCACCCGCAACTACGTCGGCACCATCTACGGCGGCAGCATGTACGGCGCCGTGGACCCGATCTACATGATCATGCTGATCCACCGGCTGGGGCCCGCCTACGTGGTCTGGGACAAGGCCGCCAGCATCCGCTTCAAGCGGCCCGGGCGCTCGACCCTCCGCGCCGTCTTCCGCATCTCGGAAGAGGAGCTCGACGAGGTCCGCGCCGAGGTGGCCCGCGACGGCCGGGCCGAGCGCACCTACACGGTTGCGCTGAAGGACGGGGCCGGCGAGGTGCACGCGGTCTGCAACAAGGTGCTCAGCATCCGGTCGAGGGCCTGAGGCGCGTCAGGCCGCGCAGGCTGCCTCGACCTCCGCGATGGTCTTGGGGACCCTCGTCAGGTTGAGCGGCGGGCCCTGGGGCCGCACCACGACGTCGTCCTCGATCCGCACCCCGCCGAAATCCAGGAAGCGCTCGGCCAGGGCGAAGTTCACGCGGCCGCGGTGCCGGCGCCGCAGCTCCGGGTCCCGGACCAGCGCCTCGATGAAGTAGACCCCGGGCTCGATCGTGATCACGAAGCCCGGCTCGAGGCGGGCCCGGAACTTGATCTTGCAGAAGCGCGGCTCGGGCAGCCGGCGTCGGCGGGCGCCCTGCACGTCGTGCACGTCGAGGCCCAGGGTGTGGCCGATGCCGTGGGGGAAGAAGACCCGGATGGCCTCGCTCTCCAGCAGCTCGTCGGTGGAGCCCTTCAGGAAGCCCAGGCTCCTCAGCCCCTCGGCCAGGCAGGCCTCGGCCACGCGCTGCAGCTCGAGGCTGGTGGTGCCGGCCCGGCTGGCGGCGATGCAGGCCTCCTGGGCCGCCAGCACCACCGCGTAGACGTCGCGCTGGCGCCGGTCGAAGCGGCCGCCCACCGGGAAGGTGCGGGTGATGTCGGCGGTGTAGCCGCGGCACTCGCAGCCCGCGTCCACCAGCAGCAGCTCGCCGCGCCGCAGCGGCGCGTCGTTCCTGACGTAGTGCAGCACCGCCGAGTTGCGGCCCGTGGCCACGATCGAGCCGTAGCCCGGCTGGCCGCAGCCGGCGTGCTGGAACTCGCGCTCCAGCTCGGCCTGCACCTGGTGCTCGCGCAGCCCCGGGCGCGCGGCGCGGATGGCGGCCAGGTCGCCGGCCGCGCTGGCCGCGCTGGCCCGCCGCAGCAGGGCCA
>JBDIBD010000406.1:0-4883 GCA_039812725.1 Vicinamibacteria bacterium | reverse complement strand
CGCGGCCTGCCGGGCGTGCTGGGAGCCGGGGACGCGCCGCCCGGCAGCGGCGGCTGGGGCGCGACGCTGGTCGAGCTCGCGCCGCCTTAGCGCAGTGACGCCGGTCACGCTGCCCACGCTCATCACGTTTCGCGCCACGAGTAAAGCCCCGCGCCCCAAAAAAATCCGCTCGCGCGGGCCTCTCGCGAAACCCGCACCTGTAGCGGGCCCGATTCGTAGCTCGTCTGAATCAAGGCTCCTGGAGCGCAAAAATCCATTCTTGACAGGGCGGGGCCCGGCCCATAGATTCACGCCCGAATCACTCACGGAACGACCCGGCCCACATCACTCCGAGGGCCGGGCCGGCCCAAGCAGAGGGCATGCGCAACCTGAAGTTCGGCTTCTTCGACGGCAGCGGCCTCCCCAAGGAGTCGAGGATCCTCCTCTTCTACTCCTTCGACGGCGACAACAGCCTGCCGCGCTCGGGGATCCTGCACTACCACCTGCAGGAGAAGCGCTTCATGGGGCCGGAGCACGACGCCGAGCTGCAGAGCGCGGCGCTGGACTTCCTCAAGCAGAGCGGCCGCCTGCGCGGCCCGCGCTGAGCCCGCACGCGGCTCTTCTCCCGACGCGCCCGAACCGGCGCGCGGCGCAGGACCTGCGCGGGGGATGTGCTAAAATCCGGGCTTCCATTCGGCGGCCGATCCCGGCCGTCCCCGCGGAAGGAGATCATTCATGACCACACCGGCCCGGCCTCGTGACATCAAGCCGGCGGATGGCAAGCTGGGCGTGCTGCTGCCGGGCATGGGCGCGGTCGCCACCACCTTCGTGGCCGGCGTCGAGGCGATCCGCAAGGGCCTCTCCAAGCCGATCGGCAGCCTGACCCAGATGGGGACGATCCGGCTGGGCAAGCGCACCGAGAACCGCGCCCCGGCCGTGAAGGAGTTCGTGCCCCTGGCCGGCCTCGACGACCTGGTCTTCGGCGGCTGGGACGTCTACTCCGACAACGCCTACGAGGCCGCCCGCAAGGCGGGCGTGCTGCACTCCGAGCACCTCTCCGCGCTCAAGGGCTTCCTCGAGACGGTCAAGCCCTGGCCGGCGGTCTTCGACCCGGCCTACGTGAAGAAGCTGCACGGCGAGAACGTCAAGAAGGGCAAGAACAAGCGCGACCTGGCCGAGCAGCTGATCGACGACATCCAGGCCTTCAAGAAGCAGCACGGCCTCTCGCGGCTGGTGATGGTGTGGTGCGGCTCGACGGAGATCTACAAGCAGACCTCCGCGGTGCACCAGACGCTCGAGTCGTTCGAGAAGGGCCTGCTCGAGAACGACGTCGACATCCCGCCCTCGATGATCTACGCCTACGCGGCCATCAAGCTGGGCATCCCCTACGCCAACGGCGCGCCCAACCTCTCGGCCGACGTTCCGGCCCTGATGGACCTGGCGCGCAAGACCGGCACGCCGATCTCGGGCAAGGACTTCAAGACCGGCCAGACGCTCATGAAGACCATCCTGGCCCCGGGCTTCAAGGCCCGCTACCTGGGCCTCGACGGCTGGTACTCGACCAACATCCTGGGCAACCGCGACGGCGAGGTGCTGGACGACCCCGAGTCCTTCAAGACCAAGGAGGTCTCGAAGCTCGGCGTGCTGGAGCACATCCTGCAGCCGCACCTCTACCCCGACCTGTACGGCAAGATCCACCACGTGGTGCGCATCAACTATTACCCGCCGCGGGGCGACAACAAGGAAGGCTGGGACAACATCGACATCTTCGGGTGGCTGGGCTACCCGATGCAGATCAAGGTCGACTTCCTGTGCCGCGACTCGATCCTGGCGGCGCCGATCGTGCTCGACCTGGCCCTGTTCTCCGACCTGGCCGGCCGGGCCGGCATGAGCGGCATCCAGGAGTGGCTCTCGTTCTACTTCAAGAGCCCCATGACGGCCCCGGGGCTGTACCCCGAGCACGACCTGTTCATCCAGCTGATGAAGCTCAAGAACACCCTGCGCCACCTGAAGGGCGAGGAGCTCATCACCCACCTGGGCCTCGAGTACTACGATTGAGGCCTGGGGCCAGCGCCCGGCCGTGCGGCCGGGCGCTGCCGTCCCGCGGAGGTCGAGCATGGCCGGCACCGGTCTGACCGTCGGCGTGACCGTCAAGGAAGTGGCCACGGCCCGCGGGGTCTGGCAGAACTGCCGCGTGCTGCACTCGGACACGATCGGCCTGGTCTTCGAGGTCGAGCGCACGGTGTCCGAGGGCGGCCAGATCGAGCACGTGGTGAGCCAGGTGCTGGTGCCCTGGATCAACGTGCAGCACGTCCTGCTGATGGAGGAGCGCACATGAGCACCGCCCGCGCGTGCCAGGCCTGGGCCTGGCAGGCCGTCGCCACGCTGCTGCTGGCCGGCTGCGCCTCGGCCGGGCCGGCCCGGGCGCCGCTGCAGACCGGCGGCGGCCTGCAGGCCGGCATCCAGGCCTTCCAGTCCGGCAACTACGCCCTGGCCGAGCAGAACCTGTCGGGCGTGGGCGGGGCCGAGGCCAGCGCCTACCTGGCCGCCGCCCTGGCCAAGCAGGGCAAGTTCGCCCAGGCCGAGGGACCGGCCAACACGGCCCTGGGCGAGGCGCCGGCCCACCCGGTCGCGGCCGCGGCCCTCGGCGAGGCGCTCGTCGGACTGGCGCGCTACGACGACGCCGTCGCGCGCATGACCGCCGTGGTGGCGGCCGACAAGATGGTGGCGTATGCCTACTACTGGCGCGGCCAGGCCTACTACCGCAAGCGCCAGAGCCCCGACCGCATGGTCACGGACTTCGAGGCCTTCCTGAAGCTGGCCCCCGACGCCCCCGAAGCCGCGGCGGTCCGGCAGCTGCTGTCCGCGCTGCGCTAGAAGGCCTGTCCCAGGCTGAAGAACAGCTGGTAGCTCTTCTCGCCCTCGCGGCGGGCCAGCGGGAAGCCCAGGTCGAGCCGCAGCAGGCCCACCGGCGAGGCGTAGCGCAGGCCCAGGCCCAGCGCGTGGCGCCAGTCGAAGCTCAGGTCGCCCACCTTGTCGAAGACGTTGCCGCCGTCGTAGAACGCCACCGCGCCCAGCCCTGACGGGTGACGCCAGCGCAGCTCCTGGTTGACCAGCACCACGGCCTCGCCTCCGCGCGGCTCGCCGATCACGTCCAGCGGGCCCAGCGAGTCGGAGGCGAAGCCGCGCAGCGAGCCGGCGCCGCCCGCCTTGAAGCGCTCGCTGCTCACGATGGACTGGCCCCCGAAGCCCCAGCCGAGACCCAGGCGGTAGCCCTGGGCCCAGGTGAGGGCCCCGCGGGTGTCGTACAGGCTCACCTGGCCCAGGCCCTTGGCGTAGCGGAAGTCGGAGCCCAGCCAGCTCTCGGCGTAGGTCACGCCCAGGCTGTAGACGCGGCCCGCGTGCGGGTCGAGCGGGTTGTCGCGCGAGTCGCGCAGCAGGGCCGGCTCGAGCGCAGCCACGTCCACCGGCAGCGGGAAGATCGGCTCGACCGTGACGCGCTTGAAGCGGTAGCCGGCCAACAGCTTCCACCAGCGCGCGGGCTCCGTCGTCTGCTGCAGGCGCAGCTCGCGCTGAAGGCGAGTGGTCGGCCCCAGCGGGGTCTCGAGCCGCTCCTCGAGGCGCGCGGCGGAGAGCAGCAGCAGCCCCTTCCTGAACGGCAGGTTGAGGAAGCCGCGCCGGTCCTCGACGTCGCTGAAGCGCTCGTAGCGCCCACCCAGCACCAGGCCTCGGCCCAACAGGTGCCGCACCTCCGCGTCCAGCAGGCCCCCCAGGCCGCGCTGCTCCTCCCAGCTCAGCTCGTAGCGGGCCAGGAAGCGCGGGGCCTCCTGCAGGCGCAGGCGCACCACGCCGGCCTCGGCGTCGGTCTCGCTGCTCACGCTCGCGAAGGACCCCAGGGCCTGCACGCGCTGCTCGGCCTCGAGCACCCGGCGCGGATCGAGGGGCTGGCCCAGCGCCAGCCCCGCCCGCGCGAGCACCACGGCGCCGCGGGTGTGCCGCAGGCCCTCGACCTCGACCGCGCGGAGCTGCGACTGCGGGCCCTCCTCGACCACGTAGCGCACCGCCAGGTCGTGGCCTTGCTCGCGGGTGGCGAGAGCCACGCGCGCCTCCGGGTAGCCGAGGCCCAGGTAGAAGTCGCGCAGCCGCAGGCCGGCCAGCGTCAGCGCGGAGTCCGTGGCACCGTCACCCGGCTGCAGGCCGGCGGCGGCAGCCAGGCGCCCGCCCTCGAGCGTGGCGCCAGGGAACTCCAGCGAGACGACGCGGGCGACCGGGCCCTCGTCGATGGAGGCCTCCAGCCGCACGCCTCCCGGCACGGGCACCAGCCGCGGCCCGTCGACGCGGGCGGCCAGGTGGTGGCGCTCACGGTAGGCCGCCAGCCACGCCCGGCGTGCCGCAGTCAGGTCCGCGGCGGCCGCCCTGGCCCCGCCGACCCGGTCGAGCAGTTGCTGCTGGCCCAGGGCGCGGGCCCCGAGCAGGTCCACGCCGACGAGGCGGGTGACGAGGCCGCGCTCGGCCTCGAACACCAGCACGCGCTGGCCGGCGGCCTCCTCGACCCGCGCGCGCACGCGCGCCTGGAGGTGCCCCTCCCGGCGCAGGTCGCGCTCGAGCCGCAGGCGGCCGAGCTCCAGGGACTCCTCGAGGAAAAGGCCCGAGCGCACCAAGGCCGCGAAGCCCGCGGGCACCGGCGCTCCGGTCACGCGCCAGGTGTAGCGCGGCCCGGCCTGCACCTGCACGCGCGCGGTGGCGCCGTCGAGCCGGCCGCCGACCTCGGCCTCCAGGTAGCCCTGTCCCTGCAGCCACTCGCGCAGGGCGTCGGCGCGGTCGGCGACGGTCCAGCTGCCCGCGCGCTGCCCGGGCTTCAGCTCCAGGACGTCGCGCAGGCGCGCCTCGGGCAGCGGCAGGTC
>JBDIBD010000405.1:0-4895 GCA_039812725.1 Vicinamibacteria bacterium | reverse complement strand
CGCGGCGCGTGCAGTTCTCGCTGCTCGACCCGGCCCAGCCCGCCCCCGAGGCCCTGGCCGAGACGCTCGGGCGGCTCTCGGCCTGGACCACGGCCGGGCGCGGCGGCGCGCCGCGCCTGCTCGACAGCCACCGCCCTGGCGCCTACGCGCTGTCGACCTTCAACCCGCCGGAGGCCAGGGACGCGTCGAGACCCGAGCCCTTGCTCACCCCGGGCCGCGTGGCCCTGCGAGTTTTCCGCCCGCCGCTGCCAGCCGAGGTCGCCCTGCAGGCGGGCGTGCCGCGCTTCGTCTCGGCCGCGGGCGTGCGCGGCCCGGTGCTCGACTGCGCCGGTCCCTGGCGTGCCTCCGGCGACTGGTGGGACGAGGCCTGGGCCCGCGACGAATGGGACGTGGCCCTGCCGGCGGGCCTCTTCCGGATCTTCCGCGACCGGCTGCAGGACGGCTGGTACGTCGAGGGCGAGCTCGACTAGCCCCGCCCCGCGCGCACGCGCTCGAGACTGGGCAGGCGCGCCACCCACTCGAGGTACGGCCCGAGCTTGAACTTGCGGGCCGTGTTCTCCGACGACATGTAGCGCACGCTGCCGAAAACCGGCCGCTCGGGCGCCCAGGGCCGGTCGAAGGCCCCGAAGCACCACAGGATGCCGGTGTACGAGTTCGGGTCGCGCCCGTCGAGGGCGTGCTTGTTGTTGAGCTGCTCGAGGGTCAGGTAGGCCTCGGCCGGGCTGCTGCTCCACTCCAGCACCTTCTTGCCCCACAGCATGCGCAGGTAGTTGTGCATCGCGCCCGTGGCCACGAGCTCGCGCTGGGCCGCGTTCCAGAGCGGGTCGTGGGTCTCGCCGGCCTCGAGCTGCTCGCGGGTGTAGAGGTGCGCGCGCCGGTCGGCGGCGTGGGCCTGCAGCGTGGCGAAAGCCCAGGGCGGCAGGGCCGTGACCAGGCTGCCGGCGTCCTGCCGCCGGCTCCAGAACCACTGGTGGCCCACGTCGCGCCAGGTCAGGGCCTGGTCCAGGAAGGCGTTCACGTCGGCGTCGTCGCAGAAGAAGCCCTCGCGCTTGCCGCGCTGGTGCACGCGCAGCTCCTCGGGCGTCCAGCGCCCCTGGGTGGCCAGCACGCGCTCGACCACCTCCTGGACGGAGACGTGGCCGAAGTGCAGGTACGGCGACAGACCGCTGGCGTGGCCGCGCTCCGGCGGGCAGGGGCCCGAGCGGCCCTCGGCGTAGCCGCGCAGGCGCTTCTTGACGAAGGCCGAGAGGCGCTCGCGCCCGGCCGGCGTGCCGCCCGGCGCCGAGGCCACCGGCGGGACGCTGGCGTCGAGCGGCAGCCCCTTGACGAAGGCCGCCACGTCGGCCGCCGTCCAGAGCGGGAAGGGGGCCTCGACCGGCCGCGCGGCCGCCCCGTCGAGGTCGGGCTCGGCCGCGGCGCGATGCTCCCAGGCCTCGGCGAAGGCCTTGTGCAAGCGCGGCCGCAGGTGCGCCGCCGCGCCCACCACGGGCTGGAGCAGGGACAGCGGCACGAGCGAGCTGGAGTCGACCGCGAAGACCGGCACCTCGGCCGCGCGCGCCAGGGCCGCCGCCTGCTCGGGGACCACGAAGCACGGGTAGTCGTCGGTGACCACCAGGGCGGCGCGCGTCGAGAGCAGCCGCAGCAGCCCGCGCGCCGGGCGCTCGGGGGTCTCGACGAAGGGCCAGTAGTTGAGGCCCAGCGCCTTCGCCCGGGCGGCGTTGGCCTGCATCCCCTCCAGCACGAACTGGTGCAGGCGCCGGCTGGCCCAGGGGTAGTCGAGCCGCAGCCCCTCGTAGACCACCAGCGGCTTCTGCAGCTCGCGGGCGCAGCGCAGCGCGTAGTCGAGGGCGTGGTTGTGGCCCAGGCGGCGGAAGGCCTGCATCCAGTACAGGACGTAGTCGCCCGCGGGCCGGGTGCGGTGGGCGTTGAGCCGTCGCAGGCGGGCCTGGTTGTAGCTCACCGGTGCTCCCGGCTGGTGGCCTGCCAGCGCAGCAGGCGCGCCACGATCCCGTCCACGCTCAGCAGCCCGGCCCCCTCCACCGCCAGCCAGACCAGGGGCACCAGCAGGGCCAGGGGCGCAATGCTCAACACGTCGGTCTGGCCGGTCAGCTCCAGCGCGGCCACCAGCGCGTCGCGGTCGGCGGCCAGCAGCGACACGAGGGCGCTCAGGGCCAGCAGCGCGGCGGTGGGCCGCGTCAGCACTCCGATCAGCACCAGCCAGGCCCCCCACGTCTCGAGCTGGGCGACGCTCGTGGCGTACCACCGCGGCCAAGGCAGTCCCAGCGCCGCTGCGAAGGCCGTCGCCTGGTCGAGGTGCGCCAGCTTGCCGGCGCCGCTGACGTGGAAGGCGTAGAAGAGGTACACGCGCGCCAGCAGGGGCGGCAGGAAGGCGGCCCGCTGGCGCGCCGACCGCAGCCCCGCGCCGACCCGTGACATCCCCCGCCCCAGCCCCATGCCCGCCTCCGCGACGATGCTACCGCGGCGCGGGCGGCCGGCGGGCCCGATAATGGCCGCGGGAGGTCCCGTGAAGCTCCACCTCGCGCTCGTTCTCTCCGTCGCCTGCGGTCCCGCGCTCCTGGCCCAGACGCCGGCCCAGCACCCGCCGGGCGGCGATGCCGCGCGCCACGGCAACCCGGCCGACCTCGCGTCGTACGTCGCGCACCTGGCCGACCCGCAGCGCGACGCCTGGCAGAAGCCCGACGAGGTGGTGCGCGCGCTGGGGCTGGCCCCCGGCCAGACGGCCTGCGACATCGGCGCGGGGCCCGGCTATTTCACGCTGCGGCTGGCGGCGGCGGTGGGGCCGCGCGGGCGCGTCTACGCGGTCGACGTGGAGGCGCAGATCCTGGCCGCGCTGCAGCAGCGCCTCTCCCAGAGCGGCGTGCGCAACGTCACGCCCGTGCTGTCGGTGGCCGACGACCCCCTGCTGCCGGAGGCCAGCTGCGACGTGGTGCTGGTGGTCGACACCTACCACCACTTCCCCGACCCGCCGGCCTACCTGAAGCGGCTGGCCGGGCTGCTGCGGCCGGGCGGCCGGGTCGTCAACATCGACTACCACAAGCGCCCCACGCCGGTGGGACCGCCGCTCGAGCACCGCGTCGCGCGCGAGGACTTCCTGCGGGACGCCGCCGGCGCGGGCCTGCGCCTGGTGGCCGAGCCGACCTTCCTCGAGCACCAGTACTTCCTGGTGCTGCAGCCCTGATCAGCCGAAGAGCTTGATGAGCGCTCCCAGCGCCAGCAGGCCCGCCACGACGCTCACGGCCCAGGCCAGCCAGCCCAGCGCCTGCAGCGCCAGGGGGTGGCGGTAGGCGCCCATCAGCCCGGGGCGTCGCGCGGCCAGGAGCGCCACACCCAGCGTGATGGGCAGGATCAGCCCGTTGAGCGCGCCGGCCGCCACGAGCAGCGGCACGGGCTGGCCCAACAGGGCGTAGCCGGCCAGCGCCGCCCCCACGAAAAGCGCCAGGGAGACCCCCGGGCGCCGCTCCACCACGCCGCCCGGGGCGCGCAGGAACGAGAGCGAGGTGTAGGAGCAGCCCACCACCGAGGTGATCGCCGCCGACCACAACACCACCCCGAAGAAACGATAGCCCCAGTCGCCCGCACCCAGCCGGAAGGCGCTGGCGGCCGGGTTGGCCAGGTCGAGCACGGCCCCGGGGCGCGAGACCACGCCCAGCACGGCCAGGAACAGCAGCACCCGCATCACGCCCGTCACCAGGATGCCGGTGGCCGCGGCGCGCCGCAGGCCCGCCACGTCGTCGGGTCCCCCGCGGCCCGCGGCCAGGAGGCGGTGCACGCCCGAGAAGGTGATGTAGCCCCCCACCGTCCCGCCCACCAGCGTCACGACCGCCAGGGGGTCGACCCGCAGGGGCAGCACGGCCCGTAGCGCGGCCTGGCCGTAGTCGGGGCCGGAGACCAGCATCACGCCGGCCGTGAGCACGATCATCAGCACGCCCAGGACCTGCACGAACACGTCCATCCCGCGGCTGGCCGCGGGACGCGCCAGCAGCGCGAAGGCCAGCAACGCCGACAGCGCCGCGCCGGCCAGGGGCGGCACCCCGAAGACGGCTAGGCCCAGGGCGCAGCCGGCCAGGTTGCCCACGTTGAAAGCCAGCCCGCCCGCAGCCACGGCCACGGCCACGAGCGGCCCCAGTCCCGGCACGAGGGCCGAGGCCAGCTCCTGTCCGCGCCGCCGCGCCACGCCCAGCACCAGCCAGACGTTGAGCTGGGCCGCCACGTCGATCAGCAGCGAGGCCAGGATGGCGAAGGCGAAGTCGGCCCGCAGGGTGTGGGTGAAGAGCGCGGTCTGCGTCAGGAAGCCGGGGCCGATGGCCGAGGTGGCCATCAGGAACACGGCGCCGAGCAGCTCCGCCCTGCGGCCGCGCCCGCCGCTTGCGTCCGCCATGGGCGGATTCTGGCAGGTTTCGCCTTGGCCGGCGCCCGCGGCGGCGCTACGCTGTCCCCGTGCCGGGTTGCATCGACCTCAACGCCGACGTGGGCGAGAGCTGGGGCGCGTTCCGCGTGGGCGACGACGCGGCCCTGCTGCCGCTGGTCAGCTCCGCCAACCTGGCCTGCGGCTTCCACGGCGGCGACCCGCTGACCCTGCGGCGCGCCCTGGACCTGTGCGCGCGCCACGGCGTGGCGGTGGGCGCCCACCCGTCCTTCGCGGACCTGCGCGGCTTCGGCCGCCGCGAGCTGGCGGTGGAGCCGGAGGAGCTGGAGGCCGACCTGCTCTATCAGGTGGCCGCGCTGCAGGGGCTGGCGCGCGCCCACGGCCTGGCCCTGCGGCACGTCAAGCCCCACGGCGCGCTCTACAACCTGGCGGCCCGCGAGCCGCGCGTGGCGGCCTGCGTGGCGCGGGCGGTGGCCCGGCTCGACCACGGCCTGACGCTGGTGGGCCT
>JBDIBD010000404.1:0-4895 GCA_039812725.1 Vicinamibacteria bacterium | reverse complement strand
CACGTTGACGGTCACGCCGGCCCGGCCCTCCTCGAGGGCCAGCGAGCGCGAGAACGAGACCACCGCCGCCTTGGCGGCGGCGTACGCGGCCACGCGGGCCTCGCCCGCGGCGCGCTCGGCCCCCACGCTGGCGAGGTTCACGATGCGCCCGCAGTGGCGGGCCCGCATGTGGGGCAGCACCAGCCGGCACATGTTGAAGACCGAGTCGAGGTTCGAGGACATGATGCGGCCCCACTCCTCGTGACCCGTCTCGGCCAGCGTGTGCCAGCCGAAGCCGCCCACCGTGTTGACCAGCACGTCCACGCCGCCGAAGGCCGCCAGGGTCTCGTCGACCAGCTCGCGGGCCTCGCCCGGGTCGGTCACGTCGGCGCGGCAAGCCAGCACCTCCGCCCCGCCCTCGCGCAGCTCGTCCACCAGCCGGCCGGCCGCCGCGCGGTCCTGGCGGCAGTTGACCACCACGCGGGCGCCGCTGGCGGACGCGGCGCGCGCGATCTCGGCACCCAGGCCGCGACCGCTGCCGGTGACCAGGAAGACGCGCGCGGAGGGCTGGGGCCGGGTCTCGCTCAAGGGGCCTACTTTCCCGTCACCCGGGCCATCTCGGTGGTGGTGGTGACGCCGCGGAAGACCTTCTCGATGGCCGCCTCGCGCAGCGTGCGCAGGCCCTCCTCGCGAGCGGCCTTGAAGATCTCGGGAGCGCCGGCCTGGGCCGTCACCAGCCGGCGCACCTTGTCGGACATGGGCAGGACCTCGTAGATGCCCGTGCGGCCCACGTAGCCGGTCTGGCGGCAGTGCAGGCAGCCCTTGCCGCGCTTGAACTTGTACGGCCCCAGCTTCTCCAGCGGGATGCGCAGCATGGCCGCCTCCTCGGCCGTGGGGGCGTACTCCTCGAGGCAGTGCTGGCAGCTCTCGCGCACCAGGCGCTGGGCCAGCACGCCCAGCAGGGTGCTGGTGATGAGGAAGTGCGGGATGCCCAGGTCCAGGAGGCGCGTGATCGACGAGGGCGCGTCGTTGGTGTGGAGGGTCGAGAGCACCAGGTGTCCGGTCAGCGCCGCCTGCACGGCGTTCTCCGCCGTCTCGGTGTCGCGGATCTCGCCCACCATGATGATGTCGGGGTCCTGGCGCAGGGCGGTGCGCAGGGCGCTGGCGAAGGTGATGTCGATCTGCGGCCGCACCGCCACCTGGTTGAAGTCCTCGAAGACCATCTCGATCGGGTCCTCGATGGTGATGATGTTGACCTCGGGCTTCGAGAGGTACTTGAGGGCCGAGTAGAGCGTGGTGGTCTTGCCGCTGCCGGTGGGGCCGGTCACCAGGATGATGCCCGTGGGGCGCCCCAGGAAGTCGTAGAACTTGGGCAGGTCCTGGCCGGAGAAGCCCAGCTCGTCGATGCCCTTCATCAGGATCTCGGGGTCGAACACGCGCAGCACGGCCTTCTCGCCGAAGGCGGTCGGCATGGTCGAGACGCGCAGCTCGACCTCGCGCCCGCCGTGCTCGCGCTTGATGCGCCCGTCCTGGGGGCGGCGCTTCTCGGCCAGGTTGCAGCCCGAGAGCAGCTTGATGCGCGAGACCACGGCCTGGTAGACGATGCGCGGGATGACGTGCACGTCGTGCAGCATGCCGTCGATGCGCAGCCGCACCAGGGTCAGGTCGCGCTTGGGCTCGAAGTGGATGTCGGAGGCGCGCTGCTCGAAGGCGTAGCCCAGGATGTGGTCGAGGGCCTTGACCACGGGCGCGGCGGCCGGGTCGAGCTCGGACTGGTCGCTCGACAGGAACTCCTGGTTGCCCAGGTCGAAGACCGAGAAGCGGCTGGCGGCCAGCTGCTTCTCGGCCGTCTGCAGGCTGGTCTTGAGGTCGTAGAAGCCCTTGTTGACGGTCTCGACGTCGCTGCGCGTGGCCAGCACGCGCTCGACCTCGAGGCCGGTGACCAGCCGGATGTCCTCCTCCGGGAAGGGCCGGAAGGGGTCGTACACCGCCACGGTGATGCGGTCGGCCGTCTTGGACAGCGCCACCATGCCGTGCTTGCGCGCGAAGGGCCCCGGCAGGGCCTTGGTGACGATGTCGAGGTCGAGGTCGAGCGGGTTGATCTTGACGTAACGCAGGCCCACGTGGGCGGCCACCGCCTGGGCGATCTGGATCTCGGTGGCGGCGCCCATCTGGATGGCGGCCTGCTCGAGGCTCAGGGAGTTGAGCTTGGCGGTGCGCCGCACGCGCTCGGCCTGCTCGGCGGTGATCAGGCGCTGCTGCTGCAGGATCGGCAGCGGGTCCCAGCCCTCGGCCGGCGCGGCCGGCGCGGCGGCCGGGTGCTTCGGCACGGGCGGCGTCGCACGTCGGGCGGGGGGATTCGACATGGGGTCTGGCGGAATATTTCCAGCCCCCAGGACGCAAGTCAAACACGCGCCGGCCGCTCGGGGCGGCGGCGTTGACCGGGGCCGGGCCGGCGGCTACGATCGCGCCTCTATGGTTCATCCGCGCAAGGTGACCGTGATCGGCGTGCCGCTCGACCTGGGGGCCGGGCGCCGCGGCGTCGACATGGGCCCCTCGGCCTTCCGTCTGGCCGACATCCACCACCACGTGCGCGACCTCGGGCACGAGGTCGACGACGCCGGCGACGTGCACGTCGAGATCGCCGAGACCCACGACCCCGGCGACCCGCGCCTGCGCTACCTGAGCGAGATCCGGGCCACCTGCGAGGGGTTGCGCGACACGGTCGGGGCGGTGCTGGAGCACGGCCGCCTGCCGCTGGTGCTGGGCGGCGACCACTCGATCGCCATGGGCACCATCGCCGGCCTGGCCCGCCACCACGCCCAGCGCGGCCAGCGCGTCGGCCTGATCTGGTTCGACGCCCACGCCGACTCCAACACCGCCGACACGAGCCCCAGCGGCAACATCCACGGCATGCCGCTGGCGGTCGCGCTGGGGGCGGGGGAGAGCAGCCTGGTGCACCTGGCCGGCTTCGCGCCGATGATCGAGGGGGCCCGCGCCGTGGCCATCGGCCTGCGCGACCTGGACGCCTCCGAGCGCGAGGTGGTGCGGCGCAGCGGGCTGCACGCCTACACCATGCGCGACATCGACGAGCGCGGCATGCGCGCGGTGGTGCACGAGGCCATCGAGGTGGCTTCGTCGGGCACGGCCGGCATCCACGTCAGCTTCGACATGGACGCCATGGACCCCGACGAGGCCCCGGGCGTGGGCACGCCCTCGCCCGGCGGGCTGTCCTACCGCGAGGCCCACCTGGCCATGGAGATGCTGGCCGACTGCGGCAAGGTGATCTCGAGCGAGTTCGTCGAGGTCAACCCGATCCTCGACCACCAGAATCGCACGGCCCGCCTGGGCGTGGGCCTGGTGGCCTCGCTCCTCGGCAAGCGCATCCTCTGACGCGCCGGCCGGCCTACGGCTTCGGGGCCGGCGAGGCCGGGGACGGCGTGGCGGGGGCCGGGCGCGGCTCGGTGTCCTCGACCTTGGCCGTGCCGGGCTGGCCGCAGCAGGTGCGCGACATGACCGGCGAGAACTTCTCCTTCACGCCCTGGAGCGAGATCGACTCCAGGTAGTAGTAGTACGTCCGCCCCTGCTCCACGTCCGTGTCGTCGAAGACGTACCTGCTGGGCGTCTCCGAGTTGCCGGCCCCGGGGATCATGGTCTCGTTGAGGAGCTTGAAGGGCCCCTCCTTGACGTCGCCCCGGAAGACGTAGAAGCCGGCGTTGTCGACCTCGCTGGCCGTGGTCCACTTGAGGGTCAGCTTGAGCGCGGCGGGAGAAGCGGCCGGCGCGGGCGCGGGGGCCTGGGCCAGGAGGGCCGGCGCCGAGAGCAGCGCGGGCAGGACGGCGAGGCGCAGCGATCGCATCATCGGGAAGACCCTCCTAGGACGAGTAGCTGTAGAAGCCGCGGCCGGACTTGCGGCCCAGCCAGCCGGCGTCGACCATGCGCTTGAGCAGCGGGCAGGGGCGGTACTTGGGGTCGCCCAGGCCCTCGTGCAACACGTCGAGGATGAAGAGGCACACGTCGAGGCCGATGAAGTCGGCCAGGGTCAGCGGTCCCATGGGGTGGTTCATGCCCAGCTTCATGACCTGGTCGACCGCCTCCGGGGTGGCCACGCCCTCGTAGACGGCGAAGACCGCCTCGTTGATCATCGGCATCAACACGCGGTTGCTGACGAACCCGGGGTAGTCGTTGACCTCCACCGGGACCTTGCCGAGCTGCTTCGACAGCTCCACGACGGTGCGCATGGTCTCGTCGGACGTGGCCTGGCCGCGGATGACCTCGACCAGCTGCATCAAGGGCACCGGGTTCATGAAGTGCATCCCGATGACGTTCCCGGGGCGCTGCGTGGCGGCGGCCAGCTTCGTGATCGAGATGGACGAGGTGTTCGAGGCCAGGATCGCGGCCGGGGCGGTCAGCCGGTCGAGCTCGCGGAAGGTCTCGAGCTTGGGCTCGAGCTTCTCGATGATGGCCTCGACCACCAGGTCGCAGCCCGCCACGGCCTGAAGCTCGGTGGCCGTCCGGAGGCGGCCCAGGGCCGCGTCGCGCTCCTCGGCCGTGAGCCTGCCCTTCTCGGCCAGCTTGGCGAGGCTCTTGCGGATGTTGCCCAGGGCCCGGTCCAGGATGGCCTGGTCGAGGTCCCGCAGGACCACGTCGTGCCCGGACTGGGCGAAGACCTGCGCGATGCCGTTGCCCATGGTCCCGGCGCCCAGCACGCCGACTTTGAGTGCGCTCATGATCGCTCCATCGGAAGGAAGAAACCGGCCGCCGATTTGAACACGAAGCGCGGGCCGGCGCGAGCCCGGGTCAGGGCTGCCGCGCGCGGGCGCCCAGCGCGCGGGCGGCGCTGCGCTCGAAGAGCGAGCGGATCTCCGGGTCGGTGATGCGCGCGGCGGCCTGGGCCACGGCCTCGGGCAGGGGCG
>JBDIBD010000403.1:0-4898 GCA_039812725.1 Vicinamibacteria bacterium | reverse complement strand
AGCCGGGCGCTGCCGTCGGGCCGCACGGCCGCGTAGAGGAAGTAGCGCGGCGGCCCCGGCCGCCCGAGCCGACCGGCCAGCGCCTTGACGCCCAGCAGCCCGAGGCCCAGCAGGTCGACCGAGGCCGACTCGGGGTTCGCGTCGAACTGCGCCGGCCCGCGCGACTCCGCCACGGTCGGCGCGCTGGCGAAGGTCGGGCCGTGCCGCAGGTCCTGCCCCGCGAAGGCCTCGTCGACGGCCCGCTCGGGCGAGCGGGCCGCGACCTCGACCCGGTCCTCGAAGCGCAGCAGCCCCCACAGGTCCCGGGGCGACTCGAGCGACCGCCGCAGCCCGGGCTGGGCGGCCTGCGCCAGCCAGACCCGCACGCGCGCCTCGGAGCCGCGGGCCAGGAAGGCCGGCGGAGGCGTGCCGGCGGGCCGGGGCAGGGTGGAGGGCTCGGCCAGCAGGGGCGCGGCCAGGCCCAACAGGAGCCCGGTCCAACCCAGCCGTGACGTGCCGCGCCTGGACACCACGCCCGCCTCCCCTTCATTCTGACGCCATTCGGCCACCCACGGCCAGCCCCGGGTGGGAAATAATCGAGACGCCCGGGAGGGCCGCTTGCACGACGACTGCCTGCCGCGATACGCCCACGACCACGCCTTCGGCCAGGCCGCCGAGCGGCCGGGGGAGCGCCGCACGCGCTGGGTGATCGGGCTGACCGCCGCGATGATGCTGGTCGAGATCGCCGCGGGCCTGGCCTACGGCTCGATGGCGCTGCTGGCCGACGGGCTGCACATGGCCTCGCACACCGCCGCCCTCGGGCTGGCGGCCTTCGCCTACGCCTACGCCCGCCGCCACGCCCACGACGAGCGCTACAGCTTCGGCACCGGCAAGGTCAACGCCCTGGGGGGCTTCGCCGGGGCCCTGCTGCTGCTGGTCTTCGCGGGCGGCATGGCCATCGAGAGCGCGGCGCGCCTGCTGCAGCCCGCGCCGATCGACTACGACCACGCCCTGGCGGTGGCCGTGATCGGCCTGCTGGTCAACGCCGTCAGCGCCCTGCTGCTGCAGCACGGCGAGGACGACCACGCGCAGCACCACGACCACAACCTGCGCTCGGCCTACCTGCACGTGCTGGCCGACGCGCTGACGTCGGTGCTGGCCATCGGCGCCCTGTTGTGCGGGCTCTACCTGGGCTGGCGCCTGGTCGACCCGCTGATGGGCGTGCTGGGAGCGCTGCTAGTGGGACGCTGGTCGGTGGGGCTCGCGCGCGACAGCGCGGCCGTGCTCCTGGACCGGCGCGCGCCGCCCGAGCTGCTCGGCCGGATGAAGGCGGCCCTCGAGCGCGAGGGCGACCAGGTCTGCGACCTGCACGTCTGGCGCGTGGCCCCCGAGGGCTACGCCGCGATCGTGGGGCTGCTCTGCCACGAGCCGCGCTCGCCGCAGGAGTACAAGCGCCGCCTGCCGGCCGACCTGCCGCTGCGGCACGTCACGGTCGAGGTGCACCCCTGCGTGCACCCGGAGCCGGTGGCCTAGCCCGGCCTACGAGACGTCCAGCCCGTGGCGCGTCAGCTCCTCGAGCGGCACTAGCTCGAGGGTCGACTCGTGGGTGGCCGAGAGCACCACGGGCGGGGCCACGCCCGCCTCCAGGGCCTGGCGCCAGCGCGCCGCGCACAGGCACCAGCGATCCCCGGGCTTCAGGCCCGGGAAGCCCGCCTCGGGCACCGGCGTCGAGAGGTCGTTGCCGTGCCGGCGCGAGAACTCCAGGAACTCGGCCGTCACGCGCGCGCAGACGGTGTGGCGGCCGAAGTCCTCGTCGCCGGTGTCGCAGCAGCCGTTGCGGAAGAAGCCGGTCAGGGGCTGGCGGCCGCAGGGCTGCAGCTCGCCTCCCAGCACGTTGCGGCGCGGGGCCACCGCCATCGCGCGACCGCCTAGCGTCCCGGCCCGGCCGGCCGGTGCAGCCGCACGGCGGTGTAGGCCGGCCGGCCCGCGCAGTGCGGCGGCGCCAGCTTGCGCACCTCGAGGCGCACGGCCGTGCCGGGGTGGCGCTCGGCCAGCGCGTCCAGCAGGGCCCGGCCCAGGGCCTCGAGCAGGTGGTACGGACGGCCGGTGCCGATCTCGACCACCGTGCGGCAGATGCTGGCGTAGTCGTGGGTGTCGCCCAGCGCGTCGCTCTCCTGCGCCCGCGCCAGGTCGGCCTCGAGCTCGACGTCGACCTCGAAGCGCCAGGCCAGCGAGCGCTCCGCGGCCGTGGCCCCGTGCTGTCCCTCGAAGGCGATCCCGCGCACCAGCAACGTGCCCATCGTTCCTCCCGGGCGCGGATCTTACCAGCCCGCGGGGGCCGAGGCCCTGCGGTGTCTTCGAGGGAGAATGGGGGCTCATGGCAGACCTCCTGGCCGCCCGGACGCTGATGGCCCTGGCGCTCGGCTTCCACATCCTCTTCGCCGTGGCCGGCATCGCCATGCCGCTGCTGATGGCGATCGCCGAGTGGCGCTGGCTGCGCACCGGCCAGCCCACCTGGCTGCTGCTGACGAAGCGCTGGGCCCGCGGCACGGCCATCCTGTTCGCGGTGGGCGCCGTCTCGGGGACCGTGCTGTCCTTCCTGCTGGGCCTGCTGTGGCCGCGCTTCATGGCCTTCGCCGGGCCGATCTTCGGCCTGCCCTTCGCTCTCGAGGGCTTCGCCTTCTTCACCGAGGCGATCTTTCTGGGGATCTTCCTGTACGGCTGGGAGCGCGTCTCGCCCTGGCTGCACTGGGCCTCGGGGGTGGTGGTGGCCCTGAGCGGCGCGCTCTCCGGCGTCTTCGTCGTCACCGCCAACGCCTGGATGAACACGCCGGCCGGCTTCCGCCTGGCCGACGGGCGGGCCGTGGACATCGACCCGGTGGCCGCCATGCTCAACCCGTCGGCCTTCGGCCAGGCCCTCCACATGGCGCTGGCCGCCTACGCCGCGGTGGGCTTCGCGGTGGCCGCCCTGCACGCCTCGCGGCTGCTGCGCGACCCGGCCAGCGACTTCCACCGCAAGGCGTTGGCCCTGGCCCTGGCGGTGGGCGGCGCGGCGGCGCTGCTCGAGCCGCTCAGCGGCGACCTGCTGGCCCGCCAGGTGGCCCTCACCCAGCCGGTCAAGCTGGCCGCCATGGAGGGACAGTTCCGGACCGAGCGCGGCGCGCCGCTGCGGTTGGGGGGCCTGCCCGACGTCGAGGCGCGCGAGACGCGCCACGCCCTCGAGATCCCCGGGGCGCTGAGCCTGCTGGCCTTCCACGACCCGCAGGCCACCGTGCGCGGGCTCGAGGAGTTCCCGCGCTCCGACTGGCCGCCCGTGGTGGTCGTGCACCTGGCCTTCCAGGTGATGGTGGCCTGCGGCAGCGTCATGGCGCTGGCCGCGCTGGCGGGCGCGGGGCTGGCGTGGCGCCACAGGGCGCTGCCCGACCGGCGCTGGTACCTGCGCGCGCTGGTGGCCTGCGGCCCCCTCGGCTTCGTGGCCCTCGAGGCCGGCTGGACCGTGACCGAGGTGGGCCGCCAGCCCTGGATCATCCAGGGCGTGATGCGCACCTCCGAGGCCGTCACGCCCGTGCCGGGCCTGCTGCTGCCGCTCCTGGCCACGTCGCTGCTCTACCTGCTGCTCGGCTTCGTGGTGCTGGAGCTGCTGCGGCGCCAGGTCCTCGCCAGCCCCGTCGAGCCGGGCCGGTCGGAGGGAGCCCGATGACGCCCGAGGCCCTGCTGGCCGGCGCGCTGCTCGTGGCCCTGGTGCTCTATGGCCTGGGAGCCGGGGCCGACTTCGGCGGCGGGGTCTGGGACCTGCTGGCCCGCGGGCCGCGCGCCGCGGCCCAGCGCGAGCTGGTGGCCCACGCCATCGGCCCCATCTGGGAGGCCAACCACGTCTGGCTGATCCTCGTGGTGGTGCTCCTGTTCGTCTGCTTCCCGGCCGGCTTCGCGCCGCTCATGACGGGCCTGTTCGTGCCCCTCACGCTGCTGCTGTTCGGCATCGTGCTGCGCGGCTCGGCCTTCGCCTTCCGCGCCTACGGCGACGTGTCGGACCGCTCCCAGGCGCGCTGGGGGCGGGTCTTCGCGGTCTCGAGCCTGGTCTCGCCCGTGATGCTCGGCGCCTGCGTGGGGACCATCGCGGCGGGCCGCTTGCCGGTGGGGACGGCGCTGCCGCCGCGCCTCTTCGAACCCTGGCTGGCCCCGTTTCCCCTGGCCATCGGGCTGCTGACGCTGGCGCTGTTCGCGTTCCTGGCCGCGGTCTACCTGACGCTCGAGACCGAGCAGGCCGGGTTGCGCGAGGACTTCCGGCGCCGGGCGCTGGCCAGCGGCGTGCTGGTGGGCGCGCTGGCCCTGGGGAGCCTGGGGCTGGCGCGCAGCGAGGCGCCGCTGGTGTACGGGGCCCTGACCGGCAGCGCCTGGGCGCTGCCCTTCCACCTCGTCACCGCGGCCTGCGCCGTGGCGGCCCTGGGCGCCTTGCACCGCCGCCGGTTCGCCCGGGCGCGGGCCCTGGCCGCGCTCCTGGCCGCGCTGCTGCTGGCGGGCTGGGCGCTGGCCCAGTACCCGTGGTTGCTGCCCCCCGGGCTGACCTTCGCAGAGGCCGCGGCGCCACGGCAGGTGCTGGAGCCGGTGCTGCTGGCCCTGGCCGGAGGAGCGCTGCTGCTGGTCCCCTCGCTGGCCTGGCTCTTCCGCGTCTTCAAGGGCGCTCGCCCGCGGGGCTGACGGCAGTCACTCCGCGCCGAGCGCGGGCCGGTAGCCCAGCTCGCGCTGGCGCGCGCTCCAGGCCCGGTCGAGGCGCGGCGCCAGCCAGGCCGCGCAGGCCGCGAGCGCGAGGCCGGCCAGCAGGTCGGCCACGAAGTGGTGGCGCAGGTAGATGGTCGAGACCATCAGCCCCAGCACGGCCGGGAGCAGCAGCCAGAAGAGCCCGCGCAGGTAGCGCCAGG
>JBDIBD010000402.1:0-4900 GCA_039812725.1 Vicinamibacteria bacterium | reverse complement strand
AGCCCGGACGAGTCGCCCGGCTCGACCAGCAGGCCCTCGCGCCCGTCGCGCACCACGTCGGGGATGCCGGCCGCGCGCGCGGCCGCGACCGGCAGGCCGCAGGCCAGGGCCTCGAGCAGCGCGTCGGGAAGCCCGTCGCGCAGCGAGGGGTGCGCGAAGACGTCCATCAGCGCGTAGACCGGCGGCAGCTCGCCGCCCTCGCGATAGGGCAGCTCGACCACGTGCAGGTCGGGCTGCTGACGCCGGAAGACGGCCAGCACGCCCGCGTCGTCGGCCCGCACGCCGCCGGCCAGCAGCAGGCTCACCGGACGCTCGCGGGCCAGCAGCGCCAGCGCCGCCAGGAGCGGCACCAGCCCCTTCTTCACGCGCGCCTCGCCGGCGAAGCCCACGACCTGCCGCCCGGCCAGCCCCAGCCGGCGGCGGAGGCCCTCGTCGGGCGGCACCGGCCGGAAGGCCTGCGCGTCGACCCCGTTGGAGGCCACCTCTACCCGCGCGCGCGGCGCCAGGGCGCGCGCCTTGCGGGCCAGCTCCCCGCTCACCGCCGTCACGCACGAGGCCAGCTCGAGCGCCCGCAGCACGTGCACGCCGGCCTCGCCCGAGAAGACGCTGCGGTCGAGGTCGTTGCCTCGCGCGCTCACCACCGAAGGGCGCCCCAGGAAGGCCCCGGCGTAGGCCGCCAGGAAGCCCGAGCGCACGAGGTAGAGGCCGTGCAGCACGTCGAACGGGCGCGCCCGGTGGGCCGCCACGAGGGCCTCGAAGGCCGCGGCGCGGGCGTCCTCGGCGCGCCGCTGGAGGCCGACGCGCACCACCTCGAGGCGCTCGCCGAGGGGCTCCCGCCGCACCGCCCCCGGCGGCACCTCCCCGTCGATCACGTGCACCTCGACGCCGTCGCCTTGGGCCGCCAGGCCCTGCGCGAGGCGCTGGGCCGCGCGGGCCAGGCCCCCGGGCTCGGGCGGGAAGCGGTCGGAGAGCAGCGCGACGCGCAGGGCCGGGCCTACGAGAGGTCGGCGAACATGGCCCCGGCGCGGCCCTCGGGGTCCTCCTCGTCGCCCAGCGAGGCCTCCTCGAAGGCCAGCAGGTCGGCCGGCAGGAACAGCGGCACGAGCCCCGCGGCGGCGGCCACGCCGGCCAGGGCGATGGGGGCCTGCGAGCCGCTCTCGCAAGCGGTGCACAGCAGCCCGGCCTGGCCGACCCGCGCGTGCTCCTCGCAGGTCGGGCGGCCGCAGGCGCCGCAGTCCCCCACCGCGGCGTTCGGGCAGGGCCGCGGGAGCAGGAAGCCGACGAAGCCGCCGCAGGGGCGTGGGGTCATGGTGCGGCCTCCTGGCCCGCCCCCGGGCGGGCCTCGTCCGGGGACTCGAGCAGGCGCTGCAGGCGCAGGTTCTCGTCGGTGAAGTCGTCGCAGCTGGCGCAGGGCGCGAGCGGCCGGCCGTCGCGCATGGCCAGGCGCACCCGCCGGTAGGGCTCGTCCTGCCAGACCTGCTCGAAGCGGCGGGCGTGCAGGTCGCCCAGCAGCGGCTCGCCGCGCGCCATGCAGCAGACGTAGACGCGCCCCTCGTGGTCCACCAGCGCGTGGGTGAAGGGCGCGAAGCAGGGCTGGCGCTCGTAGAGGCCCAGCGCGTAGGCGCCGCGGGCCGAGCGCGCCGTCTCGTCGACCGCGCGCCCGAAGGGGTAGGCCTCGTCCTCGTGCGCCATCAGCCCGGCCCGCAGGGCGCGCTTGGCCAGCAGCGGCCCGACCTCGCGGTTCCACTCCTCGATCTCCGCCGTCCCGAGCCGCAGCGCCACGCCGGTGTGCTCGTCCACCGGCATGAGCCTCAGGGCCCGCGCCCCCACGCGCAGCGCCAGCTTGGGCAGATCCGCCAGGCCGCGGTAGTTCAGGCGCGTGACGACCGTGTTGAGGGCGATCCCGAGCTTCCCGCGGGCGCGCGCCTTGCGCAGGTGCCTGAGCCCCTCGAGCGAGCGCGCGAAGGCCCCAGGCACGCCGCGCACCAGGTCGTGGGTGGCGGGGTCGGGCGAGTCGATCGAGACGTTCACGCCGCGCAGCCCGGCCCGCGCCAGCGCCCGGGCCCGCTCGCGGTCGAGCAGCGTGGCGTTGGTGGTGAGGGTGGGCCGGATGCCCACGGAGGTGGCCCGGGCCACCAGCGCCTCGAGGTCCGGCCGCAGCAGCGGCTCGCCGCCGGTGAAGTGCACCTTGCGGCAGCCCAGGCGGGCCAGCTCGTCCAGCAGGCCCTCGAGCTGCGCGGTGGTCAGCTGGCGCGGCCGGGCCTCGCGCCAGTGGTTGCACATCTCGCAGCGCAGGTTGCAGCCGTAGAGCAGCTTGATCTTGACGTAGAGCGGCGCGTAGCCCGCCCCGCGCGCGAGGGCCGCGCGCAGCGCTCCCGGGTTGCGGGCCACGTCGTCGAGGGCGTACATGGGCGACCCGGCGATGGTAGCCGCCCGCCCCGGGACCCGCAAGAGTTGTGATCCAGCGCACACCCTGCCGCCCGCGCGCCTTGCCCGTCGGCCCCCCTGCCCGTATCCTGCCCGACGATCATGGCCTGGCGCGGCCCCCAACGCGTCGTGGCGGAAGGCTGAACGAACGATGAGCGACTCCACCTGGGCGGCCACGCTCCAGAAGCTGCGAGGCGACTTCCTGCGCGGCGCCGCCGGGCGCTTGCAGGACATGCGCGACGCCCTGCAGGTCCTGAAGGTTGCACCCGACTCTCCCGACACGACCCGCCTGCTGCAGCGGGGCTTCCACGGCTTCGCGGGCTCGGGCGCCACCTACGGCTTCCCCGAGGTCTCGCGCCTGGGACGCGAGGGGGCCGAGGACGTGGCGGCCGTGGTGCGCGAGCACGGCCTGCCGCGGGTCCTCGACCTGGAGCGCTGGGGCGAGCGCATCGCGCGCCTCGAGAGCCTGCTGGAAGCGCCCCCGCCCGAGGCGGAGAGCGCGACCCCGCCGCCCCCGCCGCCCGAGGCGCGCGCCTTCGACATCCTCGTGGTCGACGACGACCCTGTCATGGTGGCCGCCATGACGGCCGTGCTGCAGCAGGAGGGCTTCGGCGTGCGCTCCGCCGGCACTCGCAGCCAGGCCCTGGAGGCGGTGGCCGAGAAGATCCCCGACGGCGTGGTGGTCGACATCCGCCTGCCCGACGGCTCCGGCTACGAGATCGTCTCGCACCTGCGCTCGCTGCCCGGCGGCGAGCGGCCGCCGGCCCTCATCCTGAGCATGCTGGGCGGGTTCCTCGACAAGGTCGAGGCCATCCACTGCGGGGCCGACGGCTACTTCGAGAAGCCCCCCGACTGGGAGGCCCTCAAGCGCCGCCTCCAGCACCTGCTGGAGCGCGGGCGCCCGGCCCGCTCGCGCCTGCTGCTGGTGGAGGACGAGCCCGCCCAGGCGGCCTTCGTCAGCGCCGTGCTGGGCTCCGCCGGCTACGAGGTCGAGGTCTGCGACGACCCGCACCGCTTCGAGAACGACCTGATCGCCAGCCAGCCCGACCTGGTGCTGATGGACGCGCTCCTGCCCGGCGGCATCAGCGGCTTCGACCTCGTGCGCCTGCTGCGCCAGGACGAGCGCTACACCACCCTGCCGGTGCTGTTCATGACCGCCGACGACCGGATCGAGGCCCACGTCCAGGCCGTGCGCGCCGGCGGCGACCGCTTCCTGGTGAAGCCCGTGCCGACGGCGCTGCTGCTGGCCTCCGTGGAGTCGGCCATCGAGCGCAGCCGCTACCTGCGCGGGCTGCTCACCCGCGACGGGCTGACGCGCCTGCTGACCCACAGCGCCTTCCTGGAGCGGGCCGAGCTGACCCTGGCCCAGGCCCAGCGCGGGCCCGACCGCCTGGCGGCGGCCTGGGTGATGCTCGACCTCGACACCTTCAAGGGCGTCAACGACCGCCACGGCCACCCCGCCGGGGACCGGGTGCTGGCCAGCCTGGCCGCCCTCCTGCGGCGCCGGCTGCGGCAGACCGACGCCATCGGCCGTTACGGCGGCGAGGAGTTCGCCGTGCTGCTGCACGACCTCTCGCGCGAGGAGGCCTTCCGCCTGGTGGACCGCCTGCGCGAGGAGTTCGCCGAGACCACGCACAGCTCGTCGGACGGCACGCCTTTCCGCTGCACGTTCAGCGCCGGGATCGCCATGCTCGACGCGCGCCGCATGGACCTCGACATCTGGCGGGCCCTGTCGGACAGCGCCCTCTACGACGCCAAGCGCACGGGCCGCAACCGCGTCAGCGTGGCCCACGCGTGAGGCCGGCGGCCCGGGCGTTGTAGACTCTCCGGCCGAGGAGGTCGCATGCCCCGTCGCGCCCTGGCCGCGCTCGTCGCTCTCGCCCTGGTGGCAGCGTGGCCCGCTGCCGCGCAGCTGGCCCTGCCGTCGTCGGCCCCGACCCGCCCGGCGCCGGGCCAGGAGGGTCCGAAGCTCGGCTCCTACATGCCGGCCCTGGAGACCACGGGCCTCAACAACGTCGACTACCACATCGACTTCCCGGTCAAGGGCCCCACCACCCTGCTGTTCTTCTTCAGCCCCGGCTGCCCGCACTGCAAGGCCATGATCCCCGAGTGGAACAAGGCCTTCGCTTCCAAGCCCGAGGGCCTGAAGGTGCTGGGGGTGGCCATGGAGAAGCCCCCGGACGGCTTCTTCTCGGTGGTGCCGGTCTCGTTCCCCGTGGTGATCGCGCGCCAGGCCCGCCAGATGTCGAAGGACATCAACCTGCAGCACGTGCCGCTGGCCGTGCGGGTGGCCCCGGGGGGCCAGGTCGAGGACGTGGCCGGCGGCGAGGTGCCCCCGGAGCGCGTGCAGAAGCTGTTCGCCGCCCCGGCGCGCTGATCAGCCCCGGCCGGGCGGGGCCGGGCCCAGCCAGGCCGTGCCGAAGACCAGCAGGGCCACGCCCAGGCCCAGCGCGTACGGGCCCCAGGCGGCGTG
>JBDIBD010000401.1:0-4935 GCA_039812725.1 Vicinamibacteria bacterium | reverse complement strand
CCGGCCGTGGCGGCCGCCCTGGACGACGCGCTGTTCGCCCCGGCCAAGCTGACGCGGCCGGTGCTGGCGCTGATGGTGGCCGACGCCCTGCGCGGCGACGCCGCCTCGGTGCTGCCGGCGGCCTGCACGGTCGAGCTGGTGCACACCGCCAGCCTGATCCTCGACGACCTGCCCTGCATGGACGACGCCCGCACCCGACGCGGCCGGCCGGCCTGCCACGTCGTGCACGGCGAGGCCACGGCCCTGCTGGCCTCCTTCGCGCTGCTCAACCGGGCCTACGAGATCCTGGCGGAGGGCTGGCCGGGGGCGCCCGAGGCCGGCGTGCGGGCCGGCTTGGCCCGCGAGCTGGCCCGGGCCGTGGGCACGGAGGGGCTGATCGCGGGCCAGGCGGCCGACGTGGCCCTGACCGACCGGGCCTTCGACTTCGCCACGCTGGAGTTCATCCACTCCCGCAAGACCGGGGCGCTGTTCACGGTCTCGGCCGCCATCGGCGCGTCCGCGGCCCGGGCCGGGGCCGCCGAGCAGCGCGCGATCGTGGCCTACGCCAAGAACCTGGGGCTGGCCTTCCAGGTGGTGGACGACCTCATCGACGTCGAGGGGCGCGCGGCCGAGGCCGGCAAGGACGTGGGCCAGGACGCCAAGAAGACCACCTTCGTCTCGTTCTGCGGGCCGGCCGGGGCGCGCCAGCTGGCCCAGGAGCTGGCCGCAGCCAGCCAAGAGGCCCTGGCCGGCTTCGGGCCCCGCGCGGCCCCGCTGCTCGACCTGGCGCGCTACGTGGTGACCCGCAGGAGGTGAGGAGATGGCTCGCTGCCCGGAGTGCGAATCGGACCTGGAGCTGGACGGCTACGACCTGGACGTGGGCGAGACCATGAACTGCCCGGAGTGTTCGGCGGAGCTCAAGGTCACCAACTCCGAGCCGATCGCCGTGACGCTGGCCGAGGAGGAAGAGGAGTAGGCCGGGGCTCGCGCCGGGACGGGTCCCGGCGCGGCCCGTCTAGCCTCCGAAGGCCGCCATGGCCTCCTGCTCGCTCTGATGGATGCGGAAGACCGGCAGCAGGCGGGCGATCGAGAGCGTCGAGTGCACGCGCTCGTTGACGTTGAGCAGCCGCAGCTCCGCGCCCAGGCGCTGGGAGGTGCGCAGGCCCCCCACCAGCTCGCCCACCCCGGCGCTGTCCATGAAGGTCACCTGCGACAGGTTGACCAGGATCTTCTTCCAGCCCTCGGCCAGCAGCTCGTCGAGGGACTCGCGCAGGATCTGGTCGCCGAGGCCGGCCGTCAGCTTGCCTGACAGGTCCAGGACCACCACGTCCTGCAGGCGGCGCACGTCCGCGTGCATGTCGTTCCTCCCGGCCGGGCGCTAGCCGACCACGCGGCGGAAGACGTCGGCGTGGCGCTCGACCGCGTAGCGCTGGCGCAGCTGCTCCAGGTAGGACTGGAACAGCCGGTTGCGGCGCTCGTCGCGCAGCGAGGCCACCAGGGAGGCCCGCTCGCGGGCCAGGGCGCCCTCGTCGACGGGCTTCTTCTCGAGCAGGCGCAGCACCGCGTAGCCGGCCGGGGTCCGCACCGGCTCGGAGATGGCCTGGGGAGCCAGGGCGAAGGCGGCCTGGTCGAGCTCGGCCGAGCTGCCCAGGTCTCCCAGGGGCTGGCCGCGGCCGACCAGCTGCGGCGTCTCCTTGCGGGTCAGCCCCGCGGCCGTGGCGGCCTTCTCGAGGCCGTCCTTCTCGGCCCGGGCGCGCAGCTCGGCGGCCTTCGCGCGGGCCGCGGCGAAGGCCTTCTCCTGCACCAGGTCGGCCTTGACGCGCTCCTGGGCCTCCTTGAGCTCCGGCAGGCGCGAGGGCTGCACCTCGGCCAGCGCGAAGAAGGCGTAACCGCGGCCCACCGCCGCGCCATCGCGGTCGGTCTCGCCGGGCTTGAGCTCGAAGGCCCGCGCCGCGAGCAGGGACGACGAGATCGGCGCCGGCGCGCGGCCGCGCTCGAAGGCCGGGCTCTTCTGCACGGCCAGGCCGCGCTCCGCGGCCACCTTCTCGAGGGCCTGGCCGCCGGCCAGGGCGGCCGTGATGGCCTCGACCTGCTCCTGGCCCTGGCTCTGCACGCGCTGCGAGACCATCAGCTGGCGGATGCGCTCCTTGACCGCCGAGAGGGCCGGGACGCTCTCCTCGCGCCGCGACTGCACGCGGATGACGTGGAAGCCGAAGCTGGTCTGCACCAGCTCGGAGATCTGTCCCGGGTCCAGGGAGAAGGCCGCGTTCTCGAACTCGGGCACCATGCGCCCGCGCCCGAAGCAGCCCAGGTCGCCGCCGCGCGAGGCCGAGCCCTGGTCCTCGGAGGAGGCCTTGGCCAGCTCGGCGAAGTCGGCCCCGCCGCGGGCCTTCTCGAGCACAGCCGTGGCGATGCGGCGGGCTTCGTCGGGGGCGTGGCCCTCCTTGGCCTCGGCGTTGCCCTTGACCTTGACGAGCACGTGGCTGGCGCAGACCTGCTCGCCCTCCTTGAACTCGTCCTGGTGCTCGCGGAAATAGCCCTCGATCTCGGCGTCCGTGACCGTGACCTTCGCACGCAGGGCCTCGGGGTCGACCAGCACGAAGCTGACCACGCGCTTCTCGGGGACGCGGTAGCGCTCCTTCTGCTGCTCGAAGCGGGCCTTGACCTCGTCCTCGCCGACGGCAGCCGCGGCCGCCAGGGGGGCCGCCTCGACCTGCGCGTACTCGAGACGCACCTGCTCGTTGCGCCGGCGGTACTCGGCCTCGGCCTCGGCCTCGCTGACGGTCACGCCGCCGGCCACGACCAGCTCGAGCCGCCGGCGCAGCAGCTCGCGGCGCAGGCCGGCCTCGAACTCGGCCGGCTCCAGGCCGCGCAGCTTCAGCAGCTGCTTCAGCTCGGCCCCGCCCACGAAGCGGCCGTCGCGCTGGAAGCGCGGGTCGGCCTCGATGGCCCGGCGCAGGTCCGCGCCGCCGACCTGCAGGCCGAGGCGCTGGGCCTCGAGCTCCACCAGGCGCTCCGCCACCAGGCCCTCGAAGACGCGCTCCTCGACCCGCAGGCTGCGCAGGGTGGCGGCGTCGAGCCGGCCCTGGTAGACCTGCTCCAGGCGGCGGCGCTGCTCGAGGTAGGCGCGCTGGAACTCGCCGGCGGTGATGGTCTCGTCTCCGACGCGGGCCACCGTCTCGGCCGGGCTGCCCGACTGGGCGGTCCGGAAGGCGGGCACGTAGAGGATGATGAAGGCGGCGATGACCACCCACAGGAAGACGTAGAGCCAGCGCCGGTGACGTCGCATGAAGCCGAGGGCCATGTTCTGCTCCGCAAGGGCGCGCGCCGCAGCCAGCTGGGGCGCCGCCAAACTGCGGATTCTAGGGCTCCGCCGCGCCGACCGCAACCAAGGGTTCCGCCGTCGCTCCCGCCCTTGGTTGCGTCGGGAGCCTGACCTATAATGGCGCTCTCCCCTAAGTCGCTAGGGCTCAAGGGACTTGGAAGGCCGGCGGAGCGGGCGCACCCATGGCACCAGACAGGCAGACGAAACCGCGACGCACCGACGACCTGATCGACTGGTTCACCATTTCGTACCGCTCGATCTACGCCGTGGCGGCCCTGTTCCTGGTGCTGGTGGCCGGCGGCTACTACGTGTTCTTCTACCGCCCGGCCCCTCCCGCCCCGACCACGGCGCCGACCGAGGAGCGCGCCAGCCTGGCGCGTTTCACCGCCATCGAGGGCGGCGTCAAGGTCAAGGCCGTGGGCTCGTTCGAGTGGGTCTCGGCCGACACCAAGATGATCCTGCACAAGGGCGACCTAGTGCGCACCGGCTCCGGCGCGCTGGCCTCGATCGAGTTCTTCGACGAAACCGTGGTGCAGATGCGCCCCGACAGCCTGCTGACCATCGAGGAGTCGAGCGAGGACCCGCGCACCAAGCAGCGGCGCGTGGCGCTGGCCGTGTCGTCCGGGGACGTGTCCTACGACAAGCCCGCCAGCAGCGGCTCGACGCAGGTCTCGACGCCGACGGTCAAGGTCACCCAGGCGGCCGGCGAGGGCGCCGGCGGCCTGCGCGTGGACCAGAGCGGCGAGACCGCCGTGCGGGTCTTCGCCGGGACGGGCACCACGGTCGAGACGCGCTCGGGCGGTGTGGTGGCCCTGCAGCCCAACGAAGCCCTGCGCGTGGACGCCGACGGGCGCGCGGGCCGGAAGCAGACCCTGCCCGGCGTGCCGGTGCTGGTGGCCCCGCCGCACCAGACCGAGATCACCTACCCCGACCCGGCCCGCGGCACGACCCTGCTGGTCTGGAAGGGCGTCGCGGCGGCCGCCAGCTACCGCATCATGGTGGCCGACTCGGCCTCGTTCACGCACGCCCTCGTCGACGAGCGCGTCGACGGCAGCCAGGTGCCGGTGCGGGGCCTCGAGGTCGGCCGCTACTACTGGCGCGTGGCGGCGCTCTCCGCCGAGGGGCTGGAGGGCGCTTTCTCGGAGTTCTCGCGCTTCGCGGTGGTGCGCTCGGCGGCCGGCAGCGCGCCGGGCCCGCCGCCGCCGCTGCAGATCGAGGCCCTCGACCTGCGCCCGCCGATCTTGCAGATCAAAGGCCGCTCCGAGCCGGGGGCCACCGTGACCGTCAACGGCCAGCGCGTCGAGGTCCAGGCCGACGGCTCGTTCAACGAGTTCGTGACCCTCGAGAAGGCCGGCCAACAGGTGGTGGTCATCCGCGCGGTGGGACTCAACGGCGGCGTGGCGGAGAAGCGGCAGTCGCTGGTCGTGGCGCCCTTCTGACGCCATGCTGCGCCTGGCGGTCTTCTGTGGTCCGGCGCTGCGGCGCAACCTCTCGGCCGCGCGCTCGCGGGCCGTGGCCTACGACTTCTTCCCGCCCGGCCTGCGCCAGCCGTTGCCCGACCTGCGGCGCCACGCCGGGGCGCTGGTGGAGCCCACCCCGGGGCTGGGCCGGGCCCGCCTGACGGCCCTGCG
>JBDIBD010000400.1:0-4949 GCA_039812725.1 Vicinamibacteria bacterium | reverse complement strand
CGCCGGCGCGGCCGGCCTGCCGCCCGAGGGGCTGGCGGAGGCGCCGCCACCGGAGCGGCCGCAGGCGGCCAGGGCCAGGCTGGCCGCCGCGAGCAGCGACAGGGTCGGGATGATCGTCGATCGGGTCACGGAAGCTCTCCCTCGAGGTCGTCGGGCGCCGGGCCGGGAGCTGCTGGAGGGCCGCTCCGGAACGACCATTTTGCTCCGCTCCCCGGCGCCTGCCAAGCGGCGCCCGGTAAAAGGATGTCGCCACGCGGCTTGCCGGTACAATCCTGGGATATGCACGACCCGCGCGTCCCCGAGACCCTCGAAGGCTGGGCCCAGCTGCACCAGATGTTCCGCTTCCGCTGGAGCCCGTGGATGGGCCTGCCGGCCGAGGAGCGGCACCGGCTGGCGGGCGACGCCGCCGAGCGCCTGGCGGGCATGCAGATGGGCGAGCTGGGCGGCACCGCCACCTGCACCCTGCTCGGGCACAAGGGCGACCTGATGCTGATCCACCACCGGCGCGACTTCGAGTCGCTGCAGCAGGCCCAGATGCAGGTCGCCCGGCTGGGGCTCTACCCGTACCTCGAGCCGATCACGTCCTACGTCTCCGTGGTCGAGCTGGGCATGTACGAGATGACCGGGCTGATCCACCAGCGCCTGGCCGAGAAGGGGCTCAAGCTCGGGACGGAGGAGCACAACAAAGCCTTCGACGAGGAGCTCGAGGCCCAGCGCCGGCGCGTGGCCGGGCGGCTCTTCACCGAGATCCCGGCCCGCCGCTACGTCTGCTTCTACCCCATGAACAAGCGCCGCGGCGAGCAGAAGAACTGGTACGCCGTGCCGTTCGAGGAGCGCGCCCGCATGATGCGCGACCACGGCGTGATCGGCCGGCACTACGCCGGCCAGGTGACCCAGGTCATCTCGGGCTCGATCGGCTTCGACGACTGGGAGTGGGGCGTCGACCTCTACGCCGACGACCCGGTGGTGTTCAAGAAGCTGGTTTACGAGATGCGCTTCGACGAGGCCTCGGCCTGGTACGGCGAGTTCGGGCCGTTCTACACCGGGCTGCAGTTCTCGCCCGACGAGCTGCCGCGCTACCTGGAGGGCCAGGTCCCCGCCCTGACCAAGGCCTGAGGCCGGAGGGCGGACCGGGCGCGCGCGCCTAGAAGCGCCAGCCGACGCCGAACGACAGCCGCAGGTCGTGGTCCCAGAAATCGCCGTCGCGGACCTCGCCGCCGCCGTCGATCACGGGTCCGGGGTAGCGCAGCACCTGGTCGCCGGCCTCGAGCCGCAGCACCGCGCGCGAGGACGGGTAGTACTCGACGGCCCCGCCCAGCTGCACGGTGGCGAGCGTGTCGCCCCCGCCCAGCGCGCAGGAAAGGGGAGGCGGGTAGATGGCGACGCAGGGGAAGGGCGCGGGCGCCTCACCGAAGCCCGTCACGCCGCCCCGCAGGGTGGCGAAGGCGCCGGCCTTCTCGCCCCGCCGTCCGGCCTTCAGACCCGCCACGGCCTGCCAGCGCGAGCCGCTGAAGGCCGGGTCGCCCAGGTCGGCCGGGGAGTACCCCAGCGCAGCCTCGAGCGCCACGGAGCGCGACAGGTCGAAGCCGAGCCGCAGGCCCAGGCCCGTGTCGGTCTGGTCGACCTGCGAGAGCTTCGTCACCGGAACCTCGAGCCCCAGCTCGAAGCGCCGCTCCTGGGCGGCCGCCCCGCCCGCCAGCCCGGCCAGGGCCACGAGCCCCAGGCCACGCCCCAGCCACCGCACGACCCGCTGCCTCTCCATGGACGCCACTCCGATCGCCCCCGCGACGGCCCAGCATACGCCGGCCGGCCGGGCTGCCCGGCGGCGGCGGCCGTGATATCGTCCGCGGTCCGGAGCGAGACGAACATGGCGAACCTGCCGGCCGCGAACATGATGCACCGCAAGACCCGCACGCTCGTGTCGGTGCTGGCGGTGGCGGTCGAGGTGGCCATGGTGATGGTGCTGGTGGGGCTGGCCAACGGCACGCTGGAGGGCATCGCCCGGCGCCTCGAGAACGTGGGCGCCGACGTGCTCTTCCAGCCCCCCGACGCCTCGCTGCTGCTGGGCGCGACCTCGGCGGTCATGCCGGTCAAGTTCGCCGAGGTCATGAAGCGCGACGTGCCGGGCGTGGCCGAGGCCGCGCCGGTGCTCAACTGGCACGTCTCCAAGATCAAGGGCCAGACCCAGGCCATCAACCTGTGGGCGGTCGACTACCCGAGCTACGCGGCCATCTCGGGCGGCCAGAGCATGGTCGAGGGGCACGAGCTGCGCGAGCCCTTCGACCTGGTGATCGACACGATCCTGGCCCAGGCCACGGGGCTGCAGGTGGGCGAGACGCTGCCCATGATGAACCGCGAGTTCCACGTGGCCGGGATCTTCAAGGCCGGCGCGGGCGGGCGCATGTACGCGCGCCTGGCCGACGTGCAGGAGGCCATCGGCACCCCCGAGAAGGCCTCCTTCTTCCTGGTCAAGGCCCGTGTGGCCGGCCAGGCCGAGCAGCTGGCCGCGGCCCTGCAGCAGCGCTTCCAGGGCTACAAGATCACGCCGGTGGCGCAGGTCTCGGCCGCCATGCAGGCCAACACCGTGGGCCTCGAGCAGTTCAAGAAGGCCCTGATCGGCATGGCCGTGATGATCTCCTTCCTGGTGATCCTGCTGGCCATGTACACGGCCATCATCGAGCGCACGCGCGAGATCGGCATCCTGCGCGCCATCGGCGCCACGCGCGCGCGAGTGGTGCAGATCCTGGTGTTCGAGAGCACGCTCATCTGCAGCGCCGGGGTGGTGGTGGGCATCGTGCTGGCCTTCGGGCTGCGGCACGTGATCCAGTACATGCTGCCCACCCAGGTGGTCGAGCTGACGGTGGGCTGGGCCGCCATCGCCGGGGCGCTGGGGCTGGCCGGCGGCCTGCTGGGCTCGGTCTACCCGGCCCTGCGGGCCTCGCGCCTCGACCCGGTGCAGGCGCTCAACTTCGAGTAGCCGGCCCGCGCTACACTCCGGCCGCATGCGGCCGGCTCCCGAGCGCGACGTCCCCCCGGCCGGGCCGCCGCTGGCCGCCGCGCTGGTGGCCGCCGCCCTGGCGCTGCAGGCCGTGCTCTTCTGGCTCGCGGCCTGGCCCGCCGCCCGCCGCCCGTGGGGCGACGAGATCATGTACCTCGACCTGGCGCAGCGCTGGGCGCGCGGCGAGGGGGCGGCGCTCGAGCCGCTCTGGCCGCCGCTCTACCCGCAGCTCCTGGCCGCCGCCCTGCGGCTGGGCGACGCGCACCTGCTGGGCCTGCGGCTCCTGCAGATGGCGCTGTTGTTCGTGGCGGCCCTGGCCCTCTGCGGCCTGGCGGAGCGCCTGCTCGGCTCGGCCGCGGCCGGGCGCTGGGCGGCGGCCCTGCTGCTGCTCGACCCGCAGGTGGCGGCCTTCGCGCACTACTACTGGCCCGAGGCCCTGCACCTGGCCCTCTTCCTGGGGACGCTCTGGCTGCTGGTGCTGCGCGCGCGCGACTGGTGGGCCGTGGCCCTGGCCGGCCTGCTGCTGGGGCTTTGCCTCCTGGCCAAGAGCCTGCTGCTGCCGTTCCTGCCGCTGTTGCTGCTGCCGCCCTGCTTCGAGCTGGGCTGGCGCCGGGGCCTGCCGCGGGCCGCCCTGGCGCTCGGGCTGGCGCTCCTCGTCACGGCCCCCACGGTGGCCGCCAACGTCCGGCGGCACGGCCTGTGGGCCGTGGCCGACTCGTCGCGCTTCAACCTGTGGGTGGGCCTCAACGACCGCTCGCGGCGCAACCTGGTGGACGAGGTCGTGGGCGACGAGTACCGGCGCTGGCGCGAGAGCGCCCCCGACCTGGCCGGCCGCGACCGTCGGCTGCGCGAAGAGACCGCCGCGCTGGTGGCCGAGCGCGGCCTGCCGGCGCTCTTGGCCGGCCAGCTCGGCAAGCAGTACTTCCGGCTCTTCGACCGCGACTCGTTCTTCAGCGACCAGCTGCCGGGCGGCGCCATCGCGGCGCAGGGCTACGGCTACGTGGCGGCGCCGGCCGGGCCCGCCCTGGCGCTGCGGCTGCTCGGCCTCCTGGCCTGGACCGCGACGCTGGTGGCCGCCGCCTTCGGCCTCGTGCGCCTCCTGCGGTCCCCCTCGCCCTGGCTGGTCGCGCTGCTGCTGTTCCTGGCCGGTCAGCTGCTGCTGTTCCTGGGCCTGCACGTCAAGACGCGCTACCGGCTGGGCTTCCTGCCCGTGCTCGACCTGCTGGCGGCGGCCGCGCTGGCGCGCTGCGGGACGCCCCCCCGCGCGGCCGGCTGGCTGGGCGGCGGGCTGCTGGCCGCGCTGCTGCTGTTCCTGGCTTTCGCGGGCCGGCTGCTGGACTAAACTCCACACCCCATGCAATACCTGGTCCTCGGCATGCACCGCTCCGGCACCTCCGCGCTCACGCGCGTGCTGGGGCTGATGGGCTGCCACCTGGGCCAGGACCACGAGCTCACGCCCGGCGACGCCGAGAACCCCAAGGGCTACTTCGAACGGCGCGACGCCTGGGCCCTGGACGAGTGGCTGCTGGAGCGGCTGGGGGGCTCCTGGCACGACGTCACGCGCCTCGACGGCGAGGCCGTGCCGGCCGAGCTGCAGGCCGAGTTCGCCGAGCGCCTGCGTGCGATCCTCGACCGTCTCGAGCCGCACCGGCCCTGGGCGCTCAAGGACCCGCGCCTGTGCCTGCTGCTGCCCTCGTGGCGGGCCGGCTTGTCGGCTCCCGTGGCGGTCCTGCTGCACCGCGACCCGCTCGAGGTGGCGCGCTCGCTCCAGAAGCGCGACGGCTTCCCGCTGGCGGCCGGGCTGGGCCTGTGGGAGCGCCACACCCGCGACGCGCTGCGCTTCTCGGCCGGGATGCCGCGCGCGCTGGTGGGCTACGCGGAGCTGCTGGCCGACCCGGTGGGCGCCACGGGCCGCCTGCTGGCCGACCTCGAGCGGCAGGGCGCCGGCGCC
>JBDIBD010000399.1:0-4951 GCA_039812725.1 Vicinamibacteria bacterium | reverse complement strand
CCTCCCAGCCCGCCCCCCCTCAACGGCCCTCGTCGCCCCTCCCGCCTCCAGGGCCCCGCCAAGCGGACTCCCCCGAATCCACTTGACGCGGGGGAGCCGCTTCAGAGAAGGATGACGAGGGCGGGCCCCGCTACGCGCGCCCGAAGGGCTGGTCGCGGCCAAACCCGAACGGCTGGTCGCCCAGCACCGGGTGGCTGACGCGGTAGGCCCTGGCCACGGCGCCGTTCAGGAACTGCAGCGGCAGGTGCAGCCGCGTCCCCCAGGCCGACTCGCTGTGGCCGGCCATGGGGAAGCACAGGTGCAGCAGGTTGCGCCCGTACTCCCAGCCGCGCGAGACGAGCGCCATGGCCATGCCGACGGTGACCTCGTAGTTGTCACCCGGCCAGCCGCTGTCGAGGTAGAAGCCCACGTCCCGCACCGGCTCCGCGAAGACCCGGTCGATCAGGTCGTCCTTGTGGGAGAAGGTGCTCGACATGCAGACGGCGCTGCCGAACACGTCGGGGTGCTGCCAGACCGTGTAGAACGAGACCACGCCGCCGAGGGACGAGCCCCACACCGAGCGGTACCGGCGGTGGTGCTCGGCGCGCACCCCGCGCCGCTCCAGCTCCGGCACGACCTCCTCGACCAGCGAGCGGGCGTAGCGCTCGTAGCCGGGCTTGGTGTACTCGGCCATGCGGTCGCCCGAGTGGAGGCCCAGGATCAGGAAGTCCTCGACGGCGCCCATCGCGCGCAGCACGTCGCCGGTCTCGTCGACCTTCCACTCGGCGCCCATGAAGGCCTCGTCGGGGAAGAACAGGTTCTGGCCGTCCTGCATGTAGACGACCGGGAAGCGGCTCAGCGTGTTCTCGTCGTAGCCGGGCGGCAGGTAGCCGCGGATCCTGTGGTCGCGCCCGAGCAGGCCCGACGGCAGCTCCACCAGCGGCGAGAAGCGTCCCACGTCGGGGCTGAAGAAGTACGGGTAGCAGACCCGCGCGTCCTGCTCGGTCATGATCAGGAGCTTGTTGGGCCCGAGCGACCAGTGCCGGGTCGCGCCCTCGGCCAGGCAGGGCTTGAAGTAGAGGAAGGGCTGGTCGGCCTCGAGCGCGAAGGTCGAGACCTGCCCGTCCTCGCTGACCGAGACGGGCTCGAGGTCCCGGTCCCAGTCCTGCTCGGTGCGCAGCAGCATGCGGCCGCGGCCCGACGGGTAGGCCACCCGCAGGGTGCGGTGGAGGCTGCGCTCGGTGCGGTAGAGCCTTGCGGCGGGCGTCGTCATCTCAGGCCCCCCCGCCCACCTGCTCCCGCACCAGGCGGGCGTCGAGCTTCTCCTTGGGGGTCTCGAGGGCGTCCGCCGCGGTCACGCGCCCGAAGAGGTCCAGCAGGCGCGCGACGAGTCCCGTCCAGCCGGTCTGGTGGCTGGCCCCCAGGCCGGCCCCGATGTCGCCGTGGAAGTACTCGTAGAACAGGACCAGGTCGCGCCAGTGCGGATCGTCCTGGAACTTCTTCGCGCCGCCGTAGACCGGCCGTCGGCCGCTGGCGTCGCGCAGGAAGATGGCCGAGAGGCGCCGGGAGAGCTCCCGAGCGACCTCGAAGAGGGTCATCCGGTTGCCCGAGCCCGTCGGGCACTCGACCTTGAAGTCCTCGCCGTAGAAGCCGTAGAGGTTGAGCAGCCCGCGCACGATCAGGGCGTTGACCGGCATCCAGATCGGCCCGCGCCAGTTCGAGTTGCCCCCGAACATGCCGTTGTTCGACTCGGCCGGGAGGTACTCCACGCGGTGCTCCTGGCCGCCGGCCTGGAACACGAACGGGTGGTCGAGGTGGAAGCGCGAGAGGGCCCGGATGCCGTAGGGCGAGAGGAACTCGTTCTCGTCGAGCAGGTAGCCGAGCACGCGCTCGAGCTTGGGCCGGGTGAGGGGCGAGAGCAGCCGCCGCCCGGCGTAGCCCTTGAAGCTGTCGACGTTCGGGGCCACGTGGGCCAGCACCTCGGGGTGGCGCTTCCAGAAGAGCGCGATCAGCTCCTGGAGCCGCGGGTGGCGCGTCACCAGGTCCTCCTCGAAGGCCGTGCTGGCGCACAGCGGCAGGAGGCCGACCATCGAGCGCACCTTCAGGCGGAAGGCCTGGCCGTCCGGCAGCCGCAGGACGTCGTAGTAGAAGCCGTCCTGCTCGTCCCACATGTCGTCGCGGTGCTCGCCGGCCTTGTCCATGGCGTAGGAGATCCAGATGAAGTTCTCGAGGAACTTGAAAGCCTGCTCCTCGTAGGCCGGGTCGTGGTCGGCCAGGATCAGCGCGATCTCGAGCATGTTCTGGCAGTAGAAGGCCATCCAGGCCGTGCCGTCGGCCTGCTCGAGCGTGCCGCCGGTGGGGAGCGGGGCGCTGCGGTCGAAGATCCCGATGTTGTCGAGGCCCAGGAAGCCGCCCGCGAAGACGTTCCGGCCCTGCGGGTCCTTGCGGTTGACCCACCAGTTGAAGTTGAGCAGCAGGCCCTGGAACGAGCGCGCCAGGAAGCGCAAGTCCTCCCGGCCCAGGTTCTTCTCGTACTTGTAGAGGAACAGCGTGGCCCAGGCGTGCACCGGCGGGTTCACGTCGCTGAAGTTCCACTCGTAGGCCGGGATCTGGCCGTTGGGGTGGGCGTAGAGGCTGCGCAGCATCAGCAGCAGCTGCTCCTTGGCGAAGTCGAAGTCCACCAGCGAGAGCGAGATGGTGTGGAAGGCCAGGTCCCAGGCGGCGTACCAGGGGTACTCCCACTTGTCGGGCATCGAGATCACGTCGCCGTTCAGCATGTGGAACCACTCGGCGTTCCGGACCGCGCGGCGCCCGCCGCCCGTGAGCGGGTGGGCCTGGTGCTCCTTCAGCCAGCGGTCCAGGTCGAAGTAGTAGTACTGCTTCGACCACAGCATGCCCGCCAGCGCCTGGCGGTGGACCCGGCGCTCGTCCTCGCCGAGCGAGCGCGGGGTGATGCGGTCGTAGAACTCGTCGGCCTCGGCCAGCCGCTGCCGGAAGGCCTCCTCGAAGGGCGCCCCGAAGACCCCGCCGGCCAGGCCCCGGGTCAGGCGCAGCCGCACCACCTGGCAGCCGCCCGCCGGCACCTCCAGCGCATAGCGCGCCGCGGCCTTGGTGCCGGTCCTCGCGGGGTTCACCGCTCCCCGGTCGCCGTAGATCACGTGGCGGTGGAAGGCGTCCTTGACGTACGGGCTCGGGTTGGGCTGGCCCCACAGCTTCTCGGCGTTGGTCTCGTTTTCCGTGAAGAGCAGCTCCGGCGCGCCCTCGCAGGCCAGGGCGTACTCGCCCAGCTCGGGGTGCGAGGCCACGATGGCCCCGCCGGCGTCGCGCAGGACCGGCTTCGGCCCCTCGTCGCCCCAGGACCAGGTGTTGCGGAACCACAGCGTCGGGAAGAGTTGCAACCGGGCCGCCTCGGGGCCGCGGTTGTGGACCGACACCCGGATCAGGACGTCGTCCGGTCCCGCCTTGGCGTACTCGAGGAAGACGTCGAAATAGCGGTCGTCGTCGAAGGTGCCCGTGTCGAGCAGCTCGTACTCGAGCTCGTCCCGCGTGCGCCTGCGGTTGGTCTCGACCAGGTCGCCGTAGGGGAAGGCCCGCTGCGGGTACTTGTAGAGGTACTTCATGTACGAGTGGGTGGGCGTCGAGTCGACGTAGAAGTAGTACTCCTTGACGTCCTCGCCGTGGTTCCCCTCGCTGTTGGTCAGGCCGAACAGGCGCTCCTTGAGGATCGGGTCGCGCTCGTTCCACAGGGCCAGGGCGAAGCAGAGGCGCTGCTGGTCGTCGGAGATGCCGCCCAGGCCGTCCTCGCCCCAGCGGTAGGCCCGGGAGCGCGACTGGTCGTGCGTGAGGTAGTCCCAGGCGTTGCCGTCGGCGCTGTAGTCCTCGCGCACCGTCCCCCACTGCCGCTCGCTGAGGTAGGGCCCCCACTGCTTCCAGGGGATGCCCTTCTCGCGGGCCTCGTTGAGGCGCTTCTGCTCGGTGCAGTCGACGATACCTTCAACGGCCGTCTGCTCGGTTCCCACGGGCGTGTCCTCCCTCGGGCGGCGCGCGGCGCCAGCGGCCTGGCGGCCGGGCTGCTGTGACCAGTCTACAGAGTCTCGTCCTCGTCGAGCACCCCCTCGACCTTGAACCACCACTTGGGCTGGTAGCGCACGAAGACCGGGACGCCGGCCAGGGGGGCCTCGGTGCCGCAGGCCAGCGAGAAGCGCTCCGTGTTGCCCTTCTCGAGGTTGCGGCTCTCGAACTCGAGCAGCACGAGCTTCTCGTGGGCGCGGCCGCCGTACCTGGCGCGCTCCACGCGCTCCCAGGAGGTGACGACCAGGTCGTAGAGGCCGGCGTTGAACGTGAACTGGACCCTGGAAGGGACCGGCCCGGCGCTGCCCGGGGCGCGGGCCGCCGCCACGCCCGCGCCGACCAGGTCGGCCAGCGCGAACAGCAGGCCCGGGTGCGTGCCGGGCGGCAGCTGTCCGACCCGCACGCGGGGCGGCGGCTGCGTGGCCTCGACGAAGCGCTGCAGCTCCTCGAGCTGCCGGAAGTCGAAGTCCTGCGGCGCGAAGACCGTGGTCGACTCGGCCCGGGCCTGGCCCGCCTCGACACGGGCGCGGGTCATCTTGAACAGGAATCGGCCATCCGCGCCCTCGCGGGCCATGCGGCGCCTGGCCTGGTCCAGGGAGTCGTCCTCGGAGCGGTTCATCAGGCCGAAGACCGTCCCGCCGGAGGGGTCGGCGTCCTCCCGCACGAAGCCCCAGCGGTTGATCCTGCGGGGCGCCCGGGCGGGGTCGGAGCCCAGCAGCAGCTCGTAGCCGCGCTGCCCGGCCTGGCCCTGGCGCCAGACGATGCGCGCGCCGCCCACGTTCTTCGCGCCGACCCAGAAGAACAGCGGCCGGATGGCCGCCGAGAGGCGGTAGCGGTGCTCCGTCTCGGCCAGGCCGGCCGGGGGGCTCGGCGCCGTCGCCGCCGCGGGGGCGGCCGCCGG
>JBDIBD010000398.1:0-4953 GCA_039812725.1 Vicinamibacteria bacterium | reverse complement strand
CCCACACCGGCCGGCCCGGCGCGGGGCGGTACGCGGCCGGGGCCGGGCGCCCGGTCACCCGCAGCCCCTGGCGCGGGATCTCGTCCACGAACCGGCTGGGCTGGGCCAGGCGCCGCTGGCCGAAGATCTGCCGGCTCTGGGCGTGGGTCAGGTAGAGCCGCTCGCGGGCGCGGGTCATGCCCACGTAGCACAGCCGCCGCTCCTCCTCGAGGGCGTGGTCGCTGGTCAGGGCCCGGGCGTGGGGCATGAGCCCCTCCTCGAGGCCGACCAGGAAGACGGTCTCGAACTCCAGCCCCTTGGCGGCGTGCAGCGTCATCAGCACCACCGGGGCCTCGTCCTTGATCTGGTCGGCGTCGGAGACCAGGGCGCTGCGGTCGAGGAAGCCCGACACGGAGGGCTCGGGCTCGTGCTCCTCGTACTGGGCCGCGGCCGAGAGCAGCTCGGCCAGGTTGTCGAGCCGGTCCTGGGCCTCCTGGCTCTGCTCCTCCGCCAGCATGGCCGAGTAGCCCGAGCGCTCCAGCAGGCGCTGCAGCAGGCGCGGCAGCGGCAGGCGCCCCAGCTCCTCGCGCAGCTGGGCCAGCAGGTCCCGGAAGCGCTCGAGCGGCAGCGTGGCGCGGGCCGGCAGGCGGGCCTCGTCCACCACGGCCTGCAGCGCCTCCGGCAGGCCCAGGTCGCGCTCGCGGGCCAGGCGCTCGATCTCGCCCAGGGTGCGCGGCCCGATGCCTCGCGGCGGCACGTTGAGCACCCGCCGGAAGGCCACCGGGTCGTTCGGGTTGACCAGCAGGCGCAGGTAGGCCAGCACGTCCTTGACCTCCTTGCGCTCGTAGAAGCCCACGCCCCCCACCACCAGGTACGGGATGCCGGCCCGCATCAGGGCCTCCTCCAGCAGGCGGCTCTGGGCGTTCATGCGGAACAGCACCGCCACCTTGCCCAGGCGCCGCGCGGCCGCCACCTGCTCGACCACGAAGGCCGCCTCCTGGTACTCGTCGGAGGCCAGGTGCAGGCGCACGGCCTCGCCGCCGGGCTTGGTGGCCACCAGGGTCTTGCCCTTGCGCTGGCGGTTGTGCGCCACCAGGCCCGAGGCCGCGTCGAGGATGGCCTGGGTCGAGCGGTAGTTCCGCTCGAGTCGCAGCACGCGGGCGCCGGGGAAGTCGGCCTCGAAGTCGAGGATGTTCTGGATGTCGGCCCCGCGCCACGAGTAGATCGACTGGTCCTCGTCGCCCACCACGGTCACGTTGCCGTGCGGCCCGACCAGGTGCCGGATCAGCTCGTACTGGGCCCGGTTGGTGTCCTGGTACTCGTCCACCAGCACGTAGCGGAAGCGCCGGCGGTAGGCCTCGCGGGCCTCCTCGTGCTCCTCCAGCAGCCGCACGGCCTGCAGCAGCAGGTCGTCGAAGTCGAGCGCCCCGGCCCGGGCCAGGGCCTGCTGGTAGGCCGCCGCCAGGCGCTCCTGCAGCCCCAGCAGGTCGCCGTCGTCCTCTTCGCCCGCGGCCGGGGCGCGCCGCCCCGGACGGTTCTTGCGGGCCGAGATGCGCGAGAGCACGCGCCGCGGCGGGTGCAGCTTCTCGGACAGGTCGAGGCCGCGCAGCACCTCGCGCACCACCGCCAGTTGGTCGTCCTCGTCGTAGATCACGAACCCGCGCGCCAGCCCCAGGCGCGGGGCCTCGCGCCGCAGCAGGCGCACGCACAGGCTGTGGAAGGTCGAGATCCAGCCGCCCAGGGCGGTGCCGCCCAGGAGCGCCTCGGCGCGGGCCTTCATCTCCCCGGCGGCCTTGTTGGTGAAGGTCACCGCCAGGACCTCGTGCGAGCCGACCCCGCGCTCCAGCACCAGGTGGGCGATGCGGTGGGTGATGACGCGGGTCTTGCCCGAGCCGGCCCCGGCCAGGATCAGCACCGGGCCGTCGGCCGCCAGCACGGCTGCGCGCTGCTGCTCGTTGAGGCCCGCCAAGAGCGGGCTGTCGCCGTTCGTCACGCTACTCGACGGTGACCGACTTGGCCAGGTTGCGGGGCTGGTCCACGTCGCGCCCGGCCCGCACCGCCACGTGGTAGGCCAGCAGCTGCAGCGGCAGCACGCTCACCAGCGGCATCCAGGCCTCCTCGCCCGGCGGCAGCTCGAGCAGCGTGTCGCCCGCCTCGAGCGCGCCGCGCAGCGCCTCGATCGGGCCGCCGGCCACGGCCACCACGCGGCCGCCGCGGGCCTTCACCTCCTGCACGTTCGAGAGCATCTTCTCGTACAGCGGGCCCTCGGGCAGCAGCGCCACCACCGGCAGGTTCTCGTCGATCAGCGCGATCGGGCCGTGCTTCATCTCGCCGGCGGGGTAGCCCTCGGCGTGGATGTAGGAGATCTCCTTGAGCTTGAGCGCCCCCTCGAGGGCGATCGGGTAGTGCAGTCCGCGGCCCAGGTAGAGGAAGTCGGAGGCCCGCGCCAGCGACTTGGCCAGGGGCTCGATGGCGGCGTCCAGCAGCAGGGCCTGCTCCATCAGCTGCGGCACCCGCGCCAGGCCCTCCAGCAGGCGCCGGCACTCGTCGGCCGCCAGCGTGCCGCGCCGCCGGCCCAGGTGCAGGGCCAGCAGGGCCAGCGTGACCAGCTGGGCCGTGAAGGCCTTGGTGGAGGCCACGCCGATCTCGGGCCCGGCGTGGGTCAGCAGCGTGGCGTGCGCCTCGCGCGTCAGCATCGAGCCCTGCACGTTGCAGATGGCCAGCGGCAGGGCCCCGCCGCGCTTGGCCTCGCGGAAGGCGGCCAGCGTGTCGGCGGTCTCGCCGCTCTGGCTGATGGCCACCGCCAGCACGTCCGGCCCCAGGATCGGCGCGCGGTAGCGGTACTCGCTGCCGTAGTCGACCTCGGTGGGCAGGCGCGCGAACTGCTCGAGCCAGAACTTGCCCACGAGCGCGGCGTGCCAGCTGGTGCCGCAGGCCAGCAGCACCACCCGGCGCGCCCCGGCCAGGGCCTCGGCCACCGGCTGCAGCTCGCCCAGGGGCACCTCGCCCTCGTCCAGGCTGATGCGCCCCAGCAGCGTGTCGCGCACGGCCCGCGGCTGCTCGTGGATCTCCTTGAGCATGAAGTGGCGGTAGCCGCCCTTCTCGGCCTGGACCGGGTCCCAGCTGATGCGCTGCGCCGCCCGCCGGCGCTCGCCGCCGTCGGGGCCCAGCAGGCGCACCGCGGCGGGCGTCACGACCGCCATCTCGCCATCGTCGAGGAACAGGAAGTCGCGCGTGTAGGGCAGCAGGGCCGGGATGTCGGAGGCCAGGAAGTTCTCGCCCTGGCCCAGCCCGACCACCATCGGCGGGCCGAGCCGCGCCGCGACCAGCGTCTGGGGCTCGTCGCGGTGCAGGCAGAGCAGGGCGTAGATGCCGCGCAGCTCCGGCAGGGCGCGCCGCACCGCGGCCTCCAGCGAGCCGGTCGCGTCGAGCTGGCGCGCCACCAGGTGGGCGATGACCTCGGTGTCCGTCTGGGTCACGAAGCGCACGCCCTCCGCGGCCAGGCGCCCCTTCAGCTCCAGGTAGTTCTCGATGATGCCGTTGTGGACCACCACCACCCGCCCGTGCTCGTCCTGGTGCGGGTGGGCGTTCTCCTCGCTGGGCCGGCCGTGGGTGGCCCAACGCGTGTGGCCGATGCCGAAGGCCCCGCGGAGCGGGTCTGACAGCAGCGAGCGCTCGAGGTTCTGCAGCTTGCCCTCGGAGCGCCGGCGCTGGATGGCCCCGTCCGCCACCACCGCCACGCCGGCCGAGTCGTAGCCGCGGTACTCCAGGCGCCGCAGCCCCTCGAGGATCACCCCGACGGCGTCGCGCTGGCCGACGTACCCGACGATTCCACACATGGTCGCTTTCCTCTTCCCCGGGGTCGCCGCGCCACGCCGGGCGTGGCCTGAGGACCCCACGGGCCGCGTCCGCGGCCGTTCCCACCCCGGGGGTGCAAGGGCGGGGCCAGTCGGAGACTAGTGCCGCGGCCCCCCGGTCCGGGAGCGCCGCGTGCGCGCCCAGCCCTCCTTGACCACCTGGCGCGCGCGGCCGACCGCCAGGGCCTCGGCCGGCACGTCCTTGGTGATGGTGCTGCCCGCGCCCACGTAGGAACCAGCCGCGATCGTCACGGGCGCCACCAGCGTGCTGTTGCTGCCCACGAAGGCCCCGTCCTCGATGCGCGTGGGGTGCTTGGAGACGCCGTCGTAGTTGCAGGTGATGGTGCCGGCGCCGACGTTGACCCCGGCCCCGATGGTGGCGTCGCCCAGGTAGCTCAGGTGCGGGGCCTTGGAGCCCTCGCCCAGATCGGTCTTCTTGAGCTCCACGAAGTTGCCGACCTTGGCTCGCGCGCCGATGCGCGTCTCGGGGCGCACGTGGGCGAAGGGCCCCACCGCGGCGCCGGCCCCCAGGCTGCAGTCGCGCAGCAGGCAGTGGTCGAGCACCTGCGCCCCCGGCCCCACGTCGACGTTGTCGAGCCGCGCGAAGGGGCCCACCTGGGCTCCGGCGGCCACGCGCGTGCGCCCCTCGAGCAGCGTGAAGGGCCGCAGCACGGCGTCGGCCGCGACCTCCACGTCCAGGCCCACGTGGGTGGTGGCGGGGTCCTCGACGCGCACGCCGGCGGCCAGCAGCTGCTCCAGCTTGCGCCCGCGCAGCACCGCGCCGGCCTGGGCCAGCTCGTGGAGCGTGTTGACCCCCAGCACCTCGCCGGGGTCCTCGGCTGCGACCGCCAGCAGGCGCGCGCCGCCCGCCGCCAGGGCCGCCACCACGTCGGTCAGGTAGTACTCGCCCTGGGCATTCTCGGGCGCGAGGCCGAGCAGCGCCCGGTGCAGGGCGCTGGCCTCGAAGGCGTACAGGCCGACGTTGATCTCGCGCACGGCGCGCTCCTCCGGGCTCGCGTCGCGGGCCTCGACGATGGCCCGCGGCCGGCCGCCGGCGTCGCGCAGCACGCGGCCGTAGGTCCCGGGCTCGGGCAGCACGGCCGTCAGCAGCGTGGCC
>JBDIBD010000397.1:0-4966 GCA_039812725.1 Vicinamibacteria bacterium | reverse complement strand
AGCATGACGTCCAGGTCGCGGCCGACCGCCGCGGCGCGGGTCAGGTCGCGCAGGTCCCCGCGGGCCTGGCGCACTCGCCGGCCCTCGCCCTTGAGCGCCACCAGCGGCAGGGTCACGCGCAGGCGCCGGGCCGCCACGCGCAGCTGGTGCACCGCCTCCGGCTCGCCGGCCAGGGCGTGGGGCAGGTGACGGTAGAGGGTCCGGACGCGCTCCGACAGGAGCCCCCCGGCCCCGGGGGCGATTCGGGCTGCCATGTCTCACCGGCGGACGGAGCCGCCGCTCCCATTGTGCGTCTTTTGCGTGACTTTTTCGTGACGGCGGGGTGGGGTCGCCCCGCCGGTTAGAATTCCCCTGGATGACCACCCCCACGCCGGGGCCGGGCGCGGCCCCGCCGGCCGCGCCCGTGGCCGTGATCGACATCGGGGCCAGCTCGCTCAAGCTGACGGTGGCCGAGCTGCGCCCCGACGGGGGCGGCTTCCACATCCTCGAGGACCTCTCGCGCGGCGTGCTGCTGGGCAAGGACACCTTCACCAACGGTCGCCTGGGCGGCCCCTCGATCGAGGCTGCGCTCAAGGCCCTGGAGGGCTTCCGGCGGGTGCTCGACGGCTACGGCGTGACGCGCGTGAGGACCGTGGCCACCAGCGCGGTGCGCGAGGCCCAGAACAGCGACGCCTTCGTCGACCGGGTGCGGCTGCGCACCGGGCTCGAGGTCGAGGTCATCGACGGCTCCGAGGAGAACCGCCTGACCTACATGGCGGTGCGCCAGGCGCTGCGCGGCCACGACGCGCTGGCGGCCGAGGCCACGCTCATGATCGAGGTGGGCGGCGGCAGCGCCGACATCTCCTTCCTGCGCGGCGGTGAGCCGATCCACTCCGGCACCTACGCCCTGGGCTCGATCCGCATGCGCCAGAGCCTGGCCGCCTGGCACGGGGCCCACGAGCAGCGCGTGCGGCTGCTGCGCCGGCACGTGCGCAACGTGGTCGACGACCTGCTGCGCGAGATGGCGCTGCCCGAGGTGCGGCACTTCGTGGCCCTGGGGGGCGACGCGCGCTTCGCGGCCGAGCGCCTGGCGGGGGCCGAGCTCGAGGGCGGCCCGGTCGAGCTGCTGCGCGAGGACTTCCTGCGCCTGTGCGACGAGGTCTCGGCCGAGGACCCGGAGCAGCTGGTCGAGCACTACCGCCTGGCCCAGACCGAGGCCGAGACGCTGGTGCCGGCGCTCCTGGTCTACCGCGAGCTGCTCCTGGAGACGGCCGCGCCCAGCGTGACGGTGCCCGAGGCCTCGCTGCGCCTGGGGCTGCTGCTCGACCTGGCGCGGGCGCAGGAGGGCCACGGCATCGAGGACTTCTCGCGGCAGGTGCTGGCCTCGGCCCAGGCCCTGGGCGAGAAGTACCGCTTCGACGCGCCCCACGCCGGGAACGTGGCCCACCTGTCCGTGCGCCTGTTCGACGAGCTGCGCGCCGAGCACGGGCTGGGCAGCCGCCACCGCCTGCTGCTGGAGGTGGCGGCCCTGCTGCACGACATCGGCATCTACGTCAACCTGCGCGGCCACCACAAGCACAGCCAGTACCTGCTCTCGGTCTCGGAGATCTTCGGCCTGTCGCGCGAGGACATGGCCCTGATCGGCAACGTGGCCCGCTACCACCGCCGCGGCCTGCCCCAGAAGTCGCACCTGCCCTACATGGCCCTCGACCGCGAGGAGCGCCTGGAGGTGAACAAGCTGGCGGCCCTGCTGCGGCTGGCCAACGCCCTCGACGCCGACCACCTGCAGAAGGTGCGCGACCTGCGGGTCGTGCGCGAGGAGGGCCTGCTGGCGCTCGAGGTGGACGGGGCCAGCGACCTGACCATGGAGCGCATCGCGGCCCTCAGCCGGGCCGACTTCCTGCAGGAGGTCTTCGGCCTGCGGGTCAGCTTCCGCGAGGTGAGGCGAGCATGAGCCGCAAGACGCGCCGCAAGGAGCCCGAGCTGTTCCTCAACCGCGAGCTCTCCTGGCTGCAGTTCAACGGCCGCGTGCTCGAGGAGGCCCTCGACGCGGCCACGCCGCTGCTCGAGCGCCTCAAGTTCGCCACCATCGTGTCGAGCAACCTGGACGAGTTCTTCATGGTGCGCGTGGCGGCCGTCAAGAACGCCCTAGACGAGGGCGACACGGCCCCCGACCTGGCCGGCCTGACGCCGGCCCAGCTGCTGCAGCAGATCTCGGCCGCGGCCCACGAGCAGGTGGCGCGCCTGTACGCGGCCCTGAACGACGAGATCCTGCCGGCCCTGGCCGCGCGCGGCATCGCCCTGCGGGAGGGGGAGCAGCTCGACGCCGCCCAGCGCGCCCAGGTGGCGCGCCACTTCCGCGACGAGATCCTGCCGGCCCTGACGCCGCTGGCCATCGACTCCTCGCGCCCCTTCCCGCTGCTGGGCAGCCTGACCCTCAACGTGGGCGTGCTGCTGGCGCCGGCCGAGGGCGAGGACCAGCCGCGCCTGGGCGTGGTGCAGGTGCCCTCGCTGCTGCCGCGCCTGGTGCGGCTGGTGGGCGACGGCACCCAGTACACGCTGCTCGAGGAGATCGTGCGCGGCGAGCTGGCCGCCCTCTTCCCGGGCCAGGAGATCCGCGACGCGGCCGCCTTCCGCATCGCGCGCGACTCGGAGCTCGACCTCGACGACGAGGGCGGGCGCGACTTCCTGGCCGTGCTGGAGGAGGAGCTGCGCAACCGCCGCCGCGGCCGCACCGTGCGGCTCGAGGTCGAGGCCCGGGCCGGCGACGAGCTGGTGCAGCAGCTCTGCCAGCGCCTCGAGGTGGGGCCCGAGGACGTCTACCGGGTGGCGGGGCTGCTCGACGTGCGGGCGCTCTTCCCGCTGGTGGACCTGCCGGCCCTGGAGGACCTGCGCGACCTGCCGCTCAAGCCGGTCGTGACGATCGACCCGCAGCAGCAGGAGCGGGTCTTCGAGCTGCTCGAGGAGCGCGACCAGCTGCTGTTCCACCCCTACGACTCCTTCGACCCGGTGGTGGCCTTCGTCTCGCGCGCGGCCGACGACCCGGACGTGCTGGCCATCAAGCAGACCCTCTACCGCACCAGCGGCAAGTCGCCGGTGATCCAGGCCCTGGCGCGCGCCGCCGAGCAGGGCAAGCAGGTCACGGTGCTGGTCGAGCTGATGGCGCGCTTCGACGAGAGCTCCAACATCCGCTGGGCGCGGCAGCTCGAGGCGGCCGGGGCCCACGTCATCTACGGCCTGCGCGGCTACAAGACCCACGCCAAGATCTGCCTGGTGGTGCGCCGCACCCAGCAGGGCATCCGCCGCTACGTGCACCTCGGCACCGGCAACTACAACGACCGCACGGCGCGGCTCTACACCGACGTGGGACTGCTGACCGCCGACCCCGACGTGGGCCGCGACGCCTCGGCCTTCTTCAACGCCCTGACCGGCTACTCCGATCCGCCCGCCATGAAGAAGCTCTGCATGGCGCCCACCCAGCTGCGCGAGCGCCTGCTGCAGCTGATCGAGCGCGAGCGCCGCCGGGCCGAGGAGGGCCAGGCGGCCCAGATCCGCGCCAAGATGAACGGCCTGGTGGACGAGGACCTCATCCGCGCGCTCTACGACGCCGCCCGGGCGGGCGTGCAGGTGCAGCTCAACGTGCGCGGCATCTGCTGCCTGCGGCCGGGCCTCAAGGGCGTCTCGGACAACGTCCAGGTGGTCTCGATCGTGGACCGCTTCCTCGAGCACGCGCGCGTCTTCCACTTCCGCGACGGGGGCGACGACTCGGTCTACCTGTCGAGCGCCGACTGGATGCCGCGCAACCTCGACCGGCGCATCGAGCTGCTCTTCCCGGTCGAGAGCCCGGAGTGCAAGGCGCGCCTGATGGGCGCGCTCGACGTGCTGTTCCAGGACAACGTCAAGGCCCGCCGCCTGCAGAGCGACGGCAGCTACAGGCGCCGCCGCCCCGAGAAGGGCGAGGAGCCCTTCCGCGCCCAGCTCGTGCTCTACCGCGAGGCCCAGAAGCTGGGCGCCCGCCCGCGCGGGGCCGGCGTGACGCTCGAGCCCCTGGCGGCCCCCGAGCAGCCTTGAGATGCGGGGCGCGGGGCAGGCGGCCCTGCTGGGGCTGCTGGTGAGCGCCTGCGGCACCCCCGGCCGTCCAGTGGACCTGCAGGGCCACCGCGGCGCGCGCGGGCTCGAGCCCGAGAACACGCTGCCGGCCTTCGCGCGGGCGCTCTCGATCGGCGTCACCACCCTCGAGCTCGACCTGGGCCTGACCCGCGACGGCGTGCTGGTGGTGAGCCACGACCGGCGCGTCAACCCCGACCACGCCCGGGGGCCCGACGGCCGCTTCATCCCGGCGCCCGGGCCGACCATCTCCAGCCTGACGCTCGAGGAGCTGCGGCGCTACGACCTGGGCCGCCTGCGCCCCGGCAGCGCGGACGCCCGGCGCTTCCCGCGGCAGCAGGCCCGCGACGGCACGCGCTTCGCCACGCTGCGCGAGGTCTTCGCCCTGGCGCGCCGGGCGGGCAACGGCCGGGTGCGCTTCAACGTCGAGACCAAGCTCAGCCCCCTGCGCCCCGAGGAGACGGCCGGCCCCGAGGACTTCGCCGACGCGCTGGTGCGGGTGCTGCGCGAGGAGGGCATGGCGGGCCGCACGCTGGTGCAGTCCTTCGACTGGCGCACGCTCGCGCGCGTGCGCGCCACGGCGCCGGAGATCGCCACCTCGGCCCTCACCATCCGCTCGCTCGAGGACGACAACCTCAGCCCCGGCCGCGGCGGCCGCTCGCCCTGGCTGGCCGGCTGCGACCCCGCCGCCCACGGGGGCTCCCTGCCGCGCGCGGTGCAGGCCCTGGGGGCGCGCGTCTGGTCCCCCTGGCACGTCAACCTCACCGCCGCCGCCCTGCGCGAGGCCCACGCCCTGGGCCTCGAGGTGGTGACCTGGACGGTCAACGAGCCGGCCCGCGCGGAAGCCCTGCTCGAGCTTGGCGTGGACGGCCGGATCACC
>JBDIBD010000396.1:0-4967 GCA_039812725.1 Vicinamibacteria bacterium | reverse complement strand
GCCGCGGGGCCTGTTCGGCCACGTGCCAGGCCTGGCGCCGCTGCTGCACGACGCCGCGCTGGCGCGCGAGCTGCTGCGGGAGGCCGGCTACCCCGCCGGCTTCGAGCTGACGCTCGTGCACCGGCAGCAGGAGCCGGTCAGCGGCCTGGCGGCCCGCGTGGCCGCCATGCTGGGCGAGGTCGGCGTGCGGGTTCGGGTCGAGCCGCGCGAGTGGCGCGAGATCAGCGCCGCCTGGACCGGGGATCGGCTGCCCTTCTTCCTGGCGGGCTGGGGCTTCGAGAGCGCCGACGCGGGCGGCTTCTTCGTGGACTGTCTGGTCACGCGGCACCAGGACGGGCAGGCCGGCGGTCACAACGCCGGCTACAGCAACGCCGAGCTCGACGCGCTCGTGCTGGAGCTGCAGCGCGCCTTCACGGCCGAGGAGCGCGGGCGCATCTACGCCCGGCTGGCGGAGCTGGCCCGCGAGGACATGCCGCTGGTGCCCCTCTACCACCGCCGCGACGTCTTCGCCTCGCGCCCCGGGCTGCGCTGGCAGCCGCGCGTCGACGGCCAGCTGCGGGCCGCGGAGATGTCCCTGGAGCGCTAGGCTAGCGTTCCTGCGGCAGGGCGCTGGCGTGCCAGTGGCGCAGCAGCCAGTGGGACAGGGCCGACAGCGCCACGTGGATGGCCACGCCGGCCAGGGCCAGCAGCAGCAGGGCCGCGAACATGCGCGGGACCTGCAGGCGGTAGCCCGACTCGAGGATGCGGAAGGCCAGGCCGGTCTCGGCCCCGCCCGTGCCGGCCACGAACTCGGCCACCACGGCGCCCACCAGCGCCAGCCCGCCGCCGATGCGCAGCCCGGCCAGGAAGTAGGGCAGGGCCGCGGGCAGCTTGAGGAGCAGCAGGGTCTGCCAGCGCGTGGCGCCGTAGAGGCGGAACAGCTCCACCAGGTGGGGGTCGGCGCTGCGCAGGCCCAGCGTGGTGTTCGACAGCACGGGGAAGAAGGCCACGATCCAGGCGCAGGCCAGGAGGGCCAGGAAGGTGTCCTGGACCCAGATGATGATCAGCGGGGCGATCGAGACCACGGGCGTGACCTGCAGCGCCACGGCGTAGGGGAACAGGCTCTGCTCGACCCAGCGCGACTGGGCCAGCAGCACCGCCAGCAGGCCGCCCAGCAGCGCCGAGCCCAGCAGCGCCAGCCCCGTGACCTTCAGCGTGAAGAGCAGCGAGCCGGCCAGGCTGGGCCCGTCGCTGGCCAGGGCCCGGGCCACGGCCAGGGGGCCGGGCAGCACGTAGGGCGGGATGCCGCGCCAGCGCACCAGCCCTTCCCAGCCGCCCAGCAGCAGCGCCCCCACCAGGACGGGCGCCGCCGTGCGGCCCAGCCGCTCGAGGGTCACGCCATCACCTCGGCCAGCCGCTCGGAGACGGCCCGGCAGGCGTCCACGTAGACCGGGTCGGCCCGCAGGGCCGCGCCGCGCTCGGCCGGCAGGCCGGGCCGGAACTCGCCGGCCAGCCGCCCGGGGCGCGGCGTCATCACCAGCACGCGCTGCGACAGGTAGACCGACTCGAAGACGCTGTGGGTCACGAAGACCACGGTCCAGCCCTCGTGCCGCCAGAGCCGCAGCAGGTCGTCGTTCAGGCGGAAGCGCGTGATCTCGTCGAGCGCGGCGAAGGGCTCGTCGAGCAGCAGCAGGCGCGGCTTCTGGGCCAGGGCGCGGGCCAGCGAGACGCGCATGCGCATGCCCCCGGACAGCTCGCGCGGCCAGGCCCGCGCGAAATCGGCCAGGCCCACCAGCTCGAGAGCCTGGGCCACGCGCGGGGCCGCCTCGCGGGCCGGCACTCCCAGCACCCGCAGCGGCAGGGCCACGTTGCGCTCGACCGTGGCCCAGGGGAGCAGGGTGGCGTCCTGGAAGACGAAGCCCACCAAGCCGCGCGCCCCGGCCGGCAGGTCGAGCCGCAGGCTGCCGGCCGAGGGCGGCAGGAGCCCCGCCACCAGGCGCAGCAAGGTGCTCTTGCCGCAGCCCGAGGGGCCCACCACGCTCACGAACTCGCCCGCGGCGATGTCGAGCGTCAGCGGAGCCAGCGCCTCCCCGGAGCGCGGGAACGAGCGCGCCAGGCCGGCCAGCGAGACCAGCGGGGCTGCGGCCACTACTTCTTCGGCGGCGGCATCCCGACCCTCTGGTTCACGAAGCGCAGGGTGAAGGCCTTGCGCCAGTCGAGGTCGGCGGGGTAGAGCCCCTGGGACGCCATGGTCCTGAAGAAGTCCTGCCAGCGCGACTCCGTCATGGCCCCGATGCCGAGCGCGAGCGAGTCGCCGCTGTCGACGATGCCGCGCTCCTTGAGCTTGGAGCGGCCGTAGGCCAGCAGGGCCTCGGTCATCTCGGGGTTGGCCTGCTTGATGAGCGCGTTGGCCGGCGACGGGTCGCCGTAGAGGTACGAGTACCAGCCCTCGATCGAGGCCTCGACGAAGGCCCGCACCAGCTCGGGACGGCTGTCGACGGTGCGCTGCTGGGCCTGGATCACGGCCGCGTAGCTCGAGTAGCCCGAGTCGGCCAGCAGGTGCACGACGGGCTTCACGCCCTGCTGCTCGATCGTGTACGGCTCGCTGGTCAGGTAGCCCTGCTGGACGGCCTGCGGGTTGGCCAGGAAGGGCGCCACGCTGAACGTGTAGGGGCGGATCTGGTCGTCCGTGAAGCCGAACCTCGACTTGAGGAACAGCCACGAGCCCACGCGCGTGTCCGTGCCGATCATGATCGGCCGGCCCTTCAGCGCGGCCAGCGAGTCGTGCCCCTGGCCCGGGTGCGCGATCAGCACCTGCGGGTCCTTCTGGAACAGGGCCGCGACCGAGACGACCGGGATGCCCTCCCTGACGAAGTTCAGGGGCAGGAAGGAGTTGGGCGACATGTTGAAGTCGAGCCGCCCCGCGGCCAGCAGCTGCGAGTGGTTGACCTGCGGCCCGCCCTGGCGGATCTCGACCTCGAGCCCGCGCTTCGCGTAGAGGCCGGTGGCCAGGGCCTGGTAGAAGCCGCCGTGCTCGGCCTGGGCCTTCCAGTCCGTGCCGAAGACCAGCTTCTCGCCCGCTGCCGACGGCGCGCACGGCAGCACGGCCAGCAGCCACCCGACCACGAGGACACGCACCTTCATGAACCCTCCCCCGAGCGGCGCATTGTATCTTCGGCGCGGCTCAGGCCGGCAGGCGCCCGGTCCGCAGGGCAGCGTGGCGCGCGGCCCCGTGCAGGCCGCAGGCGTCGTCGAGGATCACCTTCACCGGCATGGCCTCGAGCAGCGAGCGCATGCGTCCCTTGGCCAGGAAGGCCTGCAGGAAGGTCGGCTTCTGCAGCTCGGGCAGGATCTTGGGGGCGATGCCGCCGCCCAGGAAGAGGCCCCCCGTCGACATCGTCTTCAGGGCCAGGTTGCCGGCCTCGGCCCCGTAGAGCGCCACGAACAGGTCCATCGTGCGGCGCGCGAGGGGGCAGGCGCCGGCCGCCGCCGCGCGGGTGATGGTGGCCGACGGATCCGAGGAAACCAGCTCGGGGGGCAGCCGGGCCGGCTCGGCCACCCGCGCCACGTCGCGCAGGTACTCGTGCACGGCCACGAGGCCGGGCCCGGACACCACCCGCTCCCAGCTCACCCGGCCGTGCCGCTCCTGTAGGAAGCGCAGCAGCCCGAACTGCAGCTCGTCCGTGGGCGCGAAGTCCGTGTGGCCCCCCTCGGTGGGCCAGGGGCGGTGCGCGCGTCCGTCCCAGAAGAGGCCCGCCTGGCCCAGGCCCGTGCCGGCCGCGATCACCGCCTGGTTGCCGCCGGCCTCGGCGGCGCCGGGCTGCAGCGTGGAGAGCGCCTCGGGCGCCAGCGCGGCCACGCCCCAGGCGTAGGCCTCGAGGTCGTTCAGCAGGAAGACGTCGGACAGGCCCAGGCGCTGCCGCAGCGTGGCCTCCTCGACCACCCAGGGCAGGTTGGTGATGACCGCGCGCCCCCGACGCACGGGCCCGGGCAGGCCGAAGCTGGCCGCGGCGGGCCGCGCCCCGTGGGCCGCGAGGAAGGCGGCCACGGGCTCGTGCAGCCCGTTGGCGCCCTGGCTGGGGACACGTTCCTCGGCCCGCTGGCGCAGCCGCCCCTGCTCGACCTCGTAGAGCGCCAGCCTGCAGTTGGTGCCGCCCACGTCGCCCGCCAGGATCATCGCCGCCCTCCGCAGCGCGAGTTTACACACTCGCGGCGCGGCCGCCTCAGAAGTAGCCCCGCATGAGCCGTGCGAGCCACTCGGCCTCGCGGCTGCCCTGCGGCGCGTCGAAGACGCGCGCGTGCGGCTTGACGTCGAGCACCGGCGTGCCGTCGATGGCGTCCAGCCCGCGCACCCACAGCGAGTCGCCCTCGACCCGCTCGATGGCCACGGTGGTCACGCCGATCGGGTTCGGCCGGCAGGCCGCCCGCTGCGCGAAGATCCCGAGCAGCGGCATGTCGGCGCGCTCCCGCGGCCGGCGCACCAGGTGGCGCTGCTGCTCGAAGCGGGCCTCGTGCATGAGGAAGACCACCACCGCGTGGGAGAAGCCGTCGAGCCCCGCCAGGCCCGCGGCCAGCTCGGGGACCAGGCGGACGCGCGAGACCACCCGGCCCCAGTCGAAGTCGACGGCCTCGCTGGTGGAGCTCTCGACCACGCCGATGGCGCGCAGGTGGATGTCGGTCACGGGCACCTCTCGATTCAACGCGATCTCACGGGCCGGGGCTCGGCCCCGTGCTGGACGACCAGCCGCCGGCCGAAGGCGCGCTCGAAGCGCCGGCCGAGGCCGCGCGGGCGCCAGGACAGCAGGGCCGGCGCGGAGACCGTGAAGCTGCGCCGGACCAGGCGGCAGCGCAGCCTCACGCGCGCGCGGGGCGCGCCGCGCGCCTGGAAGTCGTCGGCCAGCGCCAGCAGCACGGCCGCGCGCTCGACCGCGGCGCGGTCCTCCTCGAGCAGCAACGGGCGCAGGCCGGCGATGTCGTGGCCCGCGTCG
>JBDIBD010000395.1:0-4968 GCA_039812725.1 Vicinamibacteria bacterium | reverse complement strand
CGCTCCTGGGCCTGGCCTGCGCCGCCTGCCTGAGCGCCCCTCGCTCGCGGGCGCCTGCCGCCCGCGCGATGCGGCCGCCGGGCGTGGACCTGGTCGTGGCGCAGGACGGCAGCGGCGACTTCCGCACGGTCCAGGCCGCGCTCGACGCGATCCCCGAGGGCAACGCCACCCACAAGCTCGTGCTGGTCCGCGACGGGGTCTACCGCGAGAAGATCTTCGTGACGCGCAGCCACGTCTCGCTCGTCGGCGAGAGCCGGGCCGGCACGCGCCTCGAGTACGCCGAGCTGCGGCGCGCCTGGCGCCAGGCCCACCCCGACGACTGGGGCGCGGCCGTGGTCAACGTCGGGCCGGAGGTCAGCGACCTGCTGCTGGCCAACCTGACGGTGCGCAACGACTACGGCCGGCTGAACGGCGACGACGACCACCAGTTCGCGATCCGCTCGGGCGGCGGCGCCACGCGCATCGCGCTCCTGCACGCCACCGTGGCGGCCGACGGAGGCGACACGCTGAGCCTGTGGAACGGCGCCACCGGGCTGTCGTACCAGTCGGCCTGCGACTTCGAGGGGGCGGTCGACTTCGTCTGCCCGCGCGGCTGGGCCTACGTGACCGACAGCCGCTTCTTCAGCCGCAGCCTCACGGCGGCCCTCTGGCACGACGGCAGCAAGGACCGCGACCAGAAGCTGGTGGTGCGCCACTCGCGCTTCGACGGCATCCCCGGCTTCCCGCTCGGGCGCAACAACCGCGACGGGCAGATCTACGTGCTCGACGCCCTCTTCTCGCCGCGCCTGGCCGACCGGCCGATGTCCCTGCCCTCGGCTCCCGAAACCTACCAGTGGGGCGCCCGCCACTACTACGCGAGCTGCCGGCGCGAGGGGGGCGACTACGCCTGGTTCGCGGACAACCTGGCCTCGGCCGACGGGGCGCCGCGCGAGGAGGAGATCGACGCGCGCTGGACCTTCGGCGGGCGCTGGGACCCCGAGGCCAGCCTGCCCGCGGTGCTGCCGTTCGCGGCCCTGCCGCGCCCCGAGAACGGCTGGCGCTTCGTCGACCCCGACGGGGTGCGGCTGCGCTGGGGGCCCGCTCGTCAGGGCGGCGCCCAGCGCCTGCGCTTCGGGCGCGGCGAGCCGCCCCCGCTGGTGGCGCAGACCGCGGAGACGTCCTGGGAGACGGGCGCGCTCGAGCCGGCCAGCCGGTACTTCTGGCGGGTGGACACGATCACCAAGGGAGGAATCGTGGAAGGGCCGAGCTGGTCGTTCGAGACGCGCCCGCTGCGCATCGCGCTGGCGGGCGACTCGACGGTCACCGACGAGCAGGGCTGGGGGCGCGGCTTCGCCGCCCGGCTGGCGCCGCAGGCCGTCTGCCTCAACCGGGCCAAGGGCGGCCGCAGCTCGAAGAGCTACGCCGCCGAGGGGCTCTGGCAGGAGGTCCTGCGCGACCGGCCCGACTACGTCCTGATCCAGTTCGGCCACAACGACGCGCCCGGCAAGGGACCCGAGCGCGAGACCGATCCCGCCACGACGTACCGGGCGAACCTGGCGCGCTACGTCGACGAGGCCCGCGCGGCCGGAGCCGTGCCCGTGCTCCTGACCTCGCTGACACGGCGCTACTACCAGGCGGACGGCCGCGTCCACTCCGACCTCGAGGCCTACGCCGAGGCGGTGCGCGCCGTGGCGCAGGCCAAGGGCGTGGCGGTGCTCGACCTACACGCGCGCAGTCTCGAGCTGCTCGACCGGATGGGACCGGAGCAGGGCCTGGCCCTGGGCACGCTCAAGGCCGACGGCAGCCTCGACAAGACCCACCTCGGCGAGGCCGGCAGCCGGCTCTTCGGCGGCGTCGTGGCCGACGAGCTGCGCCGCGCCATCCCGGCCCTGGCCCGTTTCATCGCGCCGGCTCCGCAGGAGGCCCAGCCATGAACCCTCGCCCCCGGGCGCGCAGCCTCGCCGTGGTCGTCCTCGCGCTGGCCGGTCTCGCCGGCGCCGCGGAGAAGCCCTGGTCCGTGCGCGCCGCCGAGACGGTCTTGGCCCGCCACCCCGACCCGACCCGCCTCGACTCGGAGCAGCCGAAGTGGGAGTACACCCACGGGCTGTTGCTGGACGCGCTGTGGCGGGTGGGCGAGGCGACGGAGGACCCGCGCTACCGCAGGTACGTCGAGCTCTACTACGACTCGATGATCGACGGCGACGGCCGGATCTCGACGTATCGCATGGAGGAGTTCAACATCGACCGGGTCGAGCCCGGCAAGGCCCTGCTGGCCCTGTACGGGCAGGTGCACGCCGAGAAGTACCGCCTGGCGCTGGAGCGGCTGCGGCAGCAGATGCGCGAGCACCCGCGCACCAGCGAGGGCGGCCTCTGGCACAAGCTGCGCTACCCGTCGCAGATGTGGCTGGACGGGCTCTACATGGCCGCCCCGTTCCTGGCTCGCTACGCGCGTGTCTTCGGCGAGCCCGGCCCGGCCTTCGACGACGTGGTGCAGCAGTACGTGCTGATGGAGCGCCACGCGCGCGACGAGAAGACGGGCCTGCTCTACCACGGCTGGGACGAGAGCCGGAAGCAGCGGTGGGCCGACCCGCGGACCGGACGCTCGCCCGCCTTCTGGGGCCGGGCCGTGGGCTGGTACGCGATGGGGCTGGTCGAGACCCTGGACGAGCTGCCGGCCGGCCATCCCGGGCGAGCCACGCTGGCGGCGATCCTGAAGCGCCTGGCCAACGCCGTCGTGAGGGTCCAGGACCCGAAGAGCGGCGCCTGGTACCAGGTGCTCGACCAGGGCGGGCGCGAGGGCAACTACCTCGAGGCCTCGGTCTCGGCCATGTTGAGCTTCGTGCTGATGAAGGGGGCGCGGCTCGGGCACCTCGAGGCTCGCCACGGCCAGGCGGGGCGCCGCGCCTACGACGGCTTCCTGAAGGAGTTCGTCGTCGTGGGCCAGGACGGGCGGCTGACGATCCAGCGCGCCTGCCAGGTGGCCGGGCTGGGCGGCGATCCGGAGAAGGAGCGCTACCGCGACGGCAGCTTCGAGTACTACGTCGGCGAGAAGGTCCGCGCCGACGACCCCAAGGCCGTGGGCCCCTTCATCTTCGCCAGCCTGGAGCGGGAACGGCCGGCGAAGCCCTGAGCCCGAGAGCCGGTCCTCGCCGCCTCAAGCCTCGTCCGGCGGCACCAGTCCGTGCTTCACGGCGAACAGCGCGGCCTGGGTGCGGTCCTGCAGCCCCAGCTTGTCGAGGATCAGGCTGACGTAGCCCTTGACGGTTCCCTCGGTCAGACCCAGGTCGGCGGCGATGGCCTTGTTGCTCTGGCCGCGAGCCAGCCGGAGGAGCACGGTGCGCTCGCGCGGGGTCAGCTCGGCGTCGGGCCTCGGCGCCGGCGGGCGGGTGAGGCGCCGCATGAGGTGGCGCTGGGCCTCCGGGTGCAGCGCGGGCCGGCCCTGGTGGGCGTTGCGGATGGCCTGCAGCAGCTCGTTCTTGAGCACGTCCTTGAGCAGGTAGCCCACCGCGCCGGCGGCGATGGCGTCGCGCACGCTCTGGTCGCTGGCGAAGCTGGTCAGCACCACGACCTGGGTCCCCGGGCAGGCCGCACGGATGCGCACCAGGGCCTCCTGGCCGCCGATGCCCGGCATGACCAGGTCCATGAGCACCACGTCGGGCCGCAGGGCCCGCGCCAGCTCGACGGCCTCCTCGCCCGTCCCCGCGTCGCCCACCACCTCGAACTCGTGCTCCTGGGCCAGCACCGTGCGCAGGCCCTCGCGCACCAGCTCGTGGTCGTCGGCCAGCAACACCCGGATGGGAGTCGCGCTCACGTGTCGCTCCGGCTCGCCGGCAAGGTCACCTCCACGCTCGTCCCTCCCCCGGGCCGCGCGGCGATGCGCAGGCGGCCGTGCTGGGCCTCGGCCCGCTCGCGCATGCTGACGAAGCCCAGCCCGCCCTCGCGGCCGACCCCGTCGGCCGCGGCGCGCAGCAGCAGGTCGCCCGGCTCGAAGCCCTGGCCATCGTCGGTGACCGTCAGGTGCACGCTCTCGCCGTCGAGCCCGAGCACCACGCGCACCGCCCGCGCCCGGGCGTGCTTGACGACGTTGTTGAGGGCTTCCTGGGCGATGCGGTACAGCGCCTCCTCGCGGTCGAAGGGCTGCGGGCAGTAGCCCGCGAAGTCGAGGTCGAGGGCCAGCCCGTCGCCCACCAGCTCGGACGCGTAGTGCCGGAGGGCCCCGGGCAGGCCCTCGCGCCGCACGCGCGACAGGCCCGCCAGGCTGGCGGTCTCCTGGCCCTCGTCGGGTCCCTCGCCGCGCAGCTCGGCCAGCAGCGCCCGCATCTCCGCCAGGGCCGTGCGCGACAGGCCCATCAGCCGCTCCAGCTGCCGCTCGCCGGCGGCGGGGTCCTGGCGCCAGGCCGCGGGCACCGACTCCGCCAGCAGCGTGACTCCGAAGAGCAGCTGGGTGACGGAGTCGTGCAGGTCGCGGGCCAGGCGCTGGCGCTCCTCCAGGGTGGCCGCCGCCTGCGCCCGCTCGAAGAGGCGGGCGTTGCGGATGGCCACGGCCAGGTGGTCGGCCACGATCTGCAGGCTCTGAACGTCCTCCGGGCCGAAGGGCTCGTCGGACTCGACGTTGAGCACCCCGAGGGCCAGCCCGCCGAGCAAGATCGGCACGGCCAGCTCGGCGCGCGCGCCGCGCGTGCCCGGCGGCCGCACGTAGCGCGGGTCGGCGGCCACGTCGTTGACCAGCTGCGGGCGCCGCTCGAGCACCGCCGCGCCCATCACGCCGCGCTCGATCGGCAGCCGGTCCTCGTGCCGGATGAGCTGCTTGTAGAGGCCGCCGCGGGCCCGCACCACCAGCTCGCGGGCGGCGGCGTCGACCAGCGGGATGTCGACGCTGGGATAGCCCAGGAGCTCGTGCACCGCGTCGGCGGCGCGCTGCAGCAGCTCGTCGAGCGCCAGCCCCGCCGTGATGATCTGGCCCACGCGGGCGATCAGCGCCAGCCGCCC
>JBDIBD010000394.1:0-4985 GCA_039812725.1 Vicinamibacteria bacterium | reverse complement strand
CCGCCGCCCCGGCCGCCGCGCGCCCCGCGGCCCCGGCGCCCGCCGCAGCCTCCCCGGTCTCCGCCGAGGCCCCCGCCCCGTTCGTGCCGGCCTACAAGCCGGGCGAGCGGGTCGAGGTCGTGCCGATGTCGCCCATCCGCAAGAAGACCGCCGAGCACATGGTGCTGTCGAAGCGCATCTCGGCCCACGTCAACACGGTCTGGGAGGTCGACATGACGCGCGTCGACCAGCTGCGGCGCAAGCACAAGGGCGCCTGGCAGGAGCGCCACGGCGTCAACCTGACCTACCTGCCCTTCATCATGAAGGCCGTGGTGGACGCGCTGAAGGCCTTCCCGGTGCTCAACTCGAGCGTCGACGGCGACGCGATCGTCTACAAGAAGGACGTCAACCTGGGCATGGCCGTGGCCCTCGACTGGGGCCTGATCGTGCCCGTGGTCAAGAACGCCGACGAGAAGAACCTGCTCGGACTGGCCCGCACCGTGAACGACCTGGCCGAGCGCGCGCGCGGCAAGAAGCTCAAGGTCGACGAGGTCCAGGGCGGCACCTTCACGATCACCAACCCCGGGGTCTTCGGCAGCCTGTTCGGCACGCCCATCATCCCCCAGCCCCAGGTCGCCATCCTGGGCGTGGGGACCATCGAGAAGCGGCCGGTGGTGCGCGACGACGCCATCGCCATCCGCACCATGTGCTACCTGGCGCTGACCTTCGACCACCGCATCGTGGACGGGGCCGACGCCGACCGCTTCATGGCGCTGGTCAAGAAGACCCTGCAGGAGTTCGACGAGAGCTGGATGTAGCCGTGGCCGGGCTGGACGTCCGCCGGCTCGGCCGCGTCCGCTACGCCGACGGCCTGGCGCTGCAGGAGCGGCTGGTCGCTGAGCGCAAGGCCGGCAGCGTCCCCGACACGCTGCTGCTGCTCGAGCACGAGCCGGTCTTCACGCTGGGCCGCAACGCCCGCCAGGAGAACGTGCTCTTCCCCCAAGAGGCCCTGCGCCAGCGCGGCTTCGACGTCTTCGAGGCCGGCCGGGGCGGCGACGTGACCTACCACGGCCCCGGCCAGCTGGTGGCCTACCCGATCCTCGAGCTGCCCCACGAGCGGCGCGACGTGCACCGCTACGTGCGCGACCTGGAGGAGGTCATGATCCGGCTGTGCGCCGACTACGGCCTCGCGGCCGGGCGCGTGGCCGGGCGCACCGGCTGCTGGATCGGCGACGACAAGATCGGCGCGATCGGCGTGCGCATCTCGCGCTGGGTGACGTCCCACGGCCTGGCCTTCAACGTCACCACCGACCTCGCCCCCTTCCGCCTGATCGTCCCGTGCGGCATCAGCGACAAGGGCGTCACCAGCCTGCTCAAGCTGCTGGGGCGCGAGGTGCCGATGGACGAGGTCATGCAGCGGCTGGAGGCCAGGTTCCGGGAGGTCTTCGGCGCCGTCGACTGATCAGTCCACCCGCTTCCCCAGCCAGCGCAGCAGGGCCGAGAGCCCCTGCCCCACCAGGTCCGAGCCGGAGGGCGACGACGGCCAGGCGGGCTGACCCTCGATCGCGGCGAAGGCCGTCTCGACCTCGCGGCGGGCACGGATCATGTCGAGGGGCAGGGTCGGGTCGACGGGCTTGCCCGTGCGGTCCGCCGCGCGCAGCTGGGCCACGAGCCGGCCGGCCTGATCGAGGTCGAGCATCGACAGCGGCGACCCACAGTGCTCGCAGCTCGAACCCTTGCCCAGGTCGATCGGCGCGCCGCAGTTCGAGCAGTTGAGCGTCTGCACGTTGCGGCGCAGCTCCTCGACCTGCTCCTTCGAGAGCGGGCGCACGAAGTCCTTCTCGCGCAGGAAGTCGAAGAAGCTCGTCAGGCGCCCGTGCCCGGCCGGGCAGCGCCAGTACTGGAAGGGCGTGTTGCGCTGGCGGTCGTGGGCCAGCGCCAGGCGCACCCGGCAGCGCGGGCAGGGCATCTCGGCCGGGGAGGGGCGGCGCGAGCGCGGCCCGTGCTCTCCGACGACCCGGAACAGCGTCAGGGTGGCGGCCGGGGAGAGCTGCAGGCTCTCGCCCCTGTCGAACCAGATGAACTGGCAGGCGGAACACAGGTCGACGTCGACCGAGCGCCCGAGCCGGGCCTCGAGCCGGTGCCCGGCCATCTCCGCGCCGCAGGCCGGGCAGAGGGTCGCGGCCACCTCAGGAGGCCCGTGCCGGCCGCTTGCGGGCCGAGCGCTCCAGCGCCGCGTAGAGCTGCTCGAACTCCTCGCTCAGCTTGTGGCCCGGGTGCAGCTCCACCAGCGGCCGGGCCACGTGGTGCGACTCGCGCACCTTGACCGAGGCCGAGATGTACGGCTCGAGCAGGGGCAGGCCCTCGGCCCGCAGCTCGTCCACCAACTGCTGCGGGAAGTTGGCCCGGGCCTGGAACTGGTTGACCACGATGCCGCCCACGCGCAGCTGCGGGTTGTGGTCGGCGCGCACCTCCTCGACCCGCGCCAGCAGGTCGCGCAGGGCGTGGTGCGAGAAGGCGTCGCAGTCGAAGGGGATCAGGCAGCGGTCGGCCGCGATCAGGGCCGAGAGCGTGAAGGCGTTGAGGGCCGGCGGCGTGTCGAAGAAGACCGTCTCGTAGTCGGGCAGCTCGCGCACGGCCTCGCGGACGCGGAAGACCTTGTGGCGCGCCTCGAGACGCCCCAGCAGCGCCTCCAGCCCGCGGTGCGAGGGCATCACGTCGAGGTTCTGGTAGGGCGTGGTGTGCACGCAATCGGCGGCCGTGGGGCCGTCGTCGCCGAAGATCCTGAAGGCCAGGCTGTGCTCGAACAGCTCCACCAGGCCCGGCCGGGCCTCCTCGCTCCCGGCGCCCATCAGGTAGTGCGAGGAGTTGGCCTGGGGGTCGAGGTCGACCACCAGGGTCTTCTGGCCCTTGCGCGCGGCCACGGCGGCCAGGTTGCACGTGATGGTCGACTTGCCGACCCCGCCCTTCTGGTTGAAGACCACCCAGCGCACGGCTCACCTCCCGGGCGGCTCACTGACGGGCGCGGCGCAGCTCCTCGAACTGGCGCGCGTTGCGCAGCGCCACCACCAGGAACTCCGCCACCGCCTCGCCCACCGCCACGTCGTCGAGGTCGAAGGCCCCCGGCTCCTCGCTCTGGAAGTCCAGCGCTCCCACGGCCTGCCCCGCGTCCAGCAGCGGCACGACCATCTCGGAGCAGGTGCCGAGGACGTCGGGCCTGTAGTCGGGGTCCTGGCGCACGTCGCCGACCACCTGCGGCGCGCGCTTGCGCAGGGTGCGCCCGATCAGCCCCTGCGCCGGCCCCTGCGTGCGGCCGGCGCTGCGCCGGTCGACGCCCGGCTTGCCCGACCAGCGCCCCACCAGCACGCCCTCGTCGTCCAGCACCACCACGCCCACGTAGTGGTAGTTGAGCTTCTTCTGGATGGTCTCGGCCGCGGCCTCCATCAGCTTCTCGGGCTCGAGGATGGCCGCCAGGCGCCGGGCCACCAGGCTGAAGAGCGCGATCTGGTCGCTGCGCTGCTGGACCTTGCTCTGCGAGCGCTCCAGGGCCGCGTTGGCGCGGGCCAGCTCGCGGGCCTTCTCCTCGGCCCGCGCGGCCGCGTCCTGCAGCTCGGCCAGGCGCCGGTGGACCTCCTCCTCCTGGGCCCGCAGCAGCAGCTCCAGGCGGCGGTCGGCCAGCTCGTCGAGCGCCAGCAGGGCGTGCGCCAGCGCGTCGCGGTCGGGGCAGGACTGCATCAGGAACGGCAGCAGGCAGCGGTCCATCAGCCGGATGCCCACGGCGATCGGCTGCAGGCTGCTGCCGGCCTGGGCCGCGGCCTGGGCGGCCTGCTCCTCGCTCCGCAGGAACTCCTCGGCCTCGCCGCGCAGCAGCAGGCCCAGCAGCGTGTCGACGGTCCCGCGGCAGTAGGCCCGGATCTCGTCGGGGGGGCCGTCCTGCACCCCGATCAGCGACGCGGTCCAGGCCTCCACCAGCTCGTCGGCGTGCGGCAGCAGCCGCTCGGCGGCCTGCTTGAGGGTCTCGCTGGGGCCGCTCATGGCGCACTCTCCAGGGGCGCGGGGGCGCCGGGGCGCGTCCCGCGGTGAAGCCAGGCGATGCCGGCGGTGAGCCGGCGGCGGGTGACGTCGGCGAACCCGGCCCGCGCCATCAGGCCCGACAGCTCGTCGGGGCTGGCGAAGCGCTCGACCGAGGCCGGCAGGTACGCGTAGGCGCCCCGGTCGCCGCTGACCAGGCCGCCGATGCGCGGCAGCAGCTGCGTGAAGTAGAGGCGGTAGGCGCGGCCCAGCAGGCCGCGCGGCAGGGCGAACTCGAGCACCACCAGGCGTCCGCCGGGACGCAGCACGCGACGCAGCTCGCGCAGCCCCTGCTCGGGGTCGCCCACGTTGCGGATGCCGAAGGCGATCAGGGCCCCGTCGAAGCTGCCCTCGCGCAGCGGCAGGCGCTCGGCGTCGCCCGCGGCCAGGGCCGCCCGCCCGGCCAGCCCCTGGCGGCGCAGCTTGGGGGCGGCGTGGGCCAGCATGCGGGTCGAGAGGTCGACCCCCCAGCCCGTGCTGCCCGGGTGCCGGCCCAGGGCCTCGATCACCAGGTCGGCCGTGCCGGTGGCCAGGTCGAGCACGCGCGCCCCCTCCCCGAGTCCCAGGAAGTCCACCGCGCGCCGGCGCCAGCGCACGTCGGTGCCGCCGGAGAGCAGGCGGTTGAGCAGGTCGTAGCGCGGCGCGATGCGGTCGAACATCGACTGCACCGCAGCTTTCTCGGGGGCGCCGGGGGTGGGGACTCCGGCGCGGCTCATGGCCAGGAGGTCCGTCGACACGGCGCGGATTATAAGCCGCTGGGCCGCGGTCCGCCGCGATCCGGTTAGCGAATTCTTAGGAGGCCGCGAGGGACCTCTCATGAATCGCGCCCCGGACCGCCCTCGTCTTCCCCGGCATGCACCGCACGACACGACGGGCTCGACGTGGCGCCGCGCCGGCCGTGGCCGGCGCGACCGTCCTCGCGGCGCTGGCCCTCG
>JBDIBD010000393.1:0-4998 GCA_039812725.1 Vicinamibacteria bacterium | reverse complement strand
CCCCCGCCGGGCCGCGCCCGCCCCCGCTCACGGTCGGCGCCTCAGAAGCCCCAGGAGCGTTCGGGGGCCTCGCGCCGCAGCCGGTCGGAGATCCAGCCCACGGCGCGCTCGGCGTCGCTGAGCCACTGGCGGCGCGGGCGCGGCTCGCAGCCGTCCCACAGGTCGAGGGGCGCGTCCAGGCGCGCGAGCCCCAGCACGAGGTCGCCCTCGTAGCGCTGCCCGGAGTGCTCGAGGGCGGCTCGCAGGGCCGACTCGACCGCGCTGTTGCAGGCGGTCGCCACCAGCGGCTCGGGCCGGCCCTCGTGGGCCAGCAGGCGGGCGATGCCGAGGCTATTGCGGGCGCGCTCCCAGAGCACGTCTCGCAGCGCGGGCAGCTCCCCCGGGGACGTCGCGGCGCTCATCTCCACCTCGGCGTTCCTACGAGCAACCGGAAGTCGAGCCGCAGTTCGCGCAGCGGTAGCAGCTGCCGTTGCGCGTCATGATGCTGCCGCAGTAGTGGCAGGTCGGCGCGTCGGTCTGGTTGAGGAACGTGGCCGCGCCGGACGGCATGGTGTCGCCCTGGGCCGGGGCCGCCGGGCGCGGGGCGGCGGCGACCGGGGCCAGCGGCCGCAGCGACTCGCCGCTGGGCCTGACGCCCACCGCCTCCTGGTGCTCGGTCGACAGGAACTTCGACGCCAGCCAGCGGAAGATGTAGTCCGTGATGCTCTTGGCGTAGGGGATCTCGGGGTTCTTGGTGAAGCCCGAGGGCTCGAAGCGGGTGTGGGTGAACTTCTCCACCAGGGCCTCGAGCGGCACGCCGTACTGGAGGGCCATCGAGATCGAGGTGGCGAAGGCGTCCATCAGACCCGAGATGGTCGAGCCCTCCTTGGCCATCACCAGGAAGATCTCGCCGGGCTTGTTGTCCTCGTACATGCCGACGGTGATGTAGCCCTCGTGGCCGGCGATCGAGAACTTGTGGGTGATGGCCCGGCGCTCGTCGGGCAGCTTGCGGCGCGCCGGGCGCTCCGCCAGGGGCTCGGCCACGGGGGCCGCGGCGGGCTCGGCCCGGCGCTCGTCGCCCTCCTTCTTGGTCGAGAGCGGCTGGCTGCGCTTGCAGCCGTCGCGGTAGACCGCCACGGCCTTGAGGCCCAGGCGCCACGACTCGACGTAGGCCTGCATGATGTCCTCGGGCGTGGCGTCGGTGGGCATGTTGACGGTCTTGGAGATGGCCCCCGAGAGGAACGGCTGCACCGCCGCCATCATCTTGATGTGGCCCATCCAGTGGATGGTGCGGGTGCCGTTGGCCGGCGGGAAGGCGCAGTCGAAGACCGGCAGGTGCTCGTCCTTGAGGTGCGGGGCGCCCTCGATGGTCTCGCGCTCGTCGACGTAGCGCAGGATGTCCTCGATCTCGCCGCCCGAGTAGCCCAGCTTCTTCAGCACGCCGGGGACCGACTGGTTGACGATCTTCATCATCCCGCCGCCCACCAGCTTCTTGTACTTGACCAGGGCGATGTCGGGCTCGATGCCGGTGGTGTCGCAGTCCATCATGAAGCCGATCGTGCCGGTGGGCGCCAGCACCGTGACCTGGCTGTTGCGGTAGCCGTGCTGCACGCCCAGGGCGTAGCACTCGTCCCAGGTGTGCAGCACCGACTTGATCAGCTCGCGCGGCACCAGCGTCTTGTCGATCATGTGGGCGTGCTGGCGGTGCTTGTCGATCACGCGCAGCATCGGCTCGGCGTTCTTGGCGTAGCCCGCGAAGGGCCCCAGGGCCCCGGCCACGCGCGCGCTCTGGGCGTAGGCCTCGCCGTGCATCAGGGCCGTCACGGCGGCCGCGAAGGCCCGCCCGGCGTCCGAGTCGTAGGGCAGGCCGCGGTCCATCAGCAGCACGCCCAGGTTGGCGTAGCCCAGGCCCAGCGGGCGGTAGTCGAAGCTGTTCTTCTCGATCGAGCGGGTCGGGTAGCTGGCGTTGTCGACCAGGATCTCCTGGGCGGTGATGACCGTGCGGCAGGCGGCCCGGAAGGCCTCCACGTCGAACTCGCCGTCGGCCTTGGCGAACTTCATCAGGTTCAGGGACGCCAGGTTGCAGGCCGTGTCGTCCAGGAACATGTACTCGGAGCAGGGGTTGCTGGCGTTGATGCGGGCCGTGTGCGGGCAGGTGTGCCAGTCGTTGATGGTCGTGTCGTACTGCATGCCCGGGTCGCCGCACTGCCAGGCCGCCTCGGCCATCATCTTCATCAGCTCGCGCGCCTTGAAGGTCTCGCAGGGCTGGCCCGAGAGCACGAAGCGGGTCTGCCAGTCGCGGTCCTCGAGCACCGCGCGCATGAACTCGTCGGTCACGCGCACCGAGTGGTTGGCGTTCTGGAAGAAGACCGAGTCGTAGGCCCCGCCCTTGACGTTGAACGAGCCGTCGTAGCCGGCCTCGATCAGGGCCCAGGCCTTGCGCTCCTCCTCGGCCTTGCTCTGGATGAACTCCACGATGTCGGGGTGGTCGGTGTTGAGGATCACCATCTTGGCGGCCCGGCGCGTCTTGCCGCCGCTCTTGATCACGCCGGCGAAGGCGTCGTAGCCGCGCATGAACGAGACCGGCCCTGAGGCCGTGCCGCCGCCCGCCAGGGGCTCGCGCGAGGAGCGGATGCTCGAGAGGTTCGAGCCGGTCCCCGAGCCGAACTTGAACAGCATCCCCTCGGTGCGGGCCAGGCCCAGGATCGAGTCCATGGTGTCCTGCACGGAGTTGATGAAGCAGGCCGAGGCCTGCGGGTGCGGCTCGATGCCGACGTTGAACCAGACCGGGCTGTTGAAGGCCGCCTTCTGGTTGACCAGCAGGTGCGTCAGGTCGTCGCAGAAGGCGCCCAGGTCGTCGGCGGTGGCGAAGTAGCCCTGCTTCTCGGCCCAGGCCCGGATGGTGTCGACCACGCGGGAGATCAGGCGCTTGACCGAGCGCTCGCGGTCGGGCGAGCCGAGCTGGCCGCGGAAGTACTTCGAGGCCACGATGTTGGTGGCGGTCTGGCTCCAGCCGGCGGGGACCTCGATGTCGTGCTGCTCGAAGACCGGCCGACCGCGCTCGTCGTTGATCACGGCCGAGCGCGACTCCCATTGGAGCTCGTCGTAGGGGTGCCGTCCGGGGCGCGTGAAGTAGCGCGGGAAGGTCATCCCGCGGTTCCCGTTCACGGCCGGGACGAAGCCCTCCGGGCGAGAGCTCTCGATGGGGTGGGTGGACATGGCAGGCCTCCGGTGCGACGTTCTCTCTGATCCCCTCGTTCGACCCCCCTCCGACGGCTCGGCCCACGAGACTGGGCCACCGGCGGGGCGTACAGCGGAAAAGCTTGTCGATCCTATGCGACCCCCGGAGGGGTGTCAACGAAAAAAGCGCTATATCTTGTGGCTCCGGTCACACAACCGCCGACATATTGAAGCGCAACGACTTAACCCGCGGCGCGCCCCGGCGCCCGAGGGCCGGCCCGGCGCCGACCGGTCCGCGTTTGACACCCCCCCCACGCGCCCATAAACTCGGCCCGCGCCGCTTCCCGCACCACCATGCTCACCGACAAGGCCGGAGAACGACTGGAGCGCCCCTTCGAGCGCCTCGTCGCCCTCGTCTCCTGGGTCAGCCCCGACGTCCTCACGATCTGCGGGCTGGCGCTGAACGGAGTGGCCTGCGCCCTGATGGCCTCGGCCGGCAGCTCGGCGGCGGGCGTGAACCCCGGCCTGCTGCGGGCCGGCGGCCTGGTGGCGCTGGGCGCCAGCGTCTTCGACATGCTGGACGGGCGCGTGGCACGGCGGCGCGGGCGCGAGACCAAGTTCGGGGCCTTCCTCGACTCCACCATGGACCGCTACTCGGACATGCTGCTCTACATGGGCCTGCTGATCCTGTACGCGCGTCTCGACCGCACGCCCTACATGGTGCTGGTGTGGGTGGCGGCCTTCGGCAGCTTCATGACGTCCTACGCGCGGGCCCGGGCCGAGAGCCTGATCCCCGACTGCAAGGTGGGCTTCCTCGAGCGGCCGGAGCGCCTGGTGCTGCTGATCCTGGGCGCCGTCGCCAACCGCATGGTGGCCGTGCTGTGGGTCATCGCGGTGCTCGCCAACGTGACCGCCATCCAACGCGTGGTCTACACCTACTTCGAGCTCAAGGGCGGCTGGAAGCGCGAGGCCGACCGGCCATGAGCCTGTCCCCCGCGTCCGAGCAGGCCCGCCGGCGCATGCTCCGGCCGGGCGCCTTCCGGCTCTACCTCTGGCTGAAGCTGCCGCTGGCGGCCTGCGCCGGGCTCCGGCTGCAGGAGCTGGGCGCGGAGCGCTGCGTGGTGCGGCTGCCGGGCGGCTGGCGCACGCAGAACCCCTTCAACTCGACCTACTTCGCCGCCCAGGCCATGGCCGCCGAGATGTCCACGGGCGCCCCCGCCATGATCCTGCTGCAGGGGCTGCCGGCCTCGGTCTCGATGCTGGTGCGCGCGATCTCGGCCAGCTTCACCAAGAAGGCCACCGGCGTCACGCTCTTCGGCTTCGAGGACGTGGCCGGCATGCGGGCCGTGATCGAGCGGGCGGCCGGGACGGACGAGGGGCAGGAGTACACGGCGCGCTCGGTCGGCCGCATGCTCGACGGCACGCCGGTGGCCGAGTTCGACGTGCAGTGGTCGTTCCGCCGCCGCGCCCGTTGAGCGGCGCCCTGGGATTCGTGCTGGCCGGCGGGCAGAGCCGCCGGATGGGGCGCGACAAGGCCCTGCTGCCCTGGGGCGGGGCCACGCTGCTCGAGCACGCGCTGCGGCGGCTGCGCCCGCTGTGCGACGAGGTCTTCGTGCTGTGCGGTCCCGGCCGGCGCTACCAGGACCACGGGGCTCCCCTGCTGGTCGACGCGCAGGCCGGCCAGGGGCCGCTGGCGGGCCTGCTGGCCGGCCTGGAGCGCCTGGACCAGCGCCCGGGCCTCTTCCTCGCGGTCGACGTGCCGCGCGTGCCGGGCGGGCTGCTGGCCTTCCTGCTGGCCGCGGTGGCCGGGCACGACGCCGCCGTGCCGGTCCCGACGAC
>JBDIBD010000392.1:0-5002 GCA_039812725.1 Vicinamibacteria bacterium | reverse complement strand
CGGCCCGGCCCCCGCGACGGCCGCGCCGACCTCGTGCCGGGCGAGCTGCTGAGCCTCGAGCTGCCGGTCGAGGCCGGTTTCAACGAGGTCGCGCTGGAGCGCCTGTCGGGCGCCCCGGCGCGCCTGGTGCCGCGCTCGGCCGAGCTGCTGCCGCCGGCCTGAGCCGCTGGCCGCGGCTGGCCTCAGCCGCGCAGCTCGGGCGGGGCGAAGGTGGCCAGGTACTTCTCGCGGTTGGCCGAGCGCGAGATCTTGCCGCTGGAGGTCTTGATCATCCAGCGGTCGTCCACCAGCAGCACGTCGAAGAGCGCGATCTCCTGCTTCCAGACGCGCGCGCGCACCTCGGCGGCCACCCGCTGCCGCCCGGCCTCGTCGAGCGGGGCGGCCAGCTCGCAGATCAGCACCACGACCTCCGTGCCGACCCTGGGGTCGGTGACGCCGAAGGCCACGCAGCGGCCGCGCTTGATCCCCTCGACCTCGTTGGCGGCGTCCTCCAGGTCCTCCGGGTGGATGTTGCGGCCCGCCACGATGATCAGGTCCTTCAGCCGGCCGGTGACGTGCACCTGGCCGCCGGCCAGGTAGCCGACGTCTCCGCTCAGGTGCCAGCCGTCGCGCATGACCTTCTCGGTCAGGTCGGGTCGGCCGTAATAGCCCTTGAACATCGACTCGCAACGCACCAGGATCTGGCCCACGCCGCGCTCGGGCAGGTCGCGCCCCTGGTCGTCGACGACGCGCAGCTCGGCCCCGCGCACGGGCCAGCCCGAGCCCACGATCGGGACGGCCCCGGGCGAGTCGGGCGCCACGGGCACGGCGCGCCGCTCGGCCTGCAGGGCCAGGCGGTCGACCCAGTCCACGGTGGCGGGCTCGCCCATGCGGCTCGAGGTGACCAGCGCGGTGCACTCGGCCATGCCGTACGAGCTCGCCAGGGCCCCCTCCCGGAAGCCGAAGGGCGCGAAGCGCTCCAGGAACATGCGGTGGCTGTCCAGCCGCACCGGCTCGGCCGCGTTGGTGATGGCCCGCCAGCTCGACAGGTCGACGCCCTGCAGGTCCTCGTCGCGCACGCGCCGGACGCAGTGGTTGTAGCCGAAGTTGGGCATCCAGGTCAGGGTGCCCCTGAACTCGTGCACCGCGCGGAAGAGGTCCTGCGGGGCGCTGACCCAGTGGAAGGGCGACATCATGACCAGGTGCAGGTCCGAGAGCAGCGGCAGCATGAATCCCATGATCAGGCCGCCATCGTGGTAGAGCGGCATCCAGCTGACGACGACGTCCTCGGGGACCAGCCGCAGGGCCTCGCCATAGTTGCGCACCGAGGCCAGGATCGAGCGGTGCGGCAGGGTGATGGCCTTCTGGTTGCCGGTGGTGCCGCTGCTGTGGTGCAGGCAGGCGATCTCGTCGGGGTCGGGCAGGGGCCAGTCGGGCCGGCCGCCGTCGGGCGGGCCGCCGGCCAGGTCGTCCACGGTCAGGATGCGGCAGGGGCCGTCCCCCAGGGCCTCCTCGATCCCGGCCCGGCTCTCGCGGTCGGTCACGACCGTGCGCACTCCGGCGGTCTGCACCAGGTGGCGCACGCGCCGCACGTAGACCTCCGGGGCGGTGCGCTCGCTCAGGAACGGAAAGACGCTGGGCATGGCGCGGCGGTAGAGCGCCCCCCACAGGGCGGCCGGCAGGGCCCGCGAGTGGCGCAGCACCAGGAGCGCCAGGTCGCCCTGGCCGATGCCGGCGCGCTCGAGGGCGTGCCCCCAGGCCACGGCCTCGCGGCGCAGGTCGGCCACGCTCATCCGCTCGCGCCCGCCGCCCGGGTGCAGCAGGGTGATGGCGGGGGCCTCCGGGTGCTCGCGGAAGCGGCGCTCCAGCTCGTGGATCACGGTCGGGCCGACAGGCTTCACGGCTCTCCTCCTGGGGATGGGCGCTGGGCGACGAGCGCCGGGAAGTCGGCCGCGAAGGCGCGCGTCAGGCGCTCGCGGCCGGCGGCGCCGAGGTGGGCCAGGTCGAGGAACTCGCCGTCGGGGACCAGCGCGGCGTACTGCAGCACGCGCGCTCCGCGGCCCCGCGCCTGCTCGACCCGCGCGCGGAACCACTCGCCGTGGAAGAGGGCGTCCCGCTCGCGCAGGTAGGCGTGCTCCGGCATGACCGCCAGGACCAGCGTGCCGCAGTGGCCGGCGAAGGCCTCGAGCAGCGCCCCCAGGGCCTCGGCCCGCTCGGGGTCGCCGTAGGAGCGCGGGTTGAGAAAGCCCATGCGCCGCCAGCGCGCGATCATCGGCTCGAAGCCCTCGCCCGCCTCGTCGAAGCGGTACTCGCTCATGGGGCGCGTGTCGAGCTTGGCCACCTGGAAGTCCGTCTCCGGGCGCCGGGGGCCCCAGTAGGCGGCCTGGTGCGCGCGCTGCAGCCCGGCGCGCAGGCGCCGCCCGAGCTGGCGCGCGTGGCGGTGCGGGGGCCAGAGCGTGTTGAGGCGCAGCTCGCGCAAGGCCTCGTCCCCGGCAGGGCCGTCCTTCTGGTAGCGCATCACCGCGGCCCGGTCGAACAGGTCGAAGAAGTCGCTGTAGCCGCGCGCGACCAGGTCCTGGTCCATGCGCCGCAGCATGAAGGGGTGCAGGCCCAGCACGATCACCGCCGGCCGCACGCCGCTCTCGCGCAGCAGCAGCTCGGCCATGGCCAGGGTGTCCGTCGAGCCGGCGGCCAGGCCGCCGTTGAAGAAGCGCCAGCCGGGGTGCAGCCGGTCGAGCAGCTCCTCGTCGAAGCCCTCGCGGGTGCTGGAGGGCCCCAGGAACAGCACCGTGCGCGGCCCGGCGGCCGCGCAGCGCGAGAGCTTGCCGGCCAGCCGGTGGCCGAGCGTCTCGCCGAGCGGCGCGCGGTAGAGGCGCCAGGACCAGCTCGGCACGGCCAGCAGCCAGGCCAGCCCCCAGACGGCCAGCCCGACTCCGGCGAAGCCGGACAGGGCCCGCCCCAGCGGCCGCAGGCCCTCAGAAGCCCGCATACACGAAGTTGGCGGCGTTGCGGTCGAGCAGCGCCGCCACCAGGGTCAGCTTGACCACCACCCAGAGCACCTTCAGGGCCAGCCCCACGGCCCGCCGCGCGCGGGGGCTCACAGCAGCACCCCCCAGACCGGGTGCAGCAGCAGCACCATGGCCGCGAAGACGTAGGCCGGGCCCAGCACCCGCGCCAGCCGACCGGCGGCCGGCCCGCGGGCCCAGGCGTGGCGCAGCAGCCCGTCGCGCACCAGCTTCTCGAGGGCCAGGGCCATGCCGAGGGCCACGCCCCACAGCAGCATGGCCAGGTTCAACCCGTGCCACAGGCCCACGAAGGTGAACGAGAGCACCAGCACGAGCAGCGCCGCCGGCCGGGCCCGGGCCGGCCCGAAGCGGCGCACCAGCGCCGTCTGCAGCGGCAGGAAGAGCTGCGCGCGCACCCACTGCCCGAGCGAGGCGTGCCAGCGCCGCCAGAACTCGGTCAGGCTCGTCGCCAGGAGCGGCCGGTCGAAGTTGACCGGCGTGGGCACGCCCATGAGCCGGCCCAGCCCCAGCGCCACCAGCGAGTAGCCGGCGAAGTCGAAGAACAGGTAGACGAACAGCAGGGCCGAGTCGGCCAGCCCGGCCGTGCGCAGCGGGCCGTCGAGGCCGAAGGCGAAGATGCGCAGCCCCTCGGCCAGCACCAGCTTGTAGAGCAGCCCGGTCGTGACCACGTCGACCCCGCCCAGGACGGAGGCGAAGCCGGGGGCCGGCAGGGGGGCCTCGTCGGCGGCGAGGTGGTCGCGGTAGACGTTGACGGGCCCGGCCACCAGCATGTGGAACGGGCACAGGTAGCCCAGCAGCGAGAGCGGGTCGAGCAGCCGCAGCCCGTCGGCCACGCAGCGCCCGGCGTCGACCAGGCGCAGGAAGACGTAGGAGTAGGCCAGGCGCGCCAGCAGCTCGACGGGCAGCAGGCTACCGCCGGCGGCGCGGCGCTCGAGGTCGAGCTTGTGCATCACGAAGAGGGCGACCGCCAGCAGCAGGTAGGCGAGCGGCAGGGCCGGGCCCGGGCTCCGGCCCGCCGCCCGCCGGCGTCGCAGCAGCGCCAGCAGCCCCCAGGCCAGCAGCGCCAGCAGCGCGGCCCCCGCCGCCACTCGCCAGCCGAGCAGCAGCGCCAGGGCGGCGGCGTTCAGGGCCCCGAAGCGCCGCATGGGCCGGGCCGGCCAGGGCGCGTGCATGAGGGCGCAGGCCGCCAGGGCGGCCCACCAGAACTCGGGGCGCAGCAGGAGGTTCACGCGGGCGTCAACGCAGCCTCGACTCGACCAGGGCCTTCAGGTCGCCCACGCGCTGCAGCCCCTCGATCTCGCGGCTGCTGAAGCGCAGGCCGAACTCGCGCTCGATCTCGATCAGCAGCGTGACGTGGTTGAGCGAGTCCCAGCCCGGCACGTCGCGGGCCGTCAGGGCGTCCTCCAGCACCAGCTCGGGCAGGCAGAACAGGCGGCGGAAGATGGCAGTGAGTCGACGCTCTCGCTCCGGGTCCATGGCGGCCTCTGCGGGGTTTTACCCCAAGCGCCGCCGGTCGCCAAGTCTGGAGCGCTATCATCCGGCCATGACGGCCGGCCGCGTGCTGGTGACGAAGATCGGCCTCGACGGCCACGACCGGGGCAGCCGCCTGGTGGCCGCGGCGCTGCGCGACACCGGCCTCGAGGTGCTCTACACGGCGCCCTGGCAGCCGCTGCCGGCCGTGGTCCAGCTGGCACTGCAGGAGGACGTGGACCTGGTCGGCATCTCGTCGCTGGCCAGCGACCACCTGCTGGTGCCGCGCCTCATGGAGCTGCTGCGCGAGGCGGGGCTGGGCGACGTGCCGGTCGTGGTGGGTGGCATCGTGCCGCCCCACGACGAGGAGCGGCTGCTGGCGGCCGGGGTGCGGCGGGTGTTCCACCCGGGCAGCCGCCTGGACGAGGTCGCCGCGGCGGTGCTGCGGCTGGTGGCCGAGCGGCGCGCCGCCGCCCGGGACCGGGAGTAGGCTTCGAGCCATGGCCCCGCGCGCCGCCGACGAGCCT
>JBDIBD010000391.1:0-5006 GCA_039812725.1 Vicinamibacteria bacterium | reverse complement strand
CTCGAACCCGCCGGGCCGCCCGTGCTGGTCGCGCAGCCTCGCCGCCAGCGCGGCGGCCCGGAGGTCGTGCTCCCCGGGGGTCGCCGCGGCTGGGGCCGGCGACGGGAGCGCTGCGGCCGCGGATCGCTGGGAGCCGAGCGCGCCCACCACCAGCAGCGCCATCGCGACCGACCGGTGGAGCGACGGGCGGGCGCCGCGCCAGGTTCGGGGCGCCGCAGGGGGACACATCCCCAGAGGATATGACGCGCGCACCCATCGGTCAAGGTATTGAACAGATATTGACACGGCGCGCTCCGGGCGCCTCCCGACCCGGCTAGCATCGGGTGCGGGCCCGGAGGTGGCTCCCGATGAGACCGACCGCGCTGCTGCTGATCCCGACCCTGGGCGCCACGCTGGCCGGCACGCAGACCGCTCTGGTCGCCGCACCCGCGCCGGGCGTCACCGGCACCGTCGAGAGGCTGGCGGCCTTCCCATCGAAGCACGTGGCGCCGCGCAACGTGGAGGTCTGGCTGCCGCCCGGCTACGCCACGGCGCGGGGCGCGCGCTACCCCGTGCTCTACATGCCCGACGGGCAGAACGTCTTCGACCCGGCCACGGCCTTCGGCGGCGTCGACTGGGGCGTGGACGAGGTCATGACCGGGCTGGTGACGGCCGGCCTGGTGCGGCCGGCCATCGTGGTGGCCGCCTGGAACACGGTCCTGCGGGCGCCCGAGTACATGCCCCAGAAGGCCCTGATCGGAAAGGACCTCTCGCGCTGGGCCGACAAGATCCCGAGCGGCGCCAGCCAGGCGCCCATCTCCGACGCCTACCTGCGCTTCCTGGTCGAGGAGCTCAAGCCCGAGATCGACCGGCGCTACCGCACCCGCCCGGGACGTGCAGACACCTTCCTGATGGGCTCGAGCATGGGCGGGCTGATCTCGCTCTACGCGCTTATCGAGTACCCGCGGGTCTTCGGCGGCGCGGCCTGCCTGTCGACTCACTGGCCGGCGGCCGACGGAGCCGTGATCGACTACGCCGAGAAAGCCCTGCCGCGGGCCGGGCGGCACCGGCTCTACTTCGACCACGGCACGCTGGGCCTCGACGCGCAGTACGAGCCCTACCAGCGGCGCATGGACGAGGTGCTGCGGGCCCACGGCTACACCGCGGGCCGCGACTGGGTCACGCGCAGGTTCGGGGGCGCCGGCCACGACGAGGCCTCGTGGCACGCGCGCCTCGACGTGCCGCTGCGGTTCCTGCTGGGGAGATAGCCCGGCGCCCGGCCGGCCGCATCCAGGCCGGCTGCGCATCGACCTCCAGCTCTCGGCGGACGCCGGAGGTCGGATGCGGAGCCCGGCGCCCTGGCCTACGCCACCTCGCAGGCGCAGTCCGGGCCGCAGTTGCACGACTGGCCGCACCGGCACCCGTCCTGGGCCTCCGGCTGGGCGCCCTGGCAACCGCAGTCGCACTCGGGCCCCGGGCACGTCTCGCAGGCGCACGCGTTCTCGTTGCTCGGCATCTGGATCTCCCCTCATCCGCGGTCGACGTGATGTCGACCATCGAGGGGAATATGCCCTCCCGGCCCCCGCGCCGGATTGAACGATCCGGCTGCCTTCGAGGGAGGATTCGGCTATTCGCTGACCGAGAAGCGGACGGGGGCCTCGGGAGCGGCCGGCGTGAAAGGCGCGGGGATCTGCACGAGCTCGCCGCGCATCAGCGCCTTGGGAGCCATCCCCACCATCTCGCCGAAGGTCCGAGTCAGGTGCGCCGCATCGGCGAAGTCCGCGGCGTGGGCGGCGGCGGCGATCGTTCCCTCTGAGCCGATCAAGAGCATGGCCCGGGTCAGCTTGCGCCACAGCATGTACCGGCTGAAGGGAAGCCCCATCTGCTGCTTGAACAGGTGGGCGAAGCGGCTGGGCGAGAGATAGACCCTCTCGGCGGCGGCCGCCAGCGAGATGCGCAGGTCGTCGGAGGCGTGGATGCCGCTCAGGACGGCGGTCACCCGCGGGTCGAGGCGGCGCAAGGGCGGCGCCCCCGGGCTCAAGGCGTTCACCCACTGGCGAACGAGCGTTCCGACCTCGGGAGCCTCGAAGGGCCGCTCGAGCAGGGCGCGGAGGGCGGCCACCGAGGAGCTCAGGCGGGCGTCCGGGAGGACCGTGACGTCCTCCCGCAGCGCGGAGCGCAGCCAGGCCCCCTCGTTCGACTCGGGGTCGACGAACAGCATCGCCCCGAGGGCCCCGCTGCAGTCGAAAGAGTGCTCGGCGTCCGCCCGGACGATGAGCCCCCGGCAACGGCGCCACGGGGCGTCGCTTCCCCGGATGGCGACCTCACCCTCGAGCGCGACCACGACTTGGATCGCGTGGTGGGCGTGGGCCGGCACGACGCCCTGGGCGCGGCCGATCAACAGGAAGCCGCCCTCCCAAAGGTACCAGCGGGGCGTGCTCAGCCATCGGTAGGGCTCCGGCTGGTGCTGGGTGGGCACGCTCCACTGTAGCCGTTCCGTTCAAGAACGTCAGCCCGGGCGTCCAATCGCGCCGGGCCCCCACGCGGTACTTTCGCGAGCGAGGAGGTGGATGTCCCATGACCTTTCCCGTCGCGAGCGCGGCCCTGGCGGTTCTGCGGTCGGCGCCGGCCGAGCCGGCCGCGGTCGGCCTGGCGCTGGCCCTTCTGGTCGGTGCCTTCGCCCGCCTGGCCGGTCTCGACCGCGATCGCTCCTTCTACCCGACGGTGCTGATCGTGATCGCTTCGTACTACGCCTTGTTCGCCGTGATGGCGGATTCGATGCCGGCCTTGCTTCCCGAGTGCCTGGCCATGTGCGTGTTCGTGGTCCTGGCGGTGGTCGGACTGAGGCGCAGCCCGTGGGTCGTGGTCGCGGGGCTGGCTGGCCACGGCTTGTTCGATCTCGTCCACGCGCACCTCACGAACAACCCGGGCGTGCCCACGTGGTGGCCGGCGTTCTGCCTGAGCTACGACGTCGGCGCAGCGGGTTGGCTCGCGTGGCTCGGCCGGAGAGACCAGGTGGGCCGACGCCCGAGCCTGGCGCAGGGCAGCCCATCCAGGAGCGAGGCGTGACCTGGCTCCAGCAGGGCGGGTCGAGGCCGGGTCCGGACCAGCACGAGCCGCGCGGCCGCTGCGGCTGGCCGCCTGGCAGCGCCAGCCTCTCTGCTATGCTGACCGGATCCCATGAAGCTGCTCCTCGCCTACCTCAAGCCCTACTGGAAGCTGGTGCTGCTGGCGTTGCTGCTGGCCGCGGTCAACCAGGTCTTCTCGCTGCTCGACCCGCTCATCTTCCGGCACGTCATCGACGAGTACGCCACGCGCTTCGACCAGTACACGACGCGCGAGTTCTTCCGCGGCGTGACCCTGCTGCTGGCGGCGGCCGTGGGGGTGGCCTTCGTCTCGCGCGTGGCCAAGAACTTCCAGGACTACTTCGTCAACGTGGTCACCCAGCGGCTGGGGGCCCAGCTCTACTCCGACGGCATCCGCCACTCGTTGGAGCTGCCCTACCAGGTCTTCGAGGACCAGCGCTCCGGCGAGACCCTGGGCAAGCTGCAGAAGGTGCGGGCCGACGTCGAGAAGCTGATCGCGGCCGCGATCAACGTGCTGTTCCAGACCCTGGTGGGCGTGACCTTCGTGGCCGTCTACGCCGCCACCGTGCACTGGCTGATCGCGCCCGTGTACCTCTCGACCGTGCCGCTCCTGGGCTGGCTCAGCTCGGTGCTCTCGCGGCGCATCAAGGAGGTGCAGAAGGTGATCGTGGCCGAGACCACCGCTCTCGCGGGCTCGACCACCGAGTCGCTGCGCAACATCGAGCTGGTCAAGAGCATGGGGCTGGGGGCCCAGGAGGTGGCGCGGCTCAACGCCACCACGGGGCGCATCCTGGGCCTCGAGCTCAAGAAGGTGCGCTACCTGCGCAGCCTGAGCTTCATCCAGGGCACGGCCGTCAACGCCCTGCGCACCAGCATCCTGTTCATGATGCTGTACCTGATCTGGGACCGGCAGATCACGGTGGGCCAGTTCTTCGCGCTGTGGATCTACTCGTTCTTCATCTTCGGCCCGCTGCAGGAGCTGGGCAACGTGATCAACGTCTACCGCGAGACCGAGGCCTCGCTGGCCAACTACCAGGCGCTGCTCGACACGCCCAGGGAGCCGCGCCCGGCCGACGCCGTGGTGCTGGGCGAGCTCTCGCGGCTGGCCTTCGAGGACGTGGCCTTCACGCACCAGGGCGCCAGCGCACCGGCCCTGCGCGGGGTCTCGTTCGAGCTGCGGCGCGGGCAGACCGTGGCCTTCGTGGGCCCCTCGGGGGCCGGCAAGACCACTCTCGTCAAGCTGCTGGTGGGCCTCTACCGGCCGCTGTCGGGGCGCATCCTCTACGACGGCCAGCCCCACGACCGGGTCGACCTCGAGAAGCTGCGCGAGCGCATCGGCTTCGTGACCCAGGACACCCAGCTCTTCTCGGGCTCGATCCGCGAGAACCTGCTGTTCGTGCGGCCGGGCGCCGGCGACGCCTTGTGCCTGGAGGTGCTCGAGAAGGCCGCCTGCGACAGCCTGCTGGCGCGGGCCGACAAGGGCCTCGACACGCTCATCGGCGAGGGCGGCGTGAAGGTCTCGGGGGGCGAGAAGCAGCGCCTGTCGATCGCCCGGGCGCTGCTGCGCCGGCCGGACCTGCTGGTCTTCGACGAGGCCACCTCGTCGCTCGACTCGCTGACCGAGGAGGAGATCGCCCGCACCATGCGCGAGGTGGCGCGCGACAGCCGGGCCATGACGGTGCTGATCGCCCACCGGCTGTCGACGGTGATGCACGCCGACCGCATCCACGTGCTCGAGCGTGGCCGGGTCGTGGAGTCGGGGCGGCACGAAGAGCTGCTCGAGGAGAAGGGCCTCTACTACGCCCTGTGGCGCCAGCAGGTGGGCGAGCGCCCCGAGCAGGCCGAGGGCGCCCCGGCCCTGGCGGGGGCCTGAAGCCGGGCTCAGGCCCGCAGCCGCAGGCCCGCCACGGCCCGCAGGCCGCCCCCCGCGGGGGCCAGCAG
>JBDIBD010000390.1:0-5023 GCA_039812725.1 Vicinamibacteria bacterium | reverse complement strand
CCGGCTCGAGCTGGAGGGCCGCTACGCCGGCGTCGGCCGCGAGCTGCGCGAGCGGCTGCGCTTCGAGCTGCGCGAGCGCGCCGGCGGCGAGTCGCTGGCGCAGTGGCTGGCGGCGCCCGAGCGGCGCCGGGGGGCGCTGGCGGGGCTGCTGTCGGGCGACGGGATCGCGGTCGAGCCTGTCCAGCTCGAGGGACTGCTGCTCGCGGGCGACGAGCCCACGCGGCTCGACGCGCTGGCCGTGGCCTGGCGCAGGCGGCTGGGCCTGTCGGCCGAGACCTTGGCGCCGTTGCAGCAGAGCCCCGACCCGCGCGTGCGCACGCTGGCCCGGCGCTTCCTCGGCGGCCAGACCACGACCGATCCGGAGCTGGTGGCGCTCGCCGCGCGAGTCGGGGCCGGGGAGATCCGCGAGGACTGGCGCTGCGAGCAGGCCGAAGGCTGGGCTACCCAGGCCCTGGCCGCGCGCCGGGTCCCCGCGGAGCCGCCCGGCGTGCGCCTGGCCCTCGGCCAGGAGGGCGCCGCGCGCGGGCGGCCGTACGTGGTGCGCGTCCCCGAGGACTATCGCGGTGACGAGCCCGTGCCTCTGCTGATCTACTTGAGCGGCGGCCCGGGCCGGGCCCTGGCCGGCTGGTCCAGCGCCTGGCGTGCCCTGGCTCCGACCGGCTACCTGGCGGTCTTCCCGCAGGCCGACGGCATGTGGTGGGACCCCTCGTCCGAGCAGCAGGTCGGCGCGCTGCTCGACGAGTTGCTCCGGCGCTACGACATCGACACCAACCGCGTCTACCTGGTGGGTTTCAGCAACGGCGGCACGGGCGCGTTGCGCTACGCCGCGCTGTGGCCCGACCGCATCGCGGCGACCGTGTCGCTGATGGGCGCCGGCATCTTCGTGGACGGCGTCGCCCCCGCTCCGCTGGCGGACCTGGGCGGCCTGCCGCTGCTGTTCGCGCACGGCCAACGCGACCCCGTCATCCCGGCCCGCGCCAGCCAGGAGACCGTGGCCGAGCTGCGCCGGCAGGCCAGGGGGGCCCAGGTCGAGTTGCGCCTGCTGCCCGGTCGCGAGCACGACCTGGTGCTCGACGACGACGGCGGCCTCACGCTGCCGTTCCTCGAGCCGCGCCGCCGCGAGCCGTTCCCGCGCGAGGTGACGCTGACGCTGCGCGACCTGCGCTGGCCGCGCCGCTTCTGGCTCGAAGCGCTGGAGCTGGAGAAGGGCAGCGGCGAGGCCCGCGTGGACGGGCGCATCCGGCCCGACGGGACCATCGAGCTGAAGACGCGCCGCGTGCGGCGCCTGCGGCTGCTGCTGCGCCGCGAGCTGCTGCCCGAGGGCGAGCTGCGGGTGGTGGTGGACGGCCGCGAGGCCTGGCGCGGCGCACCGCGCCACGACTGCGCCCTGCTGCAGCGCTCCTGGCACGAGACCGGCGACCCCTTCCGGGCCTGGTCGTTCGAGCTGCCGGTCGAGGCAGGGCGCTGACGGCAGCGGGCCCGCGGCGAAGCTCTTAGGGCTCGGGGCTGGCCCCGAGCGCCTCCTGGGCCTCGGCACGGATGAGCCAGGACTGGTCCTGGGCCGCGCTGCGGCGGAGCGCCTCGCGCACGGGCTGGCACTCGGGCGTGACGGACCGGCAGGTCTCGACCACACGCTGCAACGCATCCAGCCGGCCGGGCGTGTCGGGCTCGTGCTCGAGCTGGTGGAGCAGCATCGCCAGCGGGCGCCCGTGCGCGACCCCCAGCGGCAGGCGCGCGCCGGCGTCGACGCGCACGGCCACGGGCGCTTCGGGCACGGGCAGCTCCACGGTCTGGCGCCCTTGGGTCACGCTCACGGTGCTGGTGGCACGCACGCCGTGGGCGTCCTCCCAGGCCACGTCCAGGGTCAGCGGGACGAGCTCGCCGGCCTCGACGTCCAGGACGAGCTGGCCCGCTTGCCAGCGATGCCGGACCTGGACGGGGGCCGGACTCTTGCTCGCTACCCACTGGGCGAACAGACGCGACAGGTCCCTGCCGCTGGCGGCCTCGAAGGCGGCCTGGAGCTGGGCCGTTCGCACGCCCTGGCCGGCGTTCGCCTGGGTGTAGCGGCGCAGTCCCTCCCAGAAGGCCGTCTCGCCCAGCTCGCTGCGCAACAGATGCAGCACCAGGGCGCCCTTGCTGTAGGTGATGCCACGGACCGTCGCGCCGGCCGGTCGCGGCGCCAGGGCCTGGTCCTTGCCGGCCGCCAGCGCGCGCGCGTAGCGGGTCCGGAAAAGAGCCAGCTCGTCCTCGTAGGCCGCGCGGCCCCAGCGGCTCTCCTTGAACGCCGCCACCATGAACGTGGCCAGGCCCTCGTTGAGCCAGAAGTCGGCGAAGTCCTGGCACGGCAGCAGGTAGGCCCAGTACTGGTGCGCCAACTCGTGGGCCGGAAGCCAGTCCTCGCGCGGATCGGCCCGCAGCTCGGCGAGATAGCTGGCGCGCTCGAGAGCGAAACCGGCCGCCTCCTGCTCCTCGTCGCCCCCCACGAAGACCTGGCTGTAGCTCTCCTCGGGCAGCGGCACGCCGGCCCGCTCGGCCAAGAAGCGCAGGGCGCGGGCCGTGACCTCGAGCACGTTCTGGAGCTCCGCGTCCGGCACGGCCAGGCTCTCTGGCGCCGCCGCGCGCAGCAGGACCTGTCCCTCGCGTCGGGTGGCCACGCGCAGCCTTCCGGCGGCAAAGCCGAAGAGGAAGCCGGGAGAGGCGTGCCGCTGCGCGAACGTGTAGCGCAGGCGGCCGTCGGCCAGGCCCTCCGGCGCGGGCGCTTCGCCGGCGCCGATCGCGAGCCAGGCGCCGGGAACCGTGAGCCGCAGCGCGAGCGTGGCCCGCTGGGCCGGGTCGTCCAGGCTCACCAGCCAGCGGCTCGTGCCATAGGCCGTGTAGACGTGGTCGGGGAAGAAACGCAGGCTGGAGCTGGCCCGCGCCTGGTAGCGGAACGAGATCCGGATCGACTGGCCGGGCCGGAGCGGCGACTGCAGGCCGACGCACAGCCGATCTCCGTCACGCACCGACGGTAGCGGGGGGCCGTCCGACTCGGCCGCCTCGACGGCCAGGCCGGGGGCGTCGAAGGCCAGCACGCGGGCTGGTCCGTTGCCCGCCTCGACCGTGACCGTCTCGCGCCCCAGCAGCGACTGGCCTGCGACGTCCAGCTCGAGGTCGGCCTGGTAGCGCCGGACGCTGAAGGGGGCCGCCTGCGTGCAGTCGGGCGCCGCGGCAGGCCCGGACGCCGCCGAGGCCCCCGGTGCGAGCACGAGCAGCCACAGCCAACGCGTCAGGAGGCCCGGGCGCGGGAACAGGCGGGCGCCGCCGCTCTCGTAGGAGAAGTCGCGCTGCGGCCGCGCCCCGCTTGCGGTCACGTCAGGCATGAGCCCTGCCCCTTCAGTTGCTTCGTCGCTTGACGAGCGGCCCCGCCGGCCCAGAATCCTCCAACATGGCCGTGGATCCCAACGGGCGCGACGAGGCCTGGCTGGCGGCGCTGAGCGGCCGGCTCCCGGCGCCGCCTCTGCCACCAGCCTACTTTCTCGGGCTGGTCCTCGTCAGCACGGCGATGGTGGTCCTGCCGCTGCTGTACCTGGCGCTGGTCGCGGCCTCGGCCTGGCTGGCGGTCTGGTGGGCCAGCAACGGGTTCGACCTGCTGATGCGCGGCCCGCTGGCTTCGGCGCACCTGCGCTTCGGCCTCTTCGTCGTTCCCCTCGTCGCCGCGGGGGCCGTGCCCGCCTTCCTCGTCAAGCCCCTCTTCGCGCCCCGCATTACGCCCCCTTCCGATCTCCAGCTGACGCGCGGCGACCAGCCGGGCCTCTTCGCGTTCGTCGAGCGCCTGGCCGGGCTGGTCGGCGCGCCGGTCCCCGACCGCATCGTCGTCGACTGCCAGGTCAACGCGGGGGCCGGGCTCGAGCTGGGGCTGCTCCGCCGCGACGGCCCGGCCTTGACGCTGCGCATCGGCCTGCCCCTGGTCGCGGGGCTCACCCTGCCGCAGCTCGCGGGCATCCTCGCCCACGAGTTCGGCCACTTCGGCCAGGGCGCCGGGATGCGCCTCGCCCGCGTGATCCGCCGCGTGAACGCCTGGTTCCAGCGCGTGGCCGCGGAGCGAGACAGCTGGGACCAGGCCCTGGCCGACGGCCGTCGCGAAGGGGGCTGGTGGGGGCTGGCCTGCCTGGGCGCGGAGCTCCTGGTCGCCCTCGGCCGGCAGGCGCTCTACGGGCTGATGGTGGCGGGGCACGCCATCTCGTGCTTCCTCTCCCGGCAGATGGAGTTCGACGCCGACCAGTACGAAGGCCGCGTGGCCGGCTCCTCGGGCTTCGCCGACGCCGCGCTGCGCCTGCGCGTGCTGGACGCGTCCGCCCAGTTCGTTCTGGGCTCGGTCCTGCGCGAGGGACGCTTCGTGGACGACGTCCCGGCCCTGATCGCGCGGGTCGCGGACCAGGCCCCGCCCCGCCTGACGGCCGACATCAAGCGGGCGGTGCAGCTCAGCGGCACCGGCCTCTTCGACTCGCATCCCTCCGACATGGAGCGGATCCGGCGCGTGCGGCTCGGCCGCTTTCCCGGGCTGCTGGCCGGCGTCGATCCCGCCTCGCAGCTCTTCCGCGACTTCCCGGGGCTCTGCCGGCGAGCGACGGCGGCCTTCTACGAGGACGCCCTCGGGCCTCACGCTCCGCCCCTGGACGCGCTGGTCCCCGTCGACGCGCTCGCGCCCGCGGCGCCAGCCCAGGTCCCGGCGGTGGACGCCAGGTCGAAACCGGCCAGACTCGAGTTCCCTCCGGAACGGCCGCCACGGCTGGCTGCCCACGCGGCGGCCGCGCGAGGCTCCTCCGGAACCCTGGCAGCCGCCCGGCAGCGCTGGCGGGAGGCGGCACCGGCCGCCGCAGCAGCAGCCGAGAAGCACCGCCGCAGCCACGCCCAGTGGGTGGACGCCGCCATCGCGGCCGCCGTGCTGGCCATGGGCCTGGGCCTGCAGGCGCGGGAGTTCTCCCTGCCCACCGCGACGCCCGAGGGCGTCGCCCGGACCCGCAGCCGGGCCCTCGCGATGCAG
>JBDIBD010000389.1:0-5034 GCA_039812725.1 Vicinamibacteria bacterium | reverse complement strand
CGCCTGCGGCGAGACCACGGTGACGTTGCGCGGCGGCGGGCGGGGCGGCCGCAACCAGGAGCTGGCGCTGGGGGCCGCGGAGGTCCTCGAGGGTTGCGCTGCACCGGTGCTCTTCGCCAGCCTGGCGCGCGACGGGCGCGACGGCCGCAGCCCGGCCGCGGGCGGGCGGGCCGACGCGCGCACGGCCGCGCGCGCGCGGGCCCTGGGGTGGCCCGTGAGCGAGGCCCTGGCGCAGAGCGACTCCCACGGGCTCCTGGCGCGCCTCGGCGACGCGCTCGTGACCGGGCCCACCGGCACCAACGTGGCCGACCTCGTCGTGCTGTTCGCGGGAGTCGGCTATACTGCGCGCCAGAAGTCCCTCAGGGGGAAGCGTGGTTCCGGAAGATCCCGCCGACGGGCCAGAAAACCCGGAGAACGGCGGTGAAGGCGACGCGGCGGCCGTGGCCGCCGACGAGGAGCCGTCCGAGCGGCTGGCGGCCGCGCTCCAGCCCCCGCCCCTCGACCAGGCCTCCGAGGCCTACCTGCGGCGCGCCCATCTGGCCGAGGACCGGCTGGGCGAGGTGCTGGGCGCCTACCGGAAGCTGAAGCAGGAGAACGAGGGCTTCCGCGACCGCCTCACCCGCAACCTCGAGCGCCGCTTCGAGCAGCGCCACGAGCGCCTCCTGCTCAAGTTCATCGAGATCCTCGACAACCTGGACCGGGCCCTCGAGGCGGCCGAGACCACCTACACGGGCGACCCCATGATCCAGGGCCTGATCCTGGTGCGCACGCAGCTGCTGCAGACCCTCAAGGACGAGGGCCTGGAGCGCATCCCCGTTCTCGGCTTGCCGTTCGACCCGGCCTGCAGCGAGGCGGTGGCCACCCGCCCGGTGGAGGAGCGCGAGCACCACCACCTCGTGGTCAAGGACGTCCTGCGCGGGTATCGCATCAAGGGCCGGCTGGCGCGGCCCGCCCGCGTGGTGGTGGGCGAGTACGGCGGGACGCCGGACGCGCCCGTCGTCGTCGACGAGTCACTGCTGGTCGCCCCCACCGCCGAGGTGCGACTGCCGCCGGAGCCGCCGCCGCCCGACGCCGAGAGGATCCGACGCACGCCGACCGTCGCCTTCAGGCTGCCGCCGTTGCCGCCGCCGCCCGCGCCGGCCGCCGGCAGGGAGGCCGGCGCGCGGGTCGAGGTGGCCGAGATCATCGTGCCCGTCGAGGAGGCGCCTCAGCCCGTCGTGGCCCCGAACGAGCTGGTCGAGGAGACCGCCGACGAGCCCCTGCCGACCATCCCCCCCGACCTGCACGGCGACCCCGACCTCGACGCGATCATCGCCCGGGCCGAGGGCCGGCTGCCGGACGAGGAGGCGGCCGGTCCCGCCGGCGAGGCGCCGCCCGCCCGCGCCCCGGTCGATCCAGCCGGGCCCGGCCCGAAGGCCGGCGACTAGAACACGTAGGCCAGCGCGAAGCCGACCTGGGCCACCATCATCATGCGGTACATGTGCGTCCAGGAGGGGTGGTTCTCGGTCGCGGCCAGCTCCTCGGGCCTCCGCACGAGCAGCCAGACCGTGTAGATCCCGTACAGGATCAGCAGCGGGCCCAGGACCATGAGCAGCGTGTGGTTGCCGGTCAGGATGCCGGTGAAGACGCCCACCGGGATCAGCACGAACGGCAGCACGAAGAAGGGCGCGATCATCCAGGCCGCGGCCTTGACGCCGTACAGGATCGGCAGCGTGCGGCAGCCCCCGGCCCGGTCGCCCTCGATGTCGGCGAAGTCCTTGGTGGTCGAGGCGCCCAGCACGAACAGGCCGAAGATCGAGCCGATGAACCAGGGCTCCACGCCCACGATGGTCTTGACCGTGGACCAGCCGGCCACCTTGAGCAGCAGCCCGCGCGGCACGGCGATGGTCACGTTGGCCCAGATGCCGTGGCGCTTGGTGCGGAAGGGCGGGGCCGAGTAGGCCCACACCAGCACGCTGGTGAAGAGCACGATCCAGAAGCACTCGCGCGCGGCCCGCACCGCCTCCGGGGTGGGCGGCGCGGCCAGGAAGGCCAGCAGCCAGGCCACCACGAACGCAGCCCAGGTGAAGCCCCAGGCCTGGCCCATCGTCATCGTGCCGGCCGGCAGCGGCCGCTTGGGCTTGTTGACCCGGTCGATCTCGAGGTCGTAGATCTGGTTGATGGCGTTGCTGGCGGCGTTGAGCATGGCCGCCATGAGCGCGCCGTAGATCACCGGCAGCGCCAGGTCCCAGGTCACCGGCACCTTGTGGTGCCCGGCGCCCCAAGCGGTGACCGCTCCCGAGACCACTCCCAGGGCCGGCGGCAGCAGCGTGAAGGGGCGGGCGAAGTCGGCGTAGAGCTTGATCTTGTTCATCGTCCGAGGGCCGTCAGGCGAGGAGCCGCGCGGCCAGGGCCGCCAGCCCGCCCCCGATGGCGGTGTTGAGCGCGTTCAGCAGGTCGTTGTCGAGCCAGCCGCGGCGCTCGGCGACGGTGCCGATGACGCTCTCGGCCAGGCTCCCGAGCAGTCCGGCCAGGGCCACGAGCCCGGCCGCGGGCCAAGTGTACAGCCCCAGGGCCGCGCCCACCGCGGCCACCAGGGCCCCGCCGGCCAGGCCCCCCAGGGTCCCCTCCAGGCTGACGGCCCCCTCCGTGCCGGGGGGCACGGGGCGGAAGGTCGTGATCAGGAACGTGCGGCGGCCGTAGGCCTTGCCGACCTCGGACGAGCAGGTGTCGGCGGCGGCCGTGGCCACCGAGGCCGCGAAGGCCAGCACGAACAGCTCCGACAGGCCGGGCGGCGTCAGGCCGGCCATCAGCGCCAGCAGGGCCGGGACACCGCCGTTGGCCCAGGCGTTGCGCCAGCCGCGGGCGCCGCCCTTCTCCTGCGCGATGCCGCGCGCGGCCTTGATGCGGTAGCCCAGCTTCGTGACCGCGCTGCCGACCACGAAGAAGGCCGCCATGATCGCGAAGCCGCGCAGCGTGGTGCCGGCCGTGATGGTCGTGCCGATCAGCACGGCCGAGATCGCCCCGGGGACGTCGATCGAGCGGGCCTTCAGGGCCAGCGCGGCCACTGCGGCGTTGACCAGCAGCCCCGCCAGCAGGCGCTGGCCCAGCTCGGGGTGCTGCAGCAGGCGCGCGGGCTCGGCCAGCGTGGCCAGCCACAGGCCCGCGGCGCCCACCAGCGGCACGGTCAGGTTGTCGTCGAGCGTGGTCGGCACGGTCTCGGCCAGGGCTGCGAGGAGCGCCGCCGCCAGCACGGGGCCGAGGACAAAGCTCGCGCTCCACTCGGCCGGGGGCAGGCGCAGCGTCCAGCCGGCCAGGGCCGTGGCGCAGAGCGCCCCGAACAGCACGAAGGCCAGCAGGCCGGCCCAGCCCTTGCGGGGATTCCAGGGCAGGCGCGGCCCGCCCACGGCCTGGCCCACCAGCCCGGCCATGCCGTCGCCGTAGGCCAGCAGGGCCCACACCGCTGCGGCCTTCCACAGCTCGCCGCGGAACAGCAGCACCAGGCCCAGCACGGAGAGCGGGTAGATCAGCATGCCCAGCGCGCTGCCCGCGCGGTGCTCGTGGTCGCGCCACAGGGCCCGTCCGCCGATGCGCGGGAGCACCTGCCAGTTGAAGAGGAAGGCGGTCACCGCCGCGGCCGCGGCCTGGGGCCAGCTCAGGAAGCGCAGCAGCAGCGCGAAGCCCCCCACCGTCATGTGCAGCAGCTTGCGCCCGGCCTCGCCCGCGGTCAGGGCCATGGCTCAGCTCACCAGGCCGCGCTCGCGCAGCCAGACCAGGGTGCGACGCAGGCCCTCCTCCAGCGGCGTGACGGTGTAGCCCAGCTCGGCCTGGGCCTTGGCGCTGCTGTAGGCCCAGTGCTCCCTGAAGACGCCCACCTCGCGGTGGGTGATCTGGGGCGGGTGCCCGGTCAGCTCGGCCCACAGCCACTGCAGCGCGCCCAGGGCCGTGGCCGCGCCGTACGGGAGGTGCCGGCGCGGGGCCGGGCGTCCGCTCAGGCGCTCGAGCCGTGCGAACAGGCCGTTCATGTCCACGTTCTCGCCGCACAGGAAGTAGCGCTGGCCCGCCCGGCCGCGCTCGAGGGCGGCGACGTGGCCGGCCGCCACGTCGTCCACGTAGGCGTAGGACCACAGGCGGTCGCCCGGCCCCAGGATTCCCGGGACGCGCCCGTGCAGGTGGTCGACCACCATCTTGACCACCAGGTTGCCGTCGGTCAGCTCGCCGGGGCCGTAGATCACGCCGGGGTAGAGCAGCACCACGTCGGCGCCCTCGGCCGCGGCCTGGCGCGCCTCGGCGTCGGCCAGGGCCTTGGTGCGCTCGTAGTCGTTGCGCCAGGGCGGGCCGGGGTGCAGGCGCCGCTCGTCCACCGGCTCGGGGCCCGTCGGGCCCACCGCGATGAACGACGAGGTGTAGACCAGCCGGGCGCCGGCCGCCCGCGCCGCCGCGAGCGCGTTGCGGAAGCCGCCCACGTTGACGGCGTCGAAACGCTCGGCCTCGGGCACCCAGGTCTTCACCAGGGCCGCCATGTGGAGCACGGCCTGGCAGCCCTCGGCCGCGAGCCGCAGCGAGGCGGCGTCGGTGACGTCGCCGCGCGCCGTCTCGGCCCCCTCGGGCAGCCCCGACAGGTCGGAGCCGGCGCGGGCCAGCAGGCGCAGCTCGTGGCCGCGGGCGTGCAGGGCGCGGGCCACGTGCTTGCCCAGGAAGCCGGTTCCGCCGGTCAGCAGCAGCTTCACGCCGTCCCCTCGGCCACCGCCGGCGCGGCCCGCACCACCGCGCGCCAGTGCTCCAGCAGGTCGCGCAGCGTGCGCTCGAGGGGCAGCACCGGGCGCCAGCCGGTCTCGGCCTCGACCCGCCCGGGGTCGCCCACCAGCTCGGGGATGTCGGAGGGGCGCAGCCGGGCCGGGTCGAGGCGCAGCTCGACCTTCAGGCCGGACAGCGCGACCAGGCGCTCCAGCAGCTCCCGCAGGCGCACGCCGCGGCCGCTGCAGACGTTGTAGACCTCGCCGGCGCGGCCGCGCTCGAGCAGCAGCCAGTAGGCCCGCACCACGTCGCGCACGT
>JBDIBD010000388.1:0-5035 GCA_039812725.1 Vicinamibacteria bacterium | reverse complement strand
ACCTGCAGCTGCCGTCCTGCGAGCCGGGCTCGCAGCGCTGCAACGCCGGCAAGGACGCCAACCTGCTGGAGGCCTGCTTCTGGCAGTCGCTGACGCTGCTGCGCGGGCTGCTCGAGACCACCCGCGGCGGGACCGAGGCCCTGGGCGCGCGCCTGCGCGAGTCGCGCGACCGCCTCGAGCGCCGCGCCCGCCGGCCGCGCGCCGGGGCGCCCAGCCTCGAGGCCGTCTGGGAGCGCGTGCGCAAGCCCGAGCTGCCGCCGGAGCTCGAGCTCAAGCCGGGCAGCGAGACCACCCTGCGGGGCCAGCTCGGCAAGGTCTTCGACCTGCTCAACCGCCAGAGCCAGGGGGCCATCCTCATCTCGGCCGCCGACCTGCTGGGCTCCACCAGCGTGAACGAGGGCGGCAAGGGCTTCCCGGCCGGCTTCTTCCACGCCCGCCAGAACCCCGCCGCGCGCCTGCTGGCCGTGGGCGGCATCTGCGAGGACGCCATCGCGGGCGTGCTCTCCGGGCTGGCCGCGTTCGGCCACCACGTGGGCGTGGGCTCCTCCTACGGCGCCTTCCTCGCCCCGCTGGGCCACATCGCCGCGCGGCTGCACGCCATCGGCGCCCAGGCCAAGGAGGCCGTCAGCGGCGAGGCCTACAAGCCGATGATCCTGGTCTGCGCCCACGCCGGCCTCAAGACCGGCGAGGACGGGCCCACCCACGCCGACCCGCAGCCGCTGCAGCTGCTGCAGGAGAACTTCCCGCCGCGCACGCTGGTGACGCTGACGCCCTGGGAGCCGCAGGAGGTCTGGCCGCTGATGGCCGCGGCCCTGGCCCAGCGCCCGGCCGTGATCGCCCCGTTCGTGACGCGGCCCAACGAGAAGGTGCTCGACCGCGCCGCGCTGGGCCTGGCCCCGGCCGCCGAGGCCGCCAAGGGCGTCTACCTGCTGCGCCGCCCGCGCGGCGCCGCCGACGGCGTGATCGTGCTGCAGGAGTCGGGCGTCACCTACGCCTTCGTCGAGCAGGCCCTGCCGCTGCTCGAGCAGGCGGGCCTCGACCTCGAGGTCTACTACGTGGCCAGCGCCGAGCTCTTCGACCTGCTGCCCGCGGCGCAGCGGGAGCAGATCTTCCCCGAGTGGAAGGCGCAGCTGGCGATGGGCGTCACGGGCTTCACCAAGGCCACGCTCTACCGCTGGATCCGCTCCGACCTCGGCCGCGCGCACAGCCTGCACCCCTACCAGCACGGCCACTTCCTGGGCAGCGGCCAGGGCGCGGCGGTCATCGCCGAGGCGGGGCTCGACGGCGCGAGCCAGGCGGTGGCCATCCAGGCCTACGTCAAGGAGCTGCGCGCCCGGGGCGGCGTCGGCGAGGGCGCGCGCGCGGCTCTGGCCGCCCGCGGCTGACGGGCCGCTCCTCTCCCGCGCCCCTCTCCGCCTGACGGCGGGGAGGGGCGTGTGCGATCATGCGCCGCTCCCCCGGGGAGGGGAGATGGGGGGGACCTTGGACAAGAAGACTTTCTTGGCGTTCGTCGTGTCTTCGTCGGTGGTGGGGGCGCTGGCGGCGCCCGGCGCGCGCGCCGCGGGGCCGTCGCCGCAGCTGGAGCGCGGCCGCTACCTGCTGGCCATCGGCGGCTGCCACGACTGCCACACGCCGATGAAGATGGGCCCCAAGGGGCCCGAGCCGGACATGACGCGGGCGCTCTCGGGCCACCCGGCCGAGATGAAGCTGCCGCCGGCGCCGAAGCCGTCCGGGCCCTGGATCTGGTCCGGCTCGGCCACCAACACGGCCTTCGCCGGCCCGTGGGGGATCAGCTACGCCGCCAACCTGACCCCCGACCCGGACACCGGCATCGGCATCTGGAAGGAAGACACGTTCGTCAAGGCCATGCGGCTGGGCAAGCACTGGGGCCAGCCGGCGGCCCGCGACATCATGCCGCCCATGCCCTGGCAGGCCTACAAGAACATGACCGACGAGGACCTGAAGGCGCTCTTCGCGGCCCTCATGGCGGGCAAGCCGATCAAGAACATGGTGCCGGAGCACCAGCCCCCGGCCAGGTAGGAGTGGGACCCGACGTCCCGGGAACCGTGCGCCGGGGCCGGTGCGTCAGGGCCTGAACCCGATCCGCGGAGGTGGGGTCTGGGGCGGGGCGACCAGGCTGCGAATGGCCCGGACGATCTGCTCCAGGTCGTTGTCGTGGGCCGAGACGCGGCGCTCGAGCTCGTCGAGCTTGCGCGCCAACTCGGCCCGCGAGGCGACCAACTGCCGCAACCGCAGGAAGGCACGGACCACGAAGACGCTCATCTCGATCGCGCGGGGGCTGTTGAGGACGAAGGCCGCCGCCACGGCGCCGTGCTCGGTGAACGCCAGGGGCAGGTAGCGGCGTCCGCCCCAGGAGCTTGAGATCACAGCCTGTGATCTCAAGTTCTCGACCTCCTGCTTCGTGAGCTGGAACACGAAGTCGGTCGGGAAACGCTCGAGGTTGCGCCTGACGGCCTGATTGAGCGCTCGTGGCTCCACCCCGTACGCCCGCGCCAGGTCGTGGGACAAAATGACCCGCAGGCCGCGGACGGTGGCGATGACCGCCTCGACGGAGCGGGAGACGACCCTGCCTTCTACCACGCGAGCTCCCTGGGAGAGAGCTCGACTTCTATCGCGACAAGGAGCCGCCGCGGGTCCCGCGCCCGGAGGTTACTTCTTCCGCGACAGCACGAAGACGTGGGCGCCGGCCGGCTTGCCGCCCTGCCACAGGGACCACTCGGTCTCGAGCTGGTCGGCGTCCACGAACTTGATGCGGCCCGAGTGCATGTGGGTGTCCTTCTCGGGCTTGACGTTGGCCCCGCCCGCGAAGTCCAGGAACAGCTCGCCGGCGGTGGACTTCGGCCCCAGCGCGAAGCGCGGCTGGTTGCCAGCCCCGCAGTAGTGCGTGGCCACCAGCCGCCCGGCGTCGAGGGTGTAGACGGTCATCATCTCGTGCTCGGCGCCCGGGAAGATCTCCTCGACCACGGCGCTGCCGTTCGAGATCACGCGCCAGGTCACCGCCGCGGGCCCGACGCCCTTGACCTCGCCGGTCCACTCCCCGGCCAGGCCCTTGAGCCGTTCGAAGGCCGCCTTGGGGTCGGCCTTCCCGGCCGGAGCGGCCGGCACCAGCGACTGCGCCGCGGCGGCGAGCGGCAGGCACGACAGCGTCAGCACGGCGGCCAGCTTTCGCATCGCGTCCCTCACTTCTGCGGCACCGGGTGGTGCTGCAGCTCCTCCAGCGCCCCCTTGATCAGCAGCGGCCAGACCGTGGTCGCGTCGGCGTAGACCTCCGCGAAGCGGCCGCCCTCGGCCTCGGGGACGAACTTGCCCCACGAGACCCCCTCCGAGTAGGTGCAGCCCGACAGCCCGCCCCAGTGGGTCGGCTCGGGACAGATGCGCACGGCGTAGCTGTAGCGCGGCGGCGTCAGGTTCACCCCCAGGCGGTGGTTGGTGATGTCCACGTAGGGGCCCACTTCCTGGGCCCAGTTGCGCGGCACGCCGCCGCCGATGGTGAAGATGCCGAGCTTCCTGGCCCCCAGCGCGAAGCGCGCGAAGCTGTTGAGGTCGAGGTAGGGGTTGTAGCGCGGCAGGTGGTCGAGCAGCCGCAGCGGGTCGCTCACGCCCTGCTTCTGGGCGTGCTTCATGGCCCAGGTCGAGAGGTCGAGACCCAGCTCCGAGTCGGTGAAGGCCGGCACGTAGACCGGCACCTTCTTCACGTACGCGCTGCGCAGCACGCCCGCGCCGTGCGGGTCCTCGGCCAGGATCTCCCCCAGGGCCCGGCAGACGATCTCGCTCGAGAGCTCGCGCTCGTGCCCCAGCCGGTCCATGGCCAGCGAGGAGAACTCCTCGACGTAGTTGAGGTTGGCCTCCATCTCCAGCGTGTCGTAGACGCGGTTGTAGCCCTTCTCGAACAGCTCCTCGTCGGAGACGCGCGGGTCGTGGCGGTAGTGCACCATGCCGACCGCCTCCGACAGGCCGTGGGCCATCAGAGCGCCGGTGGAGACCACGGCCTGCACCATGCCCGTGTCGATCATCTTGGCGATGACCTTGCCCATCTTGGCGATGGTCATGGCCCCCGACAGGGTCAGCACGACCTTGCAGTCGGGGTCGCGCACCATGGCCAGCAGCTCGTCGAGCGCCTCGCCCAGCGAGCGGCCGCTGAAGGCGGTCTTCGACATGGCCCGCAGCAGGCCGGCGAAGGACGTGACCCGGTCGAGGTCGAGGCTCTCGAGCGGCGTCAGGCCGTCGTGCCGGCCGTCGTGGAACTCGCGTCCGTGCGTCATGCTTCCTCCCGCGCGGATGGTATGCAGCGCGGGCGGGAGGAGCAACTGTGGGGACGGCTAGGGCCGGGCCTCGATCCCCAGGTCGACGGTGGTGCCGAGCTTCAGCGGGGCCGGGCCGGCGAAGGCCACCTTGACCGCCACGATGCGCGTGTCGGTGGGCCGGGCCGGGTCCTGCGGCTTCAGCCGGCGCAGCGTGGCGCTGTCGGCCACCTCCTCCACCACGCCGCGCCACTGCTGGCCGGCCCGGCCCTGGGCGCTGATCGTGACCGGCGCGCCCGCGCGCAGCAGGGCGGCGTCGGCCTCGTCGGCCTCGCGCTCCTCGCGCAGCCGCGCCAGGCCGGCGATCGTCACCACCGGCGTGCCGGCCGCGACCATCTCGCCCGCGTCCACGGCGCGCAGCGTGACCGTGCCGGAGATGGGCGCCACGATGCGGCTCTTGCGCAGCTGGGCCTCGAGCCGCGCCACCTCGGCCCGGGCGGTCTCCAGCCGGGCCGCGCCGATCTCGCGGTCGCGCGTGGCCTGGTCGAGGTCGTGCACCGCCACCACCTCCTGGCGCACCAGCTCGGCGCGCCGGCGCTCGTTCAGCTCCGCCAGCCGCAGCTCGGCCTCGGCCTCGCGCACGCGGGCGCGGGCCTCGTCGAGGGCGGCGCCGAGCTCGGCCGCCTCGATCTCGGCCAGCAGCTGGCCGGCCTTGACGGCCTGGCTCTCGGTCACCAGCACGCGCACCAGCCGGCCGGCGCGCTCGGCGGCCA
>JBDIBD010000387.1:0-5036 GCA_039812725.1 Vicinamibacteria bacterium | reverse complement strand
GCGCCGCTCGCGCACGCGGCGGGCCGCCTCGAGCCGCGCGGCCAGCTCGGCCTCGGCCCCGCGCTGGCCGGGGCGGAGATAACGCCGGCCCGCCAGGCTCTCGGGCAGGCAGTCCATGGCCGCGACGCCCTCGGCCTCGTCGTGGGCGTAGCGGTAGCCCTGGCCGTAGCCGAGGTCCTTCATCAGCCGCGTGGGGGCGTTCCTGATGTGCAGCGGCGGCGGCTCGGCGCGGGTCGTGAGGGCGTCGCGCGAGGCCTCGCCGTAGGCCACGTAGACCGAGTTGCTCTTGGGCGCCGCGGCCAGGTAGACGGCCAGCTCGGCCAGCGCCAGGGCCCCTTCCGGCAGGCCGATGAAGTGCACGGCCTGCTGCGCGGCCATGGCCAGCACCAGCGCCTGCGGGTCGGCCAGCCCCACGTCCTCCGTGGCGAAGCGCACCAGGCGGCGGGCCAGGTAGAGCGGGTCCTCGCCGGCCTCGAGCATGCGCGCCAGCCAGTAGAGGCCGGCGTCGGCGTCGGAGTTGCGCAGCGACTTGTGCAGGGCGCTGATGAGGTTGAAGTGCTCCTCGCCGGCCCGGTCGTAGAGCAGGGCCTTGCGGGCGAAGACCCGCTGCATGGCCGGCAGTTCGACCCGCCGCAGGCCCGCCGGGTCGGGCTCGGCCGTGGCCACGGCCAGCTCCAGCACGTTGAGGGCCGTGCGGGCGTCGCCGTCGGAGGCCCGCGCCAGGAAGCGCAGGCCGTCGGGCGCCACCTCCACGCCGCTGCGGCCCAGGCCCCGCTCCTCGTCGGCCAGGGACCGCTCGAGCAACGCCACGAGCTGCTCCTCGGCCAGGGGCCGCAGCACCACCACGCGCGAGCGCGAGAGCAGCGCGGCGTTGACCTCGAAGCTGGGGTTCTCGGTGGTGGCGCCGATCAGCACGATGTCGCCCGACTCGACGTGGGCCAGCAGGGCGTCCTGCTGGGCCTTGTTGAAGCGGTGGATCTCGTCGATGAAGACGATCGTGCGCCGCCCCTCGCGCCGGCGTCGCTGGGAGGCCTGCTCGAGCAGCACGCGCAGCTCCTTGACGCCGGAGAGCACCGCCGAGAGCGCCTCGAAGTGGGCTCGCGTCAGCCGGCGCACCACGTGCGCCAGGGTGGTCTTGCCCGAGCCCGGAGGGCCCCACAGGATCAGCGAGCGCAGCGCGTCGGCCTCGATGGCCCGGCGCAGCGGAGCGCCCGCTCCCAGCACGTCCTCCTGGCCGAGGATCTCGTCGAGCGAGCGTGGCCGCATGCGGTCGGCCAGGGGCGCGTCGGCGCGCGGGCGGTCGTCGGAGGCGGGCTCCTCCGGCGCCGGGAACAGCAGCCCGGAGTCGTCGCCCGCGCGCGGCTTCACGGCAGGGGCAGCCGCAGCCCCACCACCCAGTTGACCTTGCGCGCGTCGCTGCGGGCCTGCACGAAGGGGATCACCGCGGCGTCGTAGGCGACGCCGCCGATGAAGTTGACCTGGCCGTCCCAGGTGGTGGAGGCCTGCGGGCCGACGGGGTCGTCGGTGATCACGCCCAGCCCGGCCCCCAGGTAGCCGTAGAGCTTGCCGCCCGCGAGGCGCCAGGGCAGCTTGTAGTGCACGTCGAGGCTGCTGACGAAGCGCCGCAGGTCGTCCGTGCGCACGTACTCGAGATTCGGGACGAAGTCCCAGCTCTCGTTCGCGTTGATGTCGAGCTCGCCGCGGTACAGGACGGTGCCGAAGCGGGTCGAGTGCCCGACGCCCGCGCCCACCGCCCCGTCGGCACGGGCGTCGGCAGGCAGCAGGACAGCCAGCCCGAGGGCCAGCAGCGTCGCGCGGCGGGGGAGCCAGGTCATCGTGGCGCATCTCCTGTGTGCGGCCGGGCGCCGGGGCGCCGGGCAGGCCGAAGCTATCACGTCTGACGCAGGAATGGCCGCGCCGGCCGGAACTGCCCGGACGCTCAGTACAGGACGATGGTGGCCTCGCGCAGGGCCGTCAGGCGCTGCGTGAACAGGCGCGCCAGGAAGCGGAACATCGTGTCGAGGCAGACGTCCTCGGGCAGGCCGGCGGTGCCCGTGCCCAGCAGCGGGAAGGCGATGGTCGTGACGTAGTGCGAGTCGGCCTGGTAGACGCAGCTCGACATCAGCTCGGAGATCAGGTCGCGCGAGGGCTTGAGGGCCTGGTCGCGCGAGAACTCGAGGGTGATGGCGTGGATCACGTAGCGCTGCCGCAGCTGGCCGCCGGTGGTCACGATGGCGCGCCCGGCCCGCACCGGCGCGAGGCGCCGGGCCTGCTCGACCAGGAGCGGCCCGGCGGCCTTCCGGATGCGGTGCGAGACGCCGCCGCTCATGGTCAGGCTGCCGTCGTCGGAGCTGACGATGGCCTCGACCGCCTGCTCGACGATGTCGCCGCGGCGCAGCAGCAGCCGGCGCTGGCCCGGGAACTCGTAGACGTCGACCTCGCTCTCGGTCATCAGCCGCAGCAGGTAGGCCTCGCGGCGCGAGCCGTAGCGGGCCATGTGCGTGGCCAGCTCGGGGTCGTCGTCGCCCTCGTCCCAGGGGCGCGGGGCGTCGCCGCCGGCCTGCAGCTGGCGCCCGACCTCGGCGAAGCCGGGGAAGCGGTCCTCGGGCGACTTGGCCAGGCAGCGCTCGATCAGGTCGCTGACCCGCTCGGAGACGGCCGGGTTGCGGGTGCGCGGCGAGACCAGCGGCTCGGTCTTGTGGCTGAACAGCACGGCCACGGGGGTCTGCCCCTCGAAGGGCGCCCGGCCGGTCAGGGCGTGGTACCAGGTGGCCCCGAAGCTGTAGACGTCGGTGCGCGTGTCGACGCGCCGCGGGTCCTCCCACTGCTCGGGGGCCATGTAGAACGGCGTCCCCATGAGCTCCCCGGCCAGCGACAGCCCGGCTTCCGAGCGCGCGCTGCGCGCCAGGCCGAAGTCGGCCACCTTGGCGCGGCCCTGGGCGTCCACCAGGATGTTCGAGGGCTTGAGGTCGCGATGGACCACGCCCTGCTCTGCCGCCGCCAGCATTCCCGCGGCCGTGTCGCGCATGAGCGGCAGCGCCGCCCGCTCGTCCAGCAGTCCGCCGGAGCTCCGCATGAGCTGCGCCAGGCTGCGCCCCTCGATCCACTCCATGACCAGCACCGGGGTGCCGTCCGGCAGCAGCTCGAAGTCGTGCACCGTCACGACGTGGGGCGAGCTGAAGCCGGCCAGGATCTGGGCCTCGCGCAGGAAGCGGCGTGGCGAGGCCCCGGGCAGCACCACCTTGATCGCCACCGGTCGGCCCAGGGGTTTCTGGATGGCGCGGTAGACCGCGCCCATGCCGCCGCGGGCGACCTCCTGCTGGACCTCGTAGCGCGGGCGCAGCGCCTCGAGGACCTGGGGTGGCAACGGGCCGCGCGGCGGTGGGACGCGGCCGGGGCTGGTCGGATCCTGTTCCACGGGGCTCGGCCCGGATGGTGGGCGATGGCGGTCCGGGCGTCAAGGACGGCGTCGCTGGCGGGCTGCCTCGAACAGCAGCACGGCGGCGGCCGCGCCGGCGTTCAGGCTCTCCACGCGGCCGGCCATCGGGATGCGCAGCCTCAGGTCGGCCGCCTGCTCCAGCGCCGCCGGCAGGCCGGCGCCCTCGTTGCCCACCAGCAGGGCCAGCGGTCCGCGCAGGTCGGCCTCCACGTAGTCCTGCGCGGCCTCGGCTGACGCGGCCGCCACGCGCAGACCGCGCTCCCTCACCAGTCCCAGCGCCTGCTCGGGCGACGGGCCCGCCAGCAGGGGCAGGCGGAAGGCGCTGCCCATCGAGCCCCGCAGGGCCTTCCACGAGAACGGGTCGGCGCAGCCGGCGGTGAGCACGGCCCCGGATGCCCCGGCGGCCTCCGCCGAGCGCAGCAGTGCGCCCAGGTTGCCCGGGTCCTGGACCTCGACCGCCACCAGCACCAGCGGCCGGGGGGCGTCGAAGATCGTCCCGGGGGCCGCCTGGGGCCGCTGCGCTATGGCCAGCAGCCCCTGGCTGGCGCGCACCTCGGAGAGGCCCTCCAGGACCTCGTCGGCCAGGAGGCGCACGGGGACGCCGCCGTCCTCCAGGGCCCGCAGCGCCTCGGCCCCGCGGGGCCGCTGCGCGGCCCGCGGCGAGGCCGCCGCCTCGACCAGCTCCACCCCGGAGACGAGCGCCTCGAGCACCAGCTTGGGGCCCTCCAGCAGCATCATCTCGCCGCCGGCGTCGGCCCGCTCGCGCAGGCGGCGCAGGCGCTTGACCAGCGGGTGGGCGCGGCTGCGGACCGGCGGATCGGCCTGCATCGTGGACCCCGCGATGCTATCATCCCGCTGTTGGATCGCGGGGGCCGCGCGGCCCCCGCGGGCCTTTTCCGGCCGAGAGGCCGTGGGAGCGGACGGGCCGAGCGCCCGTCCGTTTGTGTTTCGCATGATCGACATCAAGCGCCGTCTGCAGGACGAGATCAACACGCTCGACCACGAGCTGAAGGTCGAGCTGCCCAAGGAGATCCTCAAGGCTCGCGAGCACGGCGACCTGCGCGAGAACGCCGAGTACAAGTCGGCCAAGGAGCGCCAGAGCTACCTGCAGGCCCGCATCGGCCAGCTGCACCGCCGCCTGGCCGCGCTGTCGATGATCAACCTCGACAAGATCCCGCGCCAGAAGGCCGGCCTGGGCTCGAGCGTGACCCTGCGCCACGTGGAAACGGGCGACGAGGTGGTCTTCGAGATCGTGGTCCCCGAGGAGTCCGACCCGCCCAGCGGCCGCATCTCGGCCATGTCGCCCATCGGCAAGTGCCTGCTCAACCACGAGGAGGGCGACGAGGTCGAGGTGCGCGTCCCCGCGGGCTCGAAGACCTACGAGCTGGTGCGCCTGATCACGATCCACGACCGGCTCCGTGACGAGGAGGGCGTCGACACGGACAAGGCGGAGGTCGGCGACACGGCCGGCGGCAGCGAGGCCTGAGCGGCCGCCGCCGCCCAGGCGCGGGAGAGCGTGGTGGTCCCCGAGCGTGCGCGTCCCGGCGACTCCGCGCGGGCCGCGCTGTCGGCCTGGGCGGCGGGGCTGCCCTTGCCC
>JBDIBD010000386.1:0-5051 GCA_039812725.1 Vicinamibacteria bacterium | reverse complement strand
AGTGGTCGTTGACGTTCTTGAACAGGTCGATGTCGAACATGAGCAGGGCCAGGGGGCGGCCGTGGCGCAGGGCCCGGGCGAACTCGCGCTCGCCCTCCTCCTGGAACTTGCGGCGGTTGAACAAGCCCGTCAGCCCGTCGCGCACCGCCAGCTCGTAGATGGCCTCGTAGTAGCCCTGCTCCGGGTCGGCCTCGTGCAGGAACTTGAAGTGCACGGCCCCGGCCTGGAAACGGTCGCCGGAGGTGAGCTCCACCGTCTGGTCGAGACGCCGCTCGCGCAGCCAGGTGCCGTTGGTGCTGCCCAGGTCGGTCAGCGTGACGTGGTCGCCGTGGTGGCGCAGCTCGGCGTGCCGGCGCGAGAGCGAGTCGACGTCGGAGAAGGCCGCGCCGCAGGCCGGGTCGCGCCCGATGCTCAGCACCTCGCCGGGGCCCAGCAGGAAGCGCCGGCCCAGCAGGCGCTGGGCGGGGTGCGCGATCACGATCAGGCAGGCCTCGAGGAACTCGCTCTCGGGCCCGGCCCCGAACTCCGACTCCGCCACCTGCCGGGTGGGCTCGTTGCGCGCGCGCACGAGCGGCGGCGCCGGCGGGGGCGCCGCCACGGGGCCGGTGGGGTCGCTCTTGGTCTCGGTGTCGCCCATGCCGGTGTCTGGCGCGCCCGGAGGGACTCGAACCCCCTACCCCTTGGTTCGAAGCCAAGTGCTCTATCCAAATGAGCTACGGGCGCCTGCCGGGATGATAGCACCGGGCCGGGGGCCCCGGCCGGGGTCAGCGGCCCTGGCGCGCCTCGGGGGACGTTCGCAGCCAGCGCACGTAGGCCACGAGGCGCTCCACGTCCTCGGGGGCGATGCGGCCGCGGTAGGCCGGCATCTTGATCGCCTGGCCCTGGAGGAAGCGTCGCGCGACGGGGTGCTCGCGCAGCCGCTTCGGCGAGCCGTCGAGGATCCACTCGCGCAGCTCGGCCTCGTCGCGCGCCAGCTCGGGCAGGTCGGGGCCGTCCCAGGAGGGGACGTAGCCCTTGAACGAGCCGGGGTTGGGCGGCGTGTCGCGGCCCTGGGGGCCGTGGCAGGTGAAACAGCCGAGGCGCAGGGCGGCCTCGCGCCCCGCCACGGCGGCGGGCTCGGCCGAGGCCTGGAAGCCCGAGGTGGCGCGCACGAAGGCCACGAGGTCGTCCAACTCGGCGGGAGAGAGGCGCCCGCCGAAGGCCGGCATGCGCAGCAGGGCCTGCTCCTCCTCGCCGGCCTTCTCGTCCATCTCGCGCAGGCGGCGCGGCTTGCCGTCGACGATCCACTCGCGGATCTCGGCCGGGGTGCGGGCGTGGGACTCGACCGCCTCCTGGTCGAACGGCGGCACGCCGCCGGCCAGGCCGGCCGGGTCCTCGAAGCCCGTCACGCCGCCCGGGCCGTGGCAGCCGAAGCAGCCCGAGCGGTCGGCCAGCACGCGCCCGCGGCGCACGGCCGAGAGCCCGGACTGGCGCCAGTGCTGGAAGCCCAGCCAGGCCACGCCTCCCAGCGCCGCGAGCAGCAGCAGGGCGCCCGCGGCGCCGGGACGGCGGAGGCTGGGGGGCATTCAGTTGAAGGTTACCGTATGCGTGTGGCCGTCGTCATTCGACGAGGTCTTGCTGACGCGGCCGCCGTTGCGGATCGAGACGACCTCGTCGCCCGACAGCGCCAGCGTGTGGGGGTGGTTGGCGGAGCCGGTGATGTTCAGGCTCAATGCGCCGCCCGCCTGGAGCTCCGCCGAGCGGATGATGGCCACGTGGCCGTGGTTGGCCGAGATGGACGTGGCCTCCTTGTCACCGGCGCCGGCGGTCGGCGCGGGGGTGGTGGGAGAGGTCGGCGAGGAGCCGCCGCCTCCGCCACCACAGGCGGCGGTGATCACGACGCTGGCGCCGCCGAGCAGCACCAGGACCTGACGGCGGGAGAGGGAGCGCGACACGGCCATCGAAGCCTCCTTCGTGGAAACCACGGTCAATAGAACTTGCGCGACAGGTTGAAGCCCAGGCGCCACGCGCGGGCGCCGTCCTCGCCCCGGGCCAGCTGCGCCGGCGTGGTGCCGAGCCCGGTCGAGACGTTGAGCTGGAAGACGTGGCCGCCGACGCCCCCCTCGAGGCCCACGCCGACCACGCTCTGCGAGCCCTGGCCTTCGTAGCCCGCCACGCGCGGGGAGGCGTCGGCCACCAGGTAAGAGTGGCCTCCCAGGCGCACGCGCGCCCCGAAGCCGAGCACGAAGGTCGAGTCGTCCTCGCCGGCCGCCCCCTCGGCGCGGGTGTTGCCCACCCAGCGCGGCACCAGGTAGAGCGCGGCCCGGTCGCCGAGGCGCCGCGAGGCCACCAGGCCCAGCGCCGGCGCGTGCTCCTCGCCGAAGTTGTCCTGGCCCTCGAGCGAGGCCTGGGCGGCCAGGGCCCAGGCGGGCCGCGCCGAGCGCCACAGCGCCTGCTGCAGGGAGACCTGGATGGTCTTGTCGCTGGTGCGGTAGAGCCCGAGCTGCGTGGTGGCGGTGAGGCCGAAGCGCAGGTCGAAGCCCACCTGGGCGGACGAGTCGAGGCCGAAGAGGTCGCCGGCCAGGTCGCCGAAGTCGCCCTCGTCCAGCGGCCGCGTGAAGCGGTGGGTGAGGCGGAAGACCAGGCGGTGCCGCGGCAGCCGCAGGGTGGTGGGCAGGGCCACCAGCGCGAAGTCGGGCTCGACGCGGTCGTACGGGGACTCCTCCACGGCCGGCGCCGGGGGCGGGGTGGCCTCCTGCGCCGGTGCGGGGGGCGCCAGGGCCAGGACGGCAGCGAGGGCGAGCAGGGGTCGGGTCATGGTCTCCTCAGGGCTGGGGCGGCGTGACGACCAGCTGGGCCTTCATGCGGCCGTGGCCGGCGCCGCAGTACTCGGAGCAGCTGATCGGGAAAGTGCCGGCCTGCGTGGCCGTGAACTCGGCCGTGGCCCACTCGCCGCCGCGCGCGGCCAGGAGCTTGACCTTGTAGGCCTTGATGGCCAGGCCGTGGTCCACGTCGGCCGAGCGCAGCTTGAGCTCGACGCGCGCGCCCAGCGGGACCTCGATGCGGGCCGGCTCGAAGGCGAAGCGGCGGGCCGTGACCTCGACCACGCGCGTGGCCGGCAGGTTGCCGGCGGGCGCGTGCCACGCGGCCAGGACGAGGACGACTGCGGCGACGGCGACGGTCGATCGCAAGGCCACCTCCGTCAGATCGGGAGGGCAAGCTCCGTGCCGTCGGTCGACGGTGAGGCGACGACGTCAGGTCAACGACTTACGGAGGGAGGGCGGCCGGGGAGACGACGGAGGACGAAAGCGCTTACGGGAAGGGTAAGTGTCCAGCAGGTCCTGGGCCGCCCCAGGCCCATGGGCGGTCAGCCCAGCCGGTGCTTGGCCAGGTAGTGGCTCAGCGCCCGCTGGCTGAGGCCGAGCAGCCCGGCCGCGTCCTTCTTGACGCCACCGGCCTGCTGCAGCGCGCGGCGGATCGACTCGCGCTCGGCCCACTCCACGTTCTCGTGCAGGCGCTGGGAGGGCAGGCCCCCCGGGGAGGGCGCGCGCGCCCCCAGCAGCGAGATGCGCTCGCGGGCCAGCACGGGCTCGCTGCTCAGCACCACCGCGCGCTCGAGGGTGTTCTCGAGCTCGCGCACGTTGCCGGGCCAGTCGTACTCCAGCAGCAGCTGCAGCGCCTCGGGGGCCAGCGCGGGGACCGGGCGGCCGCAGCGCCGGGCGTGCCGCCCGAGGAAGTGCTCGGCCAGCAGCGGCACGTCCTCGCGCCGCTCGCGCAGCGGCGGGATGTGCAGCGGGATCACGCTCAGCCGGTAGTAGAGGTCCTCCTGGAAGCGTCCCTCCGCCACCAGCTGGCGCAGGTCGCGGTTGGTGGCGGCGATCACGCGCACGTCCACGCGCTCGCTGCGCTCGGCCCCCAGCGGCTCGAACTCGCGCTCCTGGAGCACGCGCAGCAGCTTGGCCTGCAGCCCCAGGGGCAGAGTGCCGATCTCGTCCAGGAACAGGCTGCCGCCGTCGGCCAGCGCGAACTTGCCCTTCTTGGCCGCGATGGCGCCGGTGAAGGCCCCGCGCACGTGGCCGAACAGCTCCGACTCGATGAGCGCCTCGGGGATGGCTGCGCAGTTGACCTTGATGAGCGGCAGCCGGCGCTGCTCGGAGCGGTCGTGGATGGCGCGCGCCACCAGCTCCTTGCCGGTGCCGGTCTCGCCGGTCACCAGCACGGTGCTGCGCGCGAGGGCCACGCGGCCGATGAGCTCGGCCAGCTCGGCCACCGCCCGGCTGCGCCCGACGATGCCGTAGTGGTCGAACTCTTCCTCGCGCTCGGCCAGCAGGTAGCGTTGGTGGCCGGCCAGGCGCTGGTGGGCCAGGGCCTTGCGCACGACCACCAGCAGGGCCTCGACCTCGAAGGGCTTCTGGAGGAAGTCGAGGGCGCCCAGCTTCATCGCCTCGATGGCGGTCTCGACCGTGGCGTGGGCCGTCATCATGACGATCTGCGGCCGCTCCGGCTCGGGCTGGGCCGCCACCACCTCGCGCACCAGGTCGAGACCGGTGCCGTCGGGAAGCCGGTGGTCGGCGACCATCACGTCGAAGGGCCGGCGGGCCAGGGCCGAGAGCGCCTCGCCCACGCCGCGGGCCGCGCCGACCTCGTGGCCGTCGGCGCGCAGGGCCCGGCCGAGGTGGCGGGTGATGGCCTCCTCGTCGTCGACCAGCAGGACGGCTCCGCGGGCGGTGTCGGTCATGGATGCCGCCCACGGTAGCAGCCCGGTGCGGCGCCCATCAACGGCCGGATCCTGGCAGGGAGGCGGGCAGGTCGAGCCGGAAGACGGCGCCCCCGCCCTCGCGCGGTCGCGCGCCCAGGTGGCCCCCCAGGGCCTCGCTGACGTTGCGGGCGATGGCGAGGCCGAGGCCCGTGCCGCGGCGCTTGGTGGTGAAGTAGGGCTCGAACACCTGGGTCGGCGCGTCGGGCGGCAGGCCCGGCCCGCGGTCGGCCACCTCGATCGACAGGCGCCCGCCTTCCCGGGCCAGGCGCACCTCGACGGCCGGCGCCGGCGGGCCGGCCTCGGCCGAGGCCTC
>JBDIBD010000385.1:0-5078 GCA_039812725.1 Vicinamibacteria bacterium | reverse complement strand
GCGGAGCTGCTCGGCGAATAGCCCTCAGGCCGGCGGCGCGGCGCGCAGCTCGTGGCGCACCCACACCACCGCCCCGAAGAACAGCAGCGCCACCGCCTGGTGGGCCGCCGCCAGGGGCAGCGGCACCGCCCAGAGCAGCGTGGCGATGCCCAGGCCGACCTGCAGCGCGAACAGCACGGCCATGACGTCGAGCGACACGCGCAGCAGGCCGATCGAGCCGCCCGCGCGCCAGCGGAAGACCGGCACCAGCACGGCCAGGAGCCAGGCCAGCAGGCGGTGGTCGAGCTGCACCGTGGCGGGGTTCTCCAGGAAGTTGCGCCACCAGGGCGAGAGCATCAGCGCGCCCGGCGGGACCAGGCCGCCGTCCATCAGCGGGAAGGTGTTGTAGACCAGGCCCGCGCGCAGCCCGGCCACGAGCGCGCCGGAGAGCGCCATCACGAAGACCAGCGCCACCAGCAGCGTGCCGAAGCGTTGCAGGCTGCGGCGCCTGGGGCTCCAGGGCCGCCCCTCGACGGGCCGCGAGACGTCGAGGGCCGTCCACAGCATCCAGCCGAAGAGCAGGAAGGCCAGCCCCAGGTGCGCGGCCAGCCGGTAGTGGCTGACGCGCGGGTTGTCGACCAGCCCGCTCCTGACCATGTACCAGCCCATGGCCCCCTGCAGCCCGCCCAGGACCAGCATGCCGACCAGGCGCAGCTTCAGCCAGCCGGGCAGGGCCCGGCGCAGCCAGAACCAGGCCATCGGCAGGAAGAAGACCAGGCCGATGGCGCGGGCCAGCAGGCGGTGCCAGTACTCCCACCAGAAGATGCGCTGGAACTCCGGCAGGCTCATGCCGAGGTTGACCTTCTGGTACTCGGGGGTCTGCTGGTACTCGTGGAAGACCTGCAGCCAGTCCTGCTCGGAGAGCGGCGGGACCGTGCCCACCAGCGGCTCCCACTCCACGATCGAGAGGCCCGAGTGGGTCAGGCGCGTGACGCCGCCGACCACCAGCGTGGCCAGCACCATCAGGCAGCAGGCCAGGAGCCACAGGGCCAGCTTGCGGCGCAGCGAGGATTCCATGATGACACCTGCGCGACGAGCGCGACGAGCCGCCACGGGCGTGGCGGGCCGCCCGTCAGGGGGCGGCGAGGGCCCCCATCTTGTCAGCAGCGCGGCCGCGACGCCAGCGGCCGCGCGGGTCCGGGCCGCTCAAGGGGCCGACGTCAGCACGACGAAGCCCGCGCGGCCGAGGTTGACGACCAGCTCCGGCGGGCCCTGACCGTCGACCTGCGCCATCAACAGGCTGTCGCGATCGCCGACCACCGAGCCCGGTCCGGCCAGCACCTCGCTGGCCCAGAGCAGGTCGCCACCCACTCCCGAGCGCACCCGCACGACGTTGCCGGAGGCCGTGGCGTAGTCGGCGGCTCCGTCGCCATCGAGGTCTCCGATCGCCAGGGCGTCGACGCGTGCCGCCTCGCCGAACGGCGTCGCCAGCACGGCGCCCGTGAGGGGGTCGAGCCGCCGCACCGCACCGCTCGACGTGCCCACGAACAGCTCGGCCACGTCGTCGCCGTCCCAGACCTCCAGCGCCGAGACGTCCTGCCACCCGAGCGGGAGGTTGAGCTGCTCTGCCGGGTGCAGCACGGAGACGTGGCCGTTGGTCGCTCCCACCACGACCTCGAGCGGCTTGTCGGCGTCCAGCTGGGCCACGCGCAGCCACGGCAGGTCCACGGAGCTGCGGGCCAGCTTCGGGCTCTGCCACTCGAGAGCGCCGGTCTCGGCGTCGTAGACCAGGACGCGGGCGCCGACCGCACTCGCCGACCGCGCGGTACCTCCGACGATCACCTCCTGCAGCCCATCGCCGTCGAGGTCGGCCACGGCCAGCGAGGCCACGGTCAGGCTGTACGGGTAGGGCACCTGCCACTGCACGGCGTGAGTCAGGCTGTCGTAGCAGCTCAGCCAACTCCCGGCCACCAGGACCTCGACCGGGGCGTCGACGTCCGCCTGCGCGGCGCGAAGACGGGCGGGATAGCCCACCGCGGGGCTCTGGTAGAAGGCCTCGCCGGTCCGGCTGTCGTGGAAGTAGTAGTAGCTGGCGCTGTCGCCGCTGTCCAAGATCGAGGGGACCCCGAGCACCGCGCGTCGCCGGCTGCCGACGGGGGTCGCCACCTCGAGACCCAGGAACGGTCCGCCGACGTCCTGGCTCTGCCACTCGAGGGTGTGGCTGGTCGTGTTGGTCACGTTCAGGCGGTCCGGGCCGGAGGTGTCGTACCCGTTCGCCCAGACGAGCTCGCGGGCACCATCGCCGTCCGGGTCGCCCAGCGCCACGTCGGTCACGGTCTGCGCGTAGACCTGCCACTTGAGCACGAGCGTGACGCCGTCGAGCACACGCAAGTACCCCGGGGTCCGCTCGCTGCAGACGATCTCCAGCGGGCCGTCGCCCTCGATGTCGAGGAGCTCCAGGGCCCCGGCGGCGGCATTGGTGTCGAGGGTGGCCTGCAGCGACTGCAGCCCGGCGTCGAAGACTCGCAGGGTCGACGTGGCGCCGGCCACGACCTCCAGGCGGCGGTCGTCGTCGAGGTTGCCGAGGCGCACGTGGGAGCCGAAGCCCAGGCCGTTGGTCCACTCGACCGCCCGGGTCTGGCCGTCGATCACGTAGCCGGGGTTGTCGCCGTCGCCGATCACGATCTCGGGGGCCGCGTCGCCGTCGACCTGGCCGACGGCCAGATCCTGGCAGGGGACCGCCAGCGACCACCGCAGGGCCCCGTCCGGGCCCAGGACGTCGAGCTCGGTGGCGCTGCACACCACGTACTCGGGTGCGCCGTCGCCGTCGGCGTCGGCCACGGTCAGCGACCTGACCGGGCTGGAAGGCACCGGCACGACTTGCTCGACGGCGCGGCTCTTGCCGTCGTACACCACCAGTTCGGAGCCGGTCGCGACGACCACCTCGAGCGCCGCGTCGCCGTCCGCCTGCGTGACGGCCAGGGCGGTGAGGCTGGCGCCGGTCACCGGGCTGCGGAAGCGCACCTCGTAGGAGCCCGGAGTTCCTCGGGTGCGCTCGACCAGGATCCAGGAGTCGTTGGCCGTGAAGCCCCCCCGGCTCGAGGAGCTGGCCACCACCTCCGCCTGCCCATCCCGATCGAGGTCGACCACGAACAAGCCCTTGGCTCCGATGCCGCTGCCGAAGACGTGGCGCCACCACAGGGGCCGCATCGACCAGGCGCGAGGCTCCTGGGCCGAGTCCTCGGTGCGGGCGGCGGCGAGAACCGCACTGCTCTGGTGCGCTGCCTCGCCCGCTGCCGCGGCGAAGCGGCCCGCGTCAGTGGTGTGGTCCAGCTCGGCAATCGCCACGAGAAGGGCGGACAGGATGGGGAGGGCGCGACGCGCCATGGAGGGCCTCCCGGAGGCTCGACGGGCCATCATCCCACGCGATGAGGCCCCAGTCGAAGATCTCCCCGGCTCAATGCCGCGCGCCCGTGGCCCGCCGGCCGAGCTCGAACAGCGGCGCGCCCAGCAGCAGGACCACCAGCCCGGCCAGCGCCAGGCCCGGCTCGGTCCACGCCACCCGCGCGGCCAGCGCGAGCAGCACGGCCACGAAGAGCGACGGCAGCCACGGGTAGCCCGGGGCCCGGAAGACGCCCTCGGCGCCGTGCCCGCGGCGCCGCAGCACGAAGACGCAGGCGGCCACGGTGGCGAGCGCCAGCGAGTCGCTGAACATGACGTAGCCCAGCAGCTTCTCGAACGAGCCCAGCAGGAAGGCCGGGACCAGCAGCGTGACGGCGAAGAAGACCAGCCCGGCCTCCTGGGCCTGGGTGCGCGGGTTGACGCGCCCCAGCGCGGCCGGCAGGGCGCCGTCCTCGGCCATGGCGCGGTAGCTGCGCGGCACCTGCAGGATGGTGGCGTTCACGAAGCCGGCGGCGGAGAGGAAGATGGCCAGCGCCACCAGCGTCTCGCCGGCCGGACCCAGCACGGCCCTGGCCAGCGCCGCGGCCGCCAGCGGCGCCCCGGCCACCCCCGCGAGGCCCAGGGTGTGGAGGTAGGCCAGGTTGATGCCGAGGTACAGCAGCAGCACCAGGGCCATCCCCAGCAGCACGCCGCGCGGCAGGTTGCGCGGCGCCTCGCGCACGTCGCCGCCCAGGTTCATCGTGCACTGGTAGCCGCCGTAGGTGTAGAAGACCGCCACCGCGGCGGCCGCGAAGCCGGACCAGCCGCCCCCCGCGGGCGGTGCCGCGGCGGCGCCCGGATCGGCCGGCCCCAGCGCCAGGGCCGTGGCGGCCAGCCCGGCGATGAGCGCGATCTTGGAGAGCGAGAGCAGGTTCTGGACGCGCGCCCCGGAGCGCACGCCGGCCAGGTTGAGCAGGAGCAGCGTGACCATCAGCGCGAGGGCGAGGGTCAACGTGGCCTGCGGGGTGCGCTGCGAGGACGGCAGCACCACCAGGCCCAGGTACTCGGCCCCGATGAAGGCCACGCCGGCCGCGCCGGCCCCCTGCAGGATGGCCTGCGACCAGTTGAGCATGAAGGCCAGCCTGGGGTGGAAGCACTCCGCGACCACCCGGTAGTAGCCGCCGGCGCGCGGCAGGCGCGAGCCGATCTCGGCGTAGGTCAGCGCGCCGGCCAGGCTGACCGCGCCGCCCAGGGCCCAGGCCCCCAGGAAGGCCCCGGCCGAGCCGGCCTCGCGCGCCACCAGCGCCGGCGTGCGGAAGATGCCGATGCCGATCACCAGGCTGACCGTCACCATGGCGGTGTCGAAGGCCGACAGGCGCGGCTCGAGCGGGGCTGCGGGCGGCCGTTGCGGGCTGGTCACGCTGCGGCGACGCTACGCGCCGGCTTCGCGCCCGTCAAACGCGCCGTGGACGGCGACGCCGCTAGGGCGCGGCGACCAGCGCCTGGAGCTTGCCCGCCAGGTCCTCGTAGGTGCTGGTGCCGACCTGGCGCCGGACCTCGCCGCCGTTCTCGAAGAACACGAACGTGGGCACGGCGCTGACCTGGTAGCGCCGGGCGAGGTCGCCCTGCACGAGCACGTCGACCTGGGCCACGTTGGCCCGCCCGGCGAAGTCCACGGCGAGGCGATTGACGATGGGACCCATCGCCTGGCAGTACGG
>JBDIBD010000384.1:0-5102 GCA_039812725.1 Vicinamibacteria bacterium | reverse complement strand
GGCCGCCAGCGCGCGCCGCAGGCCGTCCGGGTCGAGGGCGGCCACGGCGGCCAGCGTGGCGCGGTCGGCCGCGCGCGCGTCGTCGTAGGCGGGGTAGTGGGAGAGATCGGAGCTGGCCACGATCAGCGCCCGCCGCCCGGCCAGCACGCGTGCCAGGGCGCGCCCCATCCGGGCCGACAGGGCCGGCTCGCGCGTCCCGACCACCACCGGCAGGATGCGGGCCCCCGGCAGCGCCACCTGGACGAACGGCACCTGCACCTCGACCGAGTGCTCGCGCGCGTGGGGCGCGGCGTCGAAGCGGAAGGCCGGCTCCGCGGCCACCAGCGCTTCGCCCAGGGCGTGGTCCACGGACACGCTGCCGAGCGGCGTGCGCCAGGCCGTGCCGGGGTGCAGGGCGGCGCCCTCGAAGGGCGCCACGGTGTGCGCCGTCCCCAGGAGCACCACCACGTCGTCATCGCGCCCGGCCACCTGGCGCCAGCCGTCGGCCGCGACCTGGCCCGAGAACAGGTAGCCCGCGTGCGGCAGGACCAGGGCCACGGGACGCTCGCTGCGCGGTGTCACGGCGTCCTGGAGGAAGGCCCTCACGGCGGCCTCCAGCAGCGCCGCCTCGCCCGGGTAGAACTGACCGGCCACGGCTGGCGCGCGGACGTTCTCGTCGCCCGCGACCAGGCTCGTGGCGGCCAGCAGGGCCATCAGGCCGGCGGATCTCGGCATCGTTCAGCTCCAGACCCCGGGGATGGCCGTGGCGCAGCCCGGGCAGCGGCCGTCCTTCAGGTGCACGGCGCGCAGGAACAGACCGTCGCGCTCGATCACCACCCGGCCGCACTTCGGACAGTACGTGTGGTTGCCCGGGTGCCCCGGCACGTTGCCGACGTAGACGTAGCGCAGCCCGGCCTGCAGGGCGGCCTCGCGCGCGCGCTCGAGGGTCGCCACCGGCGTGGGCGGCAGGTCGGCAAGCTGGTAGTCCGGGTGGAAGCGCGTGAAGTGCAGCGGCACGTCGGGGCCGGCCTCGCCGGCCAGCCACTTCGACAGCTCGAGCAGGTCGGCCGGCGCGTCGTTGAGCGTGGGCACCACCAGGTTCACGACCTCGAGGTGGGCCCGGCTGCGCGCCACCTGCCGGATGCTGCGCAGCACGGGCTGCAGCTCGGCCGAGGACACCTCGCGGTAGAAGCCCTCGCGGAAGCCCTTCAGGTCGATCTTGACCGCGTCCAGCACCTCGCACATCTCCGCCAGCGGGGCCTCCTTCATGTAGCCGCAGCTGACCGCCACGCTGCGCCGCCCCAGCGGCCGCGCCGCGCGGGCCACGTCGGTCAGGTACTCGGTGAAGACCGTCGGCTCGTTGTAGGTGAAGGCGATCACCGCGGCCTCGCGCTCGACCGCCGCCCGGGCCACCTGCGCCGGGGCCACCACGGCCGCCTGGTAGTCCTCCGGCCGGGCCTGGGACAGCTCCCAGTTCTGGCAGAACCGGCAGCGCAGCGGGCAGCCCGAGGTGCCGAGCGAGAGCGCGGCCCGGCCGGGCAGGAAGTGGTAGAAGGGCTTCTTCTCGATCGGGTCGACGTGCACCGCCATGGGCCGGCCGTAGACCAGGCTGCGCAGCTCGCCCTTCACGTTCAGCCGGGCCCGGCACAGCCCGCGCTCGCCGTCGGCCAGCAGGCACTCGCGCGCGCACAGCTGGCAGCGCACCGGGCGGCGCGGGTGGGCGGGGGGCGTGGCGACCGCGACGCTGCCGGGCGCGTGACAGGCCTCGCAGGCCGCCGCCCCGGGGCCCGACCCGGAGATCCAGTAGCGCGCCCGCGGTGCGGCGCGCGCCAGCGCCTCGAGGGTCTCCGCCTCGGCCAGGCCGAGGACGTGCCCGCCCACGACGTCCGCGGTGGCCATCGCCAGCCCGCAGGCGCCGCACTGCCGCAGGAAGTCGCGACGCGGGCGCGTCATGGTGAGCCTCTGTCCGGAGGCTACGCCCCGCGTCGCGCGAGCGTCAAGCCGTCAGGGCTTGCCGTTCGTCAGGGTGACCCAGCCGGCCTCGGTGACGTGCGTCAGCCAGACCTTGTCGAGGGCCTGGTGCCGGCCCGGGCCGAACTGGAGCGGCGTCCCCAGGCCGATGTCGAACGGCCCCGCGCCCTCGGCCGCCGCGTAGAAGGCCTTGCGCGTCAGGCCGCGGCCCGTCCTCGACAGCAGCCAGAGGAAGGCCCGCGCGCTGGCGAAGCCCTCGAGCGACCCGAAGCTGTAGCGCCCCTGCGGCTTGTAGGACCCGTCGCCGGCCGCGGGCAGGTCCGCGGCGTGACGGTCCATGGCGGCGCGGTAGGACTGCACGATCGGCACGCGGCCGTCGAGGTAGGACGGCACGACCTGGGTGTTGAACAGCTCCGAGGTCAGCGTCTTGGCCGCCTTCTTCTCCTCGGCGCGCAGCAGCGCCAGCATCTGGTCGGCGCCCACGAAGGAGACGTTGTAGATCGGCACGGCCAGGCCCGACTCGCGCGCGTCGCGCACGAAGGCCGCGCAGGCCTGGTAGGCGCCGACGGCCACGACCGCCTCGACGCCGGCCGACTTGAGCGCCGCCACCTGGGCGGAGGTCGACTCGGCATAGGCCTGGCCGCGCGGGTAGGTCGTGTCGGCCGCCAGCTCGAGCCCGCGGGACTTGAGGGCGCGCTGGACCCCGTCGCGCCCGCTCTGGCCGTAGGCGTCGTCCTGGACGAAGATGCCGATCTTCCTGCGGCCCTGCCCGACCAGGCGCGCCACGATGGTCTCGGTCTCCTGCCGGTACGAGGCGCGCACGTTGAAGACCGCCACGTCGTAGGGCGCCTCCCGCTGGGGCTGCGCGCCGGTGAAGTTGGCGAAGTAGAACAGGCCGTCCTTCTTGTGCTGCTCGAGCACCACGGGCAGGGCCTTGACGATGGTGGGCGTGCCCACGCCCCCGAAGAGCGCGAAGACCTTGTCCTCGTTGACGAGCTTGCGGACCGCCCCGGCGGCCTTGTCGGCGTCGTAGGCGTCGTCGGCCAGGGCCAGCTCGACGTGCCGGCCGTGCACGCCGCCCGACTCGTTGAAGGCCTCGAAGGCCGCGTGGGCCCCGCGCCAGAACTCGACCCCCAGGCCGGCCGAGGGGCCGCTGAAGGCCGCAGGCTGGCCCAGCAGCACGCGAGTCTCCGAGACGCCTGGTTCCTGGGCCGAGGCGGCCAAACCAGCCACTGCGACGGCCGCGGCCACGAGAGGTGCGCGCATAGCTCCCCCAAAACCTGGAGGGAGGGCGTGATTACCCCACCCCGGCGGCCGGCTGTCAAGGCGGCCCGCGCGGCTCGCCGACCCTAGTCGCGCAGGAGGAGAGCCGCCAGGCCGACCAGCAGCGTCACCGAGCCTGCGCAGGCCCAGGCGAGGAGCCCCAGCCACCCGAGCGGTGCGGGGCTCCAACCTCGCGCCAGCCGGCGCGCGAAGAGCAGGCCCAGGGCGGGCAGGAGCTGCGCGGGCACCACCACCACGTAGACGATCCACATGAAGAGCCCGCCCATCTCACGGGCCGGCCATAGAAGCAGGCGCACGACCAGGGCGAACGCCAGGAGCGGACCCGCGAGGCCGACCAGCGCGGAGAGCAGAGCGGCGAGCGGATGCCCCGCGGGTGGGGGCAGGGAGCCGGGCGGGTCCCGCCGGCGCTCGGTGGAGGAACGCGTCATCTCCGGTCCACGCGCATTCGCTCCCAGAGCGCCGCGGCGGCGGTGCGCGCCTGCCCGAAGACCGCGGCCTCGTCCACGCCGGTCACGCGCCGGTCGCGCAGGACGAAGCGGCCGGCCACCATCGTCGAGCGCACGTGGCTGCGGTCGAGGCCGAACAGCAGGTGGCCGCCCAGGTTCCCGGCCTGCAGGGGCGTGGGCGGGGCGTAGTCGAGCACCACCAGGTCGGCCGGCGCGCCGGGCTCGAGCCGGCCCAGGGGCAGGCCGAAGAACTCCCCGGCCAGGCGCTGGCCGCCGGCCAGCATCGCGCAGGCCGCCTCGAAGGCGTTGCCCTGGCCCGCGTCCCGCATCCTGACGAAGGCCGCGCGGGCCTCGGCCAGCAGGTCCTGGTCGAGGCCGTCCGTGCCCAGGGCGGCGCGGCGAAAGGCGGGCGTGTGCGCGTGCCCGACGGCGTTGTTCATGTTCGAGCGCGGGCAGTGGACCAGCCAGGCGCCGTGGGCCTGGGCCTCCAGCAGCTCGGTCTCGGTGAGGTGCACGCCGTGCACCAGCAGGGTGCGGCGCAGCAGCAGGCCGTGGCGCCGCAGGCGCTCGACCACGCCGGCGCCGCAGCGCGCGCGGCTGTCCTCCACGTCGGCGCGGTCCTCGGCCACGTGCACGTGCAGGCTCGAGAGCGAGCCGGCCACCAGCGCCGACAGCCGCTCCAGGCTGTCGTCCGAGAGCGTGAAGCTGGCGTGGGCGCCGACCGCGCCCAGGGTCAGCGGCGTCGGTCCCGCCTCCAGGAAGGCGCGGTTCTCGGCCAGGCCCGCGTCGCGCCCGGCCGGGCCGTTGCGATCGGTGGTCTCGTAGCACAGCACGGAGCGCAGCCCGACCTGCTCGACCGCGCGGCGCAGGGTGGCGAGCGACCCGCCGATGAACGCCGGCGAGGCGTGGTGGTCGAAGAGCGTGGTGGTCCCGGAGCGCGCGGCCTCGATGGCCCCCACCAGGCCCGAGAGGTGGACCGACTCCTCGTCGAGGGCCCGGTCGAGGCGCCACCACACGCGCTCGAGGATCTCGACGAAGCTGCGCGGCGGCTCGGCCGGGCCGGGCATGCCGCGGGCCAGCGCGCTGTAGAGGTGGGTGTGCGCGTTGACCAGGCCCGGCAGGACCAGCGCGCCCCCGAGGTCGATGACCTCCTCGCCCGTGGCCGGCGAGAGCGCCGGGCCGCGCTCGACGATCAGCTCGCCCGCGAGACGCAGGTCGGCACGCTCGACCATGGGCGGGTCGAGGGTGGCGAGCGTCGCCCCGCGCAGCAGCATGGCTCAGGCCAGCGGGCGCTCGCGCAGGAGCGCGTCGAGCGCGTCGTCGTCGGGAGGCAGGTCGACCGGCTGGCCGCCGGCGCGCAGGGCCGCGCGCACGTCCTTGAGGCCGCTGCCGGTCAACAGGGCCAGGGCCGACTGCTTGCGG
>JBDIBD010000383.1:0-5104 GCA_039812725.1 Vicinamibacteria bacterium | reverse complement strand
CGCGCCTCCTGGGCGGGGGCGTCGGGCGCGAGCAGGCACGAGACGGCGCCGAGGGCGAGGGCGGCGCGCGCGGCGCGCCGCACGGCGGCGGTCGGGTCCATGTGACCTCCTCCGAGCTTCGATTGTGGGCGCCGGCGCCGGCGGGCCGCAAGGGAAACCGCGCCGCCGGGCGTATGATCTGGCCCGTTTCGCGGCTCGACCCTCACGATGACTCACCAGCGCCCCTGCCTCGTCGTCCTGGCCGCCCTGGCGGTGGCCGCCGCGCCGCCGGCCCCAGCCGAGGAGGCACCGCGTCCCGTCCTCCAGTCCGGGCGCCTCACGGGGGCGCTGCTCCTCGACGGGCGCCTCGACGAGCCGGACTGGGCCGCCGCACCGGCCATCGAGGACCTCACGATGGTCGAGCCGCGGCAGGGGGCCGCGCCGACCGGCCGCACGATCGTGAAGGTGCTGGCCGGCCCGAAGGGCCTGGTCTTCGGCCTGCGCTGCCTGGATCCCGAGCCGGACCGGATCGTGAGCTTCACCAAGGAGCGCGATGGCAGCCTGGAGGCCGAGGACCACGTGCTGCTCCTGCTCGACCCATTCCTCGACGGCCGCTCGGGCTACGTCTTCGCGGTCAACCCCGGCGGCGCGCGCTACGACGGCCTCGTGCAGCCCGGAGGCGAGTCGGTCGACGCCACCTGGGACGGCGAGTGGGAGGCGGCCACGGCCCGCGACGGGCAGGGCTGGAGCGCCGAGGTGCGCGTGCCGATCACGACCCTCAGCTTCAGGCGCGGGCCGGGGGAGTGGGGCTTCAACGTCCAACGCAGGCTGCAGCGCCTGCAGGAGAACGACCGCTGGGCCAGCCCGCGGCAGGACGCCAAGTTCTACCAGCCCAGCCGCGCGGGCCTGCTGGGCGGGCTGCCCGACTTCGACCTCGGGCTGGGCCTCGGCGTGCGGCCCGCGCTGGTGGGCGGCTTCGAGGACCCGGCGCCGGGCGCCGCGACCGAGGGCACTCTCGAGCCCAGCCTCGACGTGACCCAGCGGCTCGGCGCGAACGCCCTGGCCTCGCTGACCGTCAACACCGACTTCGCCGAGACCGAGGTCGACACGCGCCAGACCAACCTGACGCGCTTCCCGCTCTACTTCCCGGAGAAGCGCACCTTCTTCCTCGACGGGTCCGACATCTTCGCCTTCGGCGCGGGCCTCGACGGCGAGACGCTGCTGCCGTTCTTCAGCCGCCGCATCGGGCTGGTCGAGGGCCAGGAGGTGCCGATCCTGGCCGGCCTCAAGGCCACCGGGCGCGCGGGCCAGACCAATTTCGGCGGCCTCGTGGTGCGCACGCGCGAGGAGGACGGCCTGGCGCCGGCGGCGACCCTGGCCGCGCTGCGCGTCAAGCAGAACGTGCTGGCCGAGTCGCGGGCGGGCTTCATCGCCACGGCCGGCGACCCCCTGGGCCGTTCCGGGAGCTGGGAGCTGGGCGGCGACTTCACCTACCAGACCTCGCGCTTCCGCGGCGACAAGAACTTCAGCGTCGGCGTCTGGGGCCTGGTCACGGGCCGAGAGGACCTGGCCGAGTACCGCGAGCGCACGGCCGTCGGGCTCAAGCTGGACTACCCCAACGACCTGTGGGACTGCAACGCCGTCTACCGGCGCGTCGGCGACGGGTTCGACCCTTCCCTGGGCTTCGTGCCGCGCCGCGGGATCAACGCGTACGAGGGTGGCTGCACCTTCGCGCCCCGGCCGAAGGGCGGCTTCGTCCGCCAGATGTTCCACGAGGCCTACGGCAGCCTGACCACGGACCTGGGCGGGCGCTGGGAGAGCTGGGACGTCTTCCTCGCCCCCGTGAACTGGTTGCTGGAGAGCGGCGACCGCCTCGAGCTCGGCCTGACGCCGCTGGGCGAGCGGCTCACGGAGCCGTTCGAGATCGTGGACGGGGTCAGCGTCCCGGCGGGCTCGTACGACGCGCTGCGCTGGCGCGTCGAGGTCGAGACGGCCGCCAAGCGCCGCCTGGCCGTGGAGGCCGAGTGGTCGTTCGGGGGCTTCTACTCGGGGACGCTCCAGCAGCTCGAGCTGGCCGCGACCTGGACGCCGTCGCCGCTGGTGACCTTCCTGGCCAGCGTGGAGCACGCTGCCGGCCGGCTGGACGAGGGCGACTTCGACCTGACGCTGGTGGCCGCGAAGCTGCGGCTGAACCTCTCGCCCGACCTGCAGTTCAACACCTTCGTGCAGTACGACACGGAGGACCGCTCGCTCGGCTCGAACACGCGGCTGCGCTGGACCGTCCACCCGCGCGGGGACCTGTTCGTGATCTACAACCACAACCTGCGGGAGGCCGAGTCGGCCTGGCGCAAGGACTCCAGCCAGCTACTCGTGAAGGCGCAGTACACGTTCCGGAAGTAGCCTTCGCTCCCCGCACGTCCCCGGGCCTGGCCCGGCAGCCTGTCAAGCCGGGGCGCGTCGGGGGCAAGCTGGCGGGACCGTTCCGTGGTATCTGATGCGGATGAGCGCCAACGAAGCCCTCCAGCTGACCGACAGCCACTGCCACGTCGACCTGCCGCAGTTCGACGCCGACCGCGACGAGCTGGTGGCGCGCGCACGTGCCGCGGGCGTCACGCGGATGGTGATCGTGGGCGGCGTGGACGCCGACCAGGGCCATCGCCGGGCGCTGAGGGTGGCCGAGGCGCTGGGCTTCCCGGCCACGGCAGGGGTGCACCCGCACGAGGCCCGCCTGGCCGACGAAGCCACCTGGGACGAGCTGCGCGGCCTGGCCCACGAGGGGCGGCTGGTGGCGATCGGCGAGATCGGCCTCGACTTCCACTACGACCACTCGCCGCGCGAGACCCAGCGCGAGGTCTTCCGGCGGCAGCTGCGGCTGGCGCGCGACGTGGGCCTGCCGGTGGTGGTGCACACCCGCGAGGCCGACGGCGAGACGGCCGAGATCCTGGAGCAGGAGGGGGCGGCCGAGGTCGGCGGGGTGATCCACTGCTTCACGGGCGGGCACGAGCTGGCCCGGCGCGCGCTGGCGCTGGGCTTGCACATCTCGTTCTCGGGCATCGTGGCCTTCCCGCGGTCCGAGGTCATCCAGGAGGTGGCCCGCACGGCGCCCCTCGAGCGCGTGCTGGTGGAGACCGACGCGCCCTTCCTGGCGCCGCCGCCGCACCGTGGCAAGCGCAACGAGCCGGCCTTCGTGGTGGAGGTGGCCCGCAAGCTGGCCGCGCTGCGCGGGCTGACGCTGGCCCAGGTGGCCCGCGCGACGAGCGACAACGCCGCCCGGCTGTTCGCCCCGCGGCGTTGACTTTCCCTCAGGCTTCCGGCAACTTAGGGAACCCCGCCGGGGCCCCGCAACGCCCGTCGGCCGCAACTTTTTCGGGAGAGGCATGGCCGAGCAGTCCTTCGACATCGTCAGCAGCGTCGACCTCCAGGAGGTCAAGAACGCCATCGCGCAGGCCATGAAGGAGATCGGCACCCGCTTCGACCTCAAGGGGGCCGGCGCCGACATCCAGCTGCAGGGCGAGGAGATCCAGCTGTCCTGCGGCGACGAGTTCAAGCTCAAGGCCGTGCGCGACGTGCTGGAGACGCGGCTGGTCAAGCGCAACGTGCCGCTCAAGGCCCTGACCTGGGGCGGCGTCGACAGCGCCCTGGGCGGCACCGTGCGGCAGAAGTGCTCGCTGCAGAAGGGCATCCCCACCGACAAGGCGCGCGAGATCGTCAAGCTGATCAAGGGCACCAAGCTCAAGGTGCAGGCCGCCATCCAGGGCGACCAGCTGCGCGTGACGGGCAAGAACCGCGACGACTTGCAGGCCGTCATCCAGATGCTGAAGGGCCAGGACCTCGGCATCGACATGCAGTTCACCAACTACAGGTAGGCGCGTGGCAGCGGTGGATCCGGTGGCAAAGCGCGGCGACATCCTGCCCCTCAAGCAGATCGTCCAGCTGGTCGAGGAGGACCTGCTGGCGGTCGAGCGGCTGGTGGCCGAGCAGATCAGCTCCGACGTGCGCCTGGTGGGGGAGGTCGGCCGCTACGTGCAGCAGGGCGGCGGCAAGCGCATCCGTCCCGCGCTGCTGCTGCTGGCCTGCCGCCTGCTGGGCCACCGCAGCGAGCGGGCCGTGCTGCTGGGCGCGGTGGTGGAGTTCATCCACACCGCCACGCTGCTGCACGACGACATCATCGACGAGGCCACCGCCCGCCGCGGCCGCGCCAGCGCCAACAACCGCTGGGGCAACGACGTCACGGTGCTGGTGGGCGACTTCCTCTACACCAAGTCGATGGGCATGGCCCTCTCCCAGGACAACCTGCCCGTGCTGCGCCTGCTCTCCGACGTGACCCTGCGCATGATCGAGGGCGAGATCCTGGAGATCGAGCGCGACGCCGACCTCGACGTGGGCGAGGCCGACCACCTGGACATCATCCGGCGCAAGACCGCCGACCTGTTCTCGGCCTGCACGCGCATCCCGGCCCTGCTGGCCGGGACCGACGAGGCCCGCGAGCGGGCCCTGGGCAGCTTCGGCCTCAACCTCGGCATCTGCTTCCAGATGGTCGACGACCTGCTGGACTTCACCGCCGACGAGCGCGTGCTGGGCAAGCCGGTGGCCAACGACCTGCGCGAGGGCAAGCTGACCCTGCCCGTGATCCTCATGCTCAAGCGCGGCGGCCCGGCCGCGCGCGAGGCGGTGCGCTGCGTGGTCGAGGACCGCGGCTTCGAGCGCGTCGCGCGCGAGGAGATCGTGCGGCTGGTGCGCGAGCACGGGGCCCTCGACGAGGCCCGCCGGCTGGCCGAGCGCTACGCCGAGGCCGCCCGCCGCGACCTCGAGACCTTCCCGGCCTCGCCCTTCCGCGACGCGCTCTTGTCCCTGCCCGACTTCATCCTGGCCCGCGACCACTGAGGCCGCCCGGGAGCGCGGGCCTTGGCAGCTGCCGTGGCGAGCGGACCGAAGGGGCGCGGCGGACCGCGTGAGCCCCGCCGCGCGGGGGCGCTGCCCGCGGGCCTGACGGTCCTCCTGCTCCTCGGCGCCGCCGCCCTGGGGCCGCGCTGGTTCGACGGCCGCGCCGCCCTCGAGTGGACCCGCTACCACGCCGCCCAGCCCGCCGACGCGCGCCTGCTCGAGCGCGGGCGGCAGGTCGGCC
>JBDIBD010000382.1:0-5109 GCA_039812725.1 Vicinamibacteria bacterium | reverse complement strand
ACGTCGCGATCTCGGAGCTCGGCCTCGGGCCCGACCCACACCACCCGGCCCTGGCGGGCGGCCAGGGCCCCGCGCTCGACGCGGCCCAGGTCGCGCAGGGCGCCGCCGGTGCGCGGCAACGGGCCGCCCAGGGTGGCGATCCAGGCGCTGTTGGTGAGGAGGAAGTCGGCCTCGGCGGGCACGGCGGTCATGACCCGGCGAGTATATGTCGCGGCGGGCGCGCGGCGGTCAGGGCGCCAGCAGGGCCGACCGGACGGCGGCCGCGTCCAGGCCGCGGGCCAGCACCAGCTTGTCGCGCCCCGACTGGCCGCGCAGCAGCTCGAGCGCCGAGGGCGGCAGGCCCAGCGCCTTCGCCAGCAGCTTCAGGAGCGCCGCGTTGGCGGCGCCCTCGACCGGCGGGGCCGTGAGCCGCACCACCAGGGCCCCCTCGCGCACGCCGCCCAGGCCGTCGCGCGAGGCCCGCGGCTGCACCCGCACCCGCAGCCTGACGCCCTCGGGGCCCTCGCGCAGCTCGAGCTCGCCCTGCGTCAGCGGGCCTCCTCGCGGCGCTTCAGGATGCGCAGGTTGTCCTCGAGCTCGGCCTCCTCCTGCAGGTCGAGGATCTGCGACAGGCGCTGCACCAGGGCCCGCACGTCGGTGCGCAGCGAGCTGCGCTGGGCGCGCAGCTCGAGGATCTGGCCCTCCACCTCGTGGGCCCGGTTCTGGGCCAGCTCCAGCAGGCGGTCGGCGCGCAGCTCGGCCTCCTGCACGGTGTTGTCGGCCTCCTTGCGGGCGTTCTCGCGGATCTCGTCGGAGACGCGCTGGGCCGTCAGCAGCGTGTTCTTGAGGATGGTCTCGCGCTCGCGGTGCTCGTCGAGCAGCAGGTTGAGGTGCTGCACCTCCTGCTGCAGCCGGGCGTGGTCGCGCTGCAGCGTGGCCACCTCCTCGGAGACCAGGTTGAGGAAGGCCCGCACCTCGTCCACGTCGTAGCCGCGGAAGCGCGAGGCGAAGCCCTGCCGCTGGATGTCCATCGGCGTGATCTTCATGGCCCTCCCTCCGTGTCGTTCGATGATAGCAGGCGGGCCGCCCGGTATAGGATGAAACGGTGCCGCGACCGAGCCGGACCTTCGAGATCCTGGGCCAGCGCTTCCCGGTGGCGAGCAGCCTGCTGGTGGCGGCCGTCTTCGCCGGCTCGCTGGTGGGCGCCAACGTGCCAGGGCTGGCGGCCCTGATCGTGCTGCAGCCGACGCTGGTGCTGGCCGGGCAGGCCTGGCGGCTGCTGACCTGGCCGCTGGTGGCCGGCGACGCGCTGGGGCTGATCTTCGCCTGCCTGGTGCTGATGTGGCTCGGCCGCGACCTCTGCTACGCCTGGGGGGCGCAGCGCTACCTGGTGGTCGGCACGGGCCTGGCCGTGGCCACCGGCGCGGTCGTGACGCTCCTGGGCCTGGTGTTCGGGCCCGTCGCGCGCAGCTTCTTCCTCGGGCCGTGGGCCCTGGTGGACGCGCTGATCGTGGCCTGGGCCATCCTGTTCCCGTACCGCCAGGTGCTGGTGATGTTCGTGCTGCCCCTGGGCGGGCGCCAGCTGATCTGGGGCACCGTGGCGGTGACGGCCGTCTTCGGCCTGATGGGCGGGGCCGCCGGCCTGCTGGCGGTGCTGCCGCACTTCGTGGCCATGGCCCTGGCCGCGCTCTACATGCGCGGCCGCTCGCTCGAGACGCTCTGGCTGCGGGCGCGCTACTGGTTCCTGTCGCTGCGCCTGGGCCGGCGCCGCTCGCGCTTCAAGGTCGTCGAGGGGCGCGACCAGGAGCCGCCGCGCTGGGTGCACTGAGGCGTCGCCGCGCGCCCGGGCCGCGGCCGGGAGGAGCCGTGCCGATCCGGGGGATGCCGTGGAGCGCCGCCGTCCTCCTCGCCCTGATGGGAGCCACGACGGCCCAGGCCGCCGGCGAGACCGAGCGGGCCGTGGTGCGCTCGGTGCTCGAGACGCTCGGTGCGCAGGACCTGGCGCAGAACGCCTACGACGGCGTCTTCTACACCCAGGCCGCGAACTACGGGGGGGGCGTCGCGCTCGGCGGCTGGGGCAGCGGTCGCCTGGCCGCCGACGTCAGCCTGCGCGGACCGCTGGCCGCGCCGGAATCCGCCTGTCGCCCGCAGAAAGGCGAGGTGCCAGTCGAGGCGCTCCCAGGTGCGCGGGTGTCTCAGGCCTTCCAGCCTGCCCGGCCGCCCGGCTCCGGTGGCGGAAAGGCCGGCCCCTTCGCCGACCGGGACTGGGTCGGGGCCTCGGCCACCTGGCGGGTGCTCTACCCCGCCCACTGCCTGGTGGTCTCGGCCCTCTACGACGGCGACGACCCGGGCGGCCAACGGGTCGTCGGCCGCGTGCGCGAGCTGGCCGAGGCCCTGCACCGGCAGATGCTGTCGAGCGGCCTGGCGCGCGGCCCGGCCGATCGCGGCAAGCCGCTGTGCGAGGAGGCGCTGCGCTTCTTCGGCATGGTCACGCGGCCCTCCTCGACCCACATCCGGCGTGACCGCGCGGAGCTGGAAGCGGGCTTCCGGTCCGCCTTCGAGCGCTACCAGCGCGAGCACCCGGAGGCGCCGGCCCACGTCTCGGTCCCCCGGGGCGGAGGCTCGGACGTCGCGCTCAACTGGCTGTTCGCCGAGGGCGGGGCGATGGCCAACCTGACCCACGCCGGGGAGATGGCCTCCGAGGACTTCGTCTTCACCGACCGCGCGGAGGCGCGCCGGCTGGTGGCCCGCCAGAGCCGCCTGGTGGACGGCCGGCTACCGGCCCGCCGCGGCACCGAGGGGGCGCTGCTGCGGGCCATCGTCAAGACCTCCAGCGACGAGCAGCGCCGGCTGGAGCCCGGTGACGTGTTCTACCTGGCCCTCGAGCAGGCGGGCGGCGACGCGCGCCTGGCCACGTTGCTGGCCCACAACACGCTGCGCTCGCTGGCGCGCGGGGCCGACGCGGACTACACGGGCGTGGCCCAGGACCTGTCCGCCTTCCAGAAGTACCTGGCCCCGCTGCGGGGCGGAACGGAGGAGCTGCCCGACTTCCACGCGGTGGCGGGGACACCGCAGCCCGGCAACGCCGGGGATTCCCAGCCTCTCGACCGGCCGGCGGTGAAGCTCGGGCCGGACCCGTTCGCCGGCGACAACGCCGGACCGTGGTACCACCTCTTCGGCACGGCCTACTTCGAGCTGCAGGTCGAGGGCGAGTTCCAGACCTCGGTGCTGCGCGACCTGCTCGCCGCCGAGCGCCCCGCCGCGCCCGGCCGGCTGCCGGCGGGCAGGATCGAGTCCAGCCGGGCCTCGCAGCTGGCCAACACGCTGGAGCAGTACTACCGCGAGAAGCTGGGCGGCGCCCGGCCCGACCCCGAGAAGTACTGCTTCAACGTCTGGGGGGCGGAGATCGGCGCGCTGCTCGGCAAGGCGCTGCTCGACACCGGCCCACGTCGCGTCGGTCCGACCGGGGCGCGCGACCGGCCGGAACGCCGGACGCCCGTGGACCCGCTCGACCCCGGTCTCTCGGACGGCACGGCCTCGATCTCGACGCCGACGTTGGCCCAGCAGATCGAGGCGGCCCGGGCCGAGAGGGACCGCACCTTCGAGCGGTACACGAGGCTCGTGACCGAGGGCGGCGAGGGTGACGTGCAGGAGGCGCTGACGGAGTACCGGCACGCCCAGCAGCGGCTGGCGACGCTCGAGGAACAGGCCCGGCGACCCTGGTAGCTCAGCCCCGTCCTCCCCGGGGGGCAACGGGGCCGGGAGCCGGCCGGGGCTTGAGGCGCCCGGCCGACTCCAGGCTGCGGCGCAGCAGGAACTCGATCTGCCCGTTCAGGCTGCGCAGGTCGTCGCCGGCCCAGCGCTGCAGCGCCTCCAGGACCGCGGGGTCGATGCGGAGCAGGAAGGGCTTGCGCTCGGCCATCGCGCGCCTACTGGTAGAGCGTGCCGGTGTTGACCACCGGCTGGGCCTCGCGGTCGGCGCACAGCACCACGAGCAGGTTGCTGACCATGGCTGCCTTGCGCTCGTCGTCCAGGTGCACCTGGGTGCTCCGGTCGAGCTTCTCGAGGGCCATCTCGACCATGCTGACCGCGCCCTCGACGATCTTGGCGCGGGCGGCGATGACCGCCCCGGCCTGCTGCCGGCGCAGCATGGCCGAGGCGATCTCGGGGGCGTAGGCCAGGTGGCTCAGGCGCGCCTCGATGACCTCCACGCCGGCCTTGGCCAGGCGCTCCTGGACCTCGTGCTTGAGGTCGCCCGAGACGCTGCCCGCGGCGCCGCGCAGCGAGACGGTCTGCTCGTCGTGGGCGTCGTAGGGGTAGCGCGTGGCCAGGCTGCGCACCGCGGCCTCGGTCTGCACCTTGACGTAGTGCTCGTAGTCGTCCACCTCGAAGCAGGCCTCGGCCGTGTCGACCACGCGCCAGACCACCACGGCCGCGATCTCGATCGGGTTGCCGTCGGCGTCGTTGACCTTCAGCTTGCCGCTCTCGAAGTTGCGCACGCGCAGCGAGATGTGGCGCTTGGTGTAGAAGGGGTTGGCCCAGCGCAGGCCGGCCTCGCGGGCCGTCCCCGAGTAGGACCCGAACAGCTGCAGCACGCGCGCCTCGTTGGGGTTGACCACGAACAGCCCGGCCAGCAGCACGATCTCCACGGCCAGCGCCAGCACCATGCACAGCACCAGCCACGGCTCCTGGGCGCGGGCGGCCGAGACGAAGCCCCAGATGGTGAGCAGCATGCCGGCCAGCAGCAGGAAAAGAACGGGCCAGCCCGACGGGGTGGAACGGACGTTCTCGCGGATCATCGCCGCCTCCTGTGATATCACTTAGGTATCACACTGGTATCTACGGTGTCAAGCCCGGCCAGGTTCCGTGGCGGCGGGAAGGCGTCCAGCTTTTTGACGGTCGGCCGGCCATCGCGTAGCTTTCGCGGGATGGGGAGACGCGCTCGCGGGCTCCGGCGCCTGGCAGCGGTCCTGCCGGCCATGCTGCTGGCTGGCGCGGGTTGCACGCCGCCGGCGGCCCCGGGCGACCTGCGGGTCGCGATCCACAGCGACCCCGTCAGCCTCGACCCGCACCTGCAGAACGAGGTCCTGACCCACGCGGTGCTGGGCAACCTCTACGAGGCCGTCACGT
>JBDIBD010000381.1:0-5120 GCA_039812725.1 Vicinamibacteria bacterium | reverse complement strand
GCGGCATCCAGCCCGGGAAGAAGACCCCGGTCAGGGCCACCGCCAGCAGGGCGCCCAGCGCGGTCCCCGACAGGCCGCCCCGCAGCCGCTGCATCATCAGCGGCAGCGGGCCCGCCACCGCCAGGAGCGGCAGCGGGGACGGACCCTGGACCGCCGCCAGGAGCAGCGCGCTCAGGGCGCCGGCCCACAGAGGGGCCGAGGGCGAGTGCGGCTCGGGCCGCACGCCCACCGAGGCCGAGGAGGGCGTCATGGACGCGCCCGGGGCGCCGGGGCCGGTGCGCCGGCCCCGGCCGCGCGGGTCACTCCGACATGAAGGGCAGGAGCGCGATGTTGCGCGCCCGCTTGATGGCCAGGTTCAGCTTGCGCTGGTGCTCCGCGCAGGTGCCGAACATGCGCCGCGGCAGGATCTTGCCGCGCTCGGGCATGAAGGGCGCCAGCAGGCGGACGTCCTTGTAGTCGACGTAGTCGATCTTGTCGGCGCAGAACTTGCAAACCTTGCGGCGGCGGAAGAAGAAGCGCTTGCCGCCGCCTTCCTTGCCGCCCCGGCCGCCGCCGGCGCCCCCGCGTCCCCCGCGTCCGCCGCGATCGGGATTGGCGTCGTTCGTGCTGCTCACTGCTCCACCCCCTCGGTCTCCTCGGCGGCCGCCGGGCGGGCCGCGCGGGTGCTCTTGCGCTCGGCCTCGTGCGCGGCGCGGGCGGCCTTGCGCCGCTCGGCCTTGCGCAGCTCCTCGTCGACGCGCACCGTGATGAACTTGATCACGCCGTCCGTGACGTGCAGGCGCCGCTCGACCTCCTTGACCATGTCGGCCGGGCCGGTGGCCACGACCAGCACGTAGGAGCCCTCACGCTGCTTGCGCACCGTGTAGGCCAGGCGCTTCTTGCCCCACTTCTCGACCTTCTGCACCTGCCCGCCGGCCTTCTCGACGAAGCCCTGGACGCTCGCCGCCATGGCGTCCACCTCGGGCTCGCCGAGGTTGGGGTCGGCGATGAAGAGAATTTCGTAGATTCGCTCGCTCAAGAATCCTCCTTCTGGAGTCTGCCCCTTTGGGGCCCGAGGGGCCCTACCGGGAGCAAGGAGGGCGCCGGTCCGGCGCCTGGTCTCCGTATTGTCCGCCCTGCGGCGGTGTCGCGTCTACGTCGCCTCGGCCTTCCTCGGACCGTTGAAGCGCGTCATGGCGGCGCCCGCTCCCTCGCGGAGCAGGCACTCCACCGCGTCGGCCGCCCGGCCCACCAGCTCCTGCACGACCAGCACCTCGTCCGGCGCGAACTCCGACAGCACGTACGCGGCCAGGTCGGCGGGCGGCTCCGCGCCGCCCACCCCCAACCGCACCCGGGCGAAGTCCTCGCTGCCCAGCACCTCGACCAGCGACCGCAGGCCGTTGTGCCCGCCGTGGCTGCCCCGCTCGCGCACCCGCACGGTGCCCAGCGGCAGCGCCACGTCGTCGACCACCACGGCCAGGTCGGCCGGCCCGCCGCCGGTCTCCTTCAGCGCCGCCTCGACGGCCACGCCGCTGCGGTTCATGAAGGTGAGCGGCTTGACCAGCAGCACCCGCTGGCCGGCCAGCTCGGCCTGGGCCAGGGCGGCCTCGCCGGCCTGCCGGAAGTGCGCCTGGGAGCGCCCGGCCAGCAGGTCGACCACCATGAACCCGGCGTTGTGCCGCGTGCGGCGGTAACGCTCGCCAGGGTTGCCCAGGCCCACGATGCAGAGCGTGGCTACTTCTTCTCCTTCTTCTCGGGCTTCTTCTCGGCCTTCTCGCCCTTCTCGCCCTCGGCCGCCTCGCCCTTGCCCTTCTTGATGACCTCCGGCTCGGCCGGCGTCGCCGCCGCGGCCGCCTCGGCCGGGGCCGCGCCCTCCTCCTCGCCGCGGATGGCCACCACGTGCACCACCACCACCTCGGGGCCGGTCAGGAAGGTCGCTCCCTTCGGCACGGGCAGGTCCTGCACGCGGACGTGCTTGCCCAGCTCGAGGTTGGTCACGTCGACCACGATATTCTCCGGGATGTCGAGGGGCAGGCACGAGACCTCGATCTCGCGCGAGACGAACTCGAGCTTGCCGCCCTGGGTCTTGACGCCCACGGCCGTGCCCGTGATCTCGACGTGCACCTTGACGGTGATGGGACGGTCGAGGGCCACCTCGTAGAAGTCGGCGTGCAGCAGGCTGGTGCGGACGGGCTCGACGTGGAAGTCCTTCAGGACCACCTTGCGGCGCTTCCCGTCCAGCTCCAGGTCGAACAGCATGCTCTCGCCGTGCCCGCTGCGAAGGATGGTGGCCAGCTCGCGCGGGGCCACCGAGATGGCCGTGGCGGCCTGGCCCTTGCCGTACAGGACGGCCGGGATGCGCCCCTGGGCGCGCAGCTGGCGGTTGGCGTTCTTTCCGGTCTCGGAGCGGCCCTGGGCCGCCACCACGATCTCAGCCATGGCGTCTTTTGAACTCCTTGTACGGCAGGGGCTTGCGCCCACGCGCTTCACACGAACAGGCTCGTCACCGAGGCCTCTTCGTGGATGTTCCTGATGGCCTTGCCCATCAGCTCGCCGATGGGCAGAACCGTTATCTTCTCACAAGCGCGCTTTTCTGGCGAGAGGGGGATGGAATCGGTCACGATCAGCCGGGAGATGGGGCAGTCCCGCAGGCGGTCGAGGGCCGGCCCCGACAGCACCGCGTGGCTCGACGAGGCCAGCACCTCGCGGGCCCCGGCGGCCAGCAGCGCCTCGACCACCTTGGTGAGCGTGCCGGCGGTGTCCACGATGTCGTCCACGATCAGGGCCGTGCGGCCCTCCACGTCGCCCACCACGTGGTGCACCTCGGCCACGTTGGCGGTCTCGCGGCGCTTGTCCACGATGGCCAGGGCGGCGTCGAGGCGCTTGGCGTAGGCCCGCGCGCGCTCCACGCCGCCGGCGTCGGGCGAGACCACGGTCAGGTCGTCGAGCCCCAACCGGGCCACGTGGTCCATGATCACCGGCGCGGCGAACAGGTGGTCCACCGGCACGTTGAAGAAGCCCTGGATCTGGGCGGCGTGCAGGTCCATGGTCAGGATCCGGTCGGTGCCCGCCGCCGACAGCAGGTCGGCCACCAGCTTGGCCGAGATCGGCACGCGCGGCTTGTCCTTGCGGTCCTGGCGGGCGTAGCCGTAGTACGGCACCACGGCCGTGATGCGCGAGGCGCTGGAGCGCTTGAAGGCGTCCAGCATCACCAGCAGCTCCATCAGGTTCTCGTTGACGGGGCTGCAGGTGGGCTGCACCACGAACACGTCGGCCCCGCGCACGTTGTCCTGGATCTGGAACCAGGTCTCTCCGTCGCTGAAGCGGGACAGGTGGGCGCGGCCCAGCTCGATGCCCAGGAAGCGCGCGATGGACGCCCCCAGGGCCGGGTGGGCGTTGCCCGTGAAGACCCTCAACTCACCTCGGCTCATGGCCCCGCCCTGCTCCCTTGCCCCTTGCGGCCCCAGGTGGCTGGGGCGGAAGGATTCGAACCTTCGAGTCCGGGGTTCAAAGCCCCGTGCCTTACCGCTTGGCGACGCCCCAACAGACGGCTTCAGCCCTCGCTGCCACCGCCCTCGGCGGCCGGCGGCGGCGGCGCCGTCGGCACGCCGGCGGCGCCCTGGGGCACCTGCTGGCGGTAGAGCGACAGGACCTTGTCCTCGAGGTACTGGCGCATCTGGTTGTTGAGCGGGTGGGCGATGTCCTTGAAGGTGCCGTCCTTGCGCTTCTTGGACGGCATCGACACGAACAGTCCCTTGGGGCCGTGGATGATCTTGATGTCGGTCACCACGAAGCACTGGTCGAAGACGATCGAGACGAACGCCTTCAGCTTCTCGTCGTCGACGGGGATGATCTTGACGTCCGTGATTTCCATGTTGCCCGCTCCTTATCGCTTCCGGAGCGCGCGCCGCTGGCGAACCGCCGCCGGGCTCCACATCCCCCGGCGGTAGCGATCCAGGTTGACCGTGCGCGTCCGGTACGCCTTGAACCCCGCTGCCTCCAGTGCGGCCTGGCCCGCTACGGCACCGGCCGCGTCGTCGAACAACCCGAAGTACGTGGCGCCACTCCCCGACAGGGACAGGAGCTTGGCTCCCGTCCGCTTGAGGATACCCCTAATGGCCGCAACTTTGTCGCGCAGGTCGGGGGCCTCCTCCAGGGCGGCCGCCTCGAGCTCGTTGACCAGCGCTCCGAAGGCGGGTCGCCCCGCCAAGTGACTCGATAGAAAGCGGAAAATGCTAGTGCCGTTCTCCCGGGGAGTCAACGACGCGTCCAGCCGCCTGAACACCGCGGGGGTCGAGAGCGGCCGCTCGGGATCGACCACCACGAGGTGCGCGCGCAGCTGCGGCAGGACCGGGTAGATCTCGTCGCCGCGCGCCAGCCCGAGGGCCGTGCCGCCCACCAGGAAGTAGGGGACGTCGGCCCCCAGCCGGCGGGCCAGCGGCTGCAGGCCGTCGGGGCCCAGCCCCAGCTTCCAGAGCCGGTCGAGGCCGATCAGGGTCGCCGCCGCGTTGCTGCTGCCGCCGCCCATGCCCCCGGCCACCGGGATGCGCTTGACCAGCCGGAGGTCGACGCCGCGCAGCTTCCCGGCCAGGCGCTGCAGCTCGCGCGCCGCGCGCACCGCCAGGTTCGTGTCGTCGAGGGGCACGGCCGGGTGGTCGCAGCGCAGCGTCACCTGCCCGTCGCGGCGTGCGCGCAGCTCGAGCTCGTCGTGCAGCTCGAGGGTCTGGAACAGCGTGCGCAGCTCGTGGTAGCCGTCCTGGCGCAGGCCCAGCACCTCGAGCCCGAGGTTGACCTTGGCGTGCGACTTCAGGCGCAGCACCGTCACGGGCGGCTCCACAGCCGGCTGGCCTCCTCGCGCGAGAGCGCGCGGTAGCCCGGGTGCGGCGGCGGCTCGAAGGCCTGCCCCGGCAGCTCGGGGTCGAGCTCCGGCTCCTTCACGCTCACGTCCAGCCGCGCGCCGTCGGGCAGCGTGGCCGCGATCCTGGCCGGGGCGCGCGGGCCCCAGCCCAGCTCGTAGCGCGGCAGGCGCGGCGAGCCGCGCCCCAGCAGCAGGTCCATCACCTCGCCGGGCTCGAGCGCCAGGCCCAGCAGGTCGCGCAGCTCGTCGGCGCTGGCCCGGCCCTCGTAGAGCGCGCGCTCGG
>JBDIBD010000380.1:0-5124 GCA_039812725.1 Vicinamibacteria bacterium | reverse complement strand
CCTTGAGCCGTCGGATGTGGAGCTTGAGCAGCCGCAAGTCGACCGCCGTGGTCCCGCGGTAGTAGTCGCGCTCGGCCAGGAGCACGTCCGGTCCGGCGATCGTGAAGATCGCCACCCGGCGCCCCCGCAGCCCGCGCAGCTCGACGCGCACCAGCTCGCCGCCGCGCACGAGCGCATACCCCCCGAGGAAGAGATCGTCGGTCTGCAGCACGCTCCACCTCCACCGTCCCGTGGCTCTCGACTGGTGAGGGAGGTCGGGCTATGGTGGGTGCGGCCAGCGGTGGGGCTCGTCCTCTCCTCTGCCAGGGCCGGCGGCGGCCATCCGCCAAGATCGACTCGCCGTCGGCCCGTCCTGCCCGCCTCTGCTCAGACCCTCGAGAAACCGCCCAGGCCGAAAAACCTGTCAAGAGGTATCTGCAGTTTTTCGGCTCTTTCCGAAGTCGGTCGGAAATATATCATGACGGTCCTATCCTTCAAGGGAAATCTCGGGTAGCTCGCGATGGCACTCCTATACTCCGCCCGCCAAGAGGAGGCAGCCCCGGTGCCAGCACCGCCCAGGAAGGTCGCCGTCTCAAACAAGGACATCGGCGAGCGCATCAAGACCCTGCGCCTCGAGCGCGGCCTGACCCAGGTCCAGCTCGGTCAGCGCCTGGACATGACCCAGCCCAATCTCTCGGCCATCGAGCGCGGCGCCAGGGGCGTCACCGTCCACCAGATCGTCCGCATCGCCAGGGCCCTCGGCGCCTCGACCGACGAGATCCTCCTGGACGAGAAGGCCCCGGCCCCCGGCCAGCGCGCCAAGCGGAAGCTCCTCCAGCGCCTGCAGCTCGTCCAGGACCTCCCCAAGGGCGACCAGAAGATCCTGCTGCAGATCCTCGACGGCATGGTCAGCCATCGCCAGGAGAAGCAGCAGCAGCGTGGGCAAAGAGCCGCACAGAGCGCTTCGGCCTGACCGGGCCACCGTTCAAGCGCCGGGAGCCAGAGCGGAGGAGGAGAAGCGTGAGCAGGGCTGAGAGCAAGGGACCCCGCTTCGTTCGCTACTTCGGGCCCGTCCTCGACGTGCTGAAAGAGCTCGGCGGGTCAGCGAGCCCCGAGGAAGTCCGCGGCATGGTCGCCTCCCGCCTGGCCATCACCGAAGGGGAGCAGACCGAGCAGCTGCCGAGCGGCACCTCCCGCTTCGACAATCAGGTCGCCTGGGCCCGGTTCTACCTCACCCGCGCCGGCCTGCTGGACTCGTCCCGGCGAGGCGTCTGGAGCCTGACCGAGAAAGGCCGCGCCACCTCCCTCCCCCAGCCCGCGGCACTTCAGCTCTTCAAGGACGTCCACAAGCTCTTCGCCGCCGAGCGCAAGGCACGCCCGAAAGGCCCCGAGACCGAGGAGGGACTCGAAGACTCCTCCCCAGAAGCCGCCGTCGCGGCACAGGGACCGACCAGCCACCGCGAGGCCCTCCTGGACCTGCTCAAGACACTGCCACCGGCCGGCTTCGAGCGCCTGTGCCAGCGCCTGCTCCGAGAGTCCGGCTTCCAGCACGTCACCGTCACAGGACGATCGGGCGACGGCGGCATCGACGGCAACGGCGTGGTCGAGGTCAATCCCTTCGTCAGCTTCAGCGTCCTCTTCCAGTGCAAGCGCTACAGCGGCGCCGTCGTCCCGGCTCAGGTCCGCGACTTCAGGGGCGCCATGGCCGGACGCGCCGACAAGGGCATCATCCTCACCACCGGCACCTTCACCGCCGAAGCCCGCCGCGAGGCCGTGCGCGACGGCGTCCCTCCCATCGAGCTGGTCGACGGCGAAAAGCTGATCGACATGTTCGAGAAGCTCGAGCTCGGACTCACACCACGCAGAGCCTACGAGCTCGACAAGACCTTCTTCGAGGACTTCAAACAGTGACGTGCAGCAAAGGCCGGTGCGGCAGGGCGGCATAGCAGGAGAGAGCATGCCTACCGTGTTCCTGTTCCCGTACCTGGCCATCGAGCAGCGCGTGGTCTTGGGACAGTTCGAGGTGATCCCACGTGGCCGCCTCACCGAGGCGGATTGTCACGAGCCCTGGCTCTGCAACGCCACCAAACGCCATCTCGACGTCTATGACTTCAGTAACCACGGCGGCCAGGGCGCCGCGGGTTGCGTCCTCAAGCCGTCAAGCGGCATCGGCGAGGACGTCCCTGTCTCCACGCAGCATCCCTTGCGCCTGTGCGTCCTGGCGGCTCTCCTGGAGGGAAACGAGGCCCAGCGCACCGATCCAAATGCGGCCACGTGGATGTCGACCTCGGACAATTCCCTACTCTTTGGCCACCCCGTGACGCAGGAAGGCTACCTGACCGTCACGACCGGCTCGATGGTCAGGACGACCATGGGCGGGCTCAATGTCAACGATCCCAAGCGATCGCGTATCGTCCCGCCTGCCGAGCTGCACGTGCCCTCGTTCATTCCCAGCTTCGACGCCGAGTACGCAGGCGCGCTGTTGGCCACCTTACTCGCGAATGATGACCGAGCACGGCGTCTGGAGCGCTCCCTCGAGTGGCTTGATCTGGCCTGGCGAAATAGCCCCTCCATCACCCAGGAGGTTCGCATCGTCGCACTGCGGGCTGCCTTCGAGGTTCTCCTCGACAAGGACGGTGACTGGGCGGATGAGTACCCTCACCTGTCGACGCTGCTCGACACGCCCCAGGCGCCCAAGCATCAGCAGACCTGGACCAATCCTCGGAACCAGAAGCAGAAGACCGAGACGCTCACCGATCTCCAGTGGTGGTACACGCAGTTCGTGTCCCTACGCAACGACATCGCCCATGGGCGAGCGGTACCCGCTGCTCAGTACCAGCACGACGGGCGCTTCCACGTCTTCCTCGCCGAAGAGACCTTACGCCGCCTGATTCGATTCGAGGTGGCCCAGGCGCACGGACCGCACGACCTCACGCTGCCATTCAAGCAGCGGCAGCTGGATCGCGCTGCACAGCAGGCCGCGGCGTACTACGTTCAGGCTGTGGCAGCCAAGGCCGCCGCAACCGCCCAGCCTCCAGCGGGCACTAAAGAGAAGCCGTAGCCCCTCCCGCGGTCCGCCAGTTCCAGCCCCGCGCCGGGCTTCGCGGGCACGCCGCGTGCCTCCCCAGCCACGACGGCCAGCACGCGCCGCGCCCGCTCGCACGCCGCGCCGGACATCAAAGCGGTGCGCGCGGCGTCACGGGCCGTGCGATCGCCCACGACGGCCAGCACGGCCCGCGCCACCGCGCGATCGTCCCTGAGTCCGCCGGTGGGACAGCTCCCAGCCCCGGCCCTGGCCGTGGCTCCCAAAGGCGCGCTGGTGCCGATAATGGCCGCTTACGAATCAGTAGCCGCTGATCGGCCCGGCGCTTGCACCCACCAGCCACTACCCACGCGCGCGCGGCTGTACCGGCCGCGCGCGCACCCGCCCCTCACGCAAGCGCCGGGCCGGCGGCTACTGTTCGCCGGCGCGGCTAAGGTGAATAGCCACGACCGGCCCGTGTCCGCAAGCGCGCCGGCATCGTAAGCGCCATTGATCGTCACCATCGCGCCCGGCCCATAGCCGTAGCCCCAGCTCCAGCTCGGCCACCGGCGGCACGTACCGCGTGGTGGCCGAGGCCCTGGTCAGGCCGCAGGCCTCGGCGCCCTCGTCGAGTCGCTCGCTTCACCTGCGGCCCACCTCGTGGCCGCGCTCCCGCGCGGCCACGGGCGCCCCGCGCTCCGCTCGCGCCCACGGCCGGCTCTGGCTCCTGCGCGGCGCCACCGCGCCCCTCGATCGTGAGGGCGCGGCCGGCGCCGCCGGGCAGGTGGCTGTTCTTGTCTCGGCCGCAGCGCCCCGGGAGTTCCGCGAGCGCCTCGAAGAGCGCCGTGCCGTGGCCAATTGGGAGACGGAAACACCAAATTCCAGGCGCCACGAGACCAGGAGAGATGCCCGCCCACGCCGTGCCAGAATCCTCCCGTGCCGACGCGCCTGCCCCTGATCCCCGACCACGCCATCAGCCGCGTCGACCGCCGAGGCATCCACGGCTGGCGCATCCACATCAAGCGCCGCGGACAGGATCACGTCGCCATCGTCCACGACCACCAGCACGGCGGACGTCAGGCCGCGCGAAGAGCCGCCCAGGACTGGTACCACGACGCCCTGCGACAGCTCCCGCCCCCGCTGCGCACCTCGAGCAAGGACGTCCGCTCCACCACCGGACACGTCGGCGTCTCCCTACAGCACGTCCGACGCCCCACCGGCGCCGTCTACTCCTGCTATCGCGCTGTCTGGCCCGACGGCCAGGGCGGCCACGTCCGGCACTCCTTCTCGGTCAAGAAGCACGGACACCGCCGGGCCCTGGCCCTCGCCGTCCAGGCCCGCAAGCTCGGCCTGGCCCAGCTCAGCAGGCGCCTGCGCGAGCACCTCGACGCCGAGATCACCAAGCGCACCGCTCGGCGCAAGCGCTGAGCAGCCCCGAGCCCACTCCCCCATCCCCGGGGCGCCCGGTACGGCCGCGGTCGAGCCCCGCCGCGTCTCTCACGACCAGGAGACGCGGCGGGGCCGCCAGGCCGGGCCACAGCCAGCCCGTCCCCGAGCAGCGCGAGTGACAGGGCCGTGACGAGCGCGACCAGCTCGCCAGCGCGCTCGGCGCGGACCTGGCCTGCGATGCTCGGGACTCAACGACGGCGCCGAGGCCGCCAGCCTGGCCGAGGCCTCGGCCACCAGCCGTCCGTCGACGTGCTCGCGCGGAGCGCGCGGGGACGTGCGGCGCGGATCCGGCCGGCCGCGACACACGGCCGCGCGCGTTGAAGCGAGCGCTCAAAGAAGAATGCCGAGGCCCCAGCTGGACCAGGGCCTCGGCGCTCCTGCTGTTCGTGCGGGCCGGCGGCGGCTCCGTCAGCCGAAGCCACAGCCAGGAGCTACAAGCCGGCGGTGCTTCGGATAATCGACCCTCTGATTGAGGAGCGACTCAACGACGACGGCGCGCGAAAGCGCGCCCACCTCGACCGCGACGAGCCCGCAATTCGGCCACGGCGCGGCTCGTGCCCTCTTCCTTTAGCCGCTGCACGGGCCGTGCCGGATCAGGCCGAATTGATCAGAGGGCTCGATGCAGAGTAGAGCGCTGGCGCGGTGGCCATAGGACGCGGGGAGTCGCTGTTGCC
>JBDIBD010000379.1:0-5133 GCA_039812725.1 Vicinamibacteria bacterium | reverse complement strand
ACGTCTTCGTGGCGCGCCGCCCCGCCGCCGGCGACCCCGACGCGGCCCTCGAGCGCCTGCTCGGCTGGCAGCGGATGGGGCCCCGGCAGCGGCTCTGGCTGCGGCGCCCGCCGTTGTCGGCGCCTGCCCCCTGAGCGCGTGGCGCGGTTGCGTGCCCCCGTGCCGGGGAGTACCGTGCCCGCTCGAAAGCCCCAGCACGATGCCTCCCCAGCGCGCCGCCCCCTGGTCCAACCTGCTGCTGGCCCTGGTCTCCCTCGGCCTGACCCTGCTGCTGCTCGAGGGCGCCGCGCGCGCGCTGCGCGCCGGCCACGGTCCTTCCACCGGCACCGAGTTCACCACCTACACGGAGCACGACCCGCTGCTGGGCTGGCGCAAGCGGCCCGGGGCCCACGTGCTCTTCCGGCGGCGCGAGTACACCACCGACGTGGTGATCAACGGCCACGGCCTGCGTGGGCCGGAGCGCCCCTACGAGCGGCCTGAGGGGACCTTCCGGGTGCTGGCCCTGGGGGACTCGTACGTGGAGGGCTACACCGTGCCGGAGCCGGAGACCGTGCGCGGCGTGCTCGAGGCCTCCCTGGCGCGGCCGGGCTGCGCCGTGGAGGTGCTGAACGGCGGCACCGTCGGCTACAGCACCGACCAGGAGCTGCTGTTCTACCGCAGCGAGGGCCGGCGCTACTCCCCGCAGGTGGTGGTGCTGTTCTTCTACTACAACGACGTCCTCGACAACGACCTGCAGAGCGCCGGCGGCCCCAAGCCGATGTTCGTGTTCCGCCACGGGGCGCTCGAGCTCTACAAGACGCCGGTGCCGCGCCCCGCCGCCCGGACCGACGCGCCGGGCGACGCCCACGCGGACGAGGAGGAGGGCGGCTCGCAGCTCGCGGCCTGGGTGCGCGAGCGGCTCTGGTTCGGCGCGCCGCGGGCCTACAACGCGCTCGGCCGGCTGGGGCTGTGGGCGCCCAACCGCCCGATCGGCGCGCGCCTGGAGCTGCGCGTCTACGAGCGCCGCAGGATCGAGCAGATCGAGGGCGGCTGGGAGAAGACCCGCGCCCTGCTCGAGGCCCTGTCCCGCGACGTGGCCAGCGACGGCGCACGGCTGCTCCTGGCGTACGTCCCCAACCACATGGAGGCGGACGACCGGGCCTGGACGGTCAGCCAGCAGCGCTACGGCATGGACGAGCAGGGCTGGGACCGCGGCCGGGTGCTGAGCCGCGTGGGCGAGATCGCGGCGCAGGCCGGCATCCCCCTGCTCGACCTCGGCCCGGAGCTGCGCCCGGAGGAGCAGCGCCTGTTCGGCAACGCCTACTTCCCCTACGACGGCCACTGGAACGCCGAGGGACACCGGCTCGCGGCCCGTGCCGTGGGGCGCTGGCTGGGGGAGCGGGGCTGGCTGCCGGGCTGCGCGCCGCGTGGGTGAGGGCGCTCGTCGGCGCCTGCCGTTCGTTCGCCGATCCCGGCCGAACGGCGCCGCTGGCCGGGCGTAGACTCTTCCGAGAGCGACAACGGAGGCCCCCATGGTCAGGGTGGACGGGAACGGCGACGGCCAGGGCCTCATCCGGGTGCGCGACCTCGACAAGAGCTACCGGCGCGGCGACGAGGAGATCCACGTGCTGCAGGGGCTCAACCTCGACGTCGCCGAGGGCGAGTTCGTGGCCTTCATGGGCCCCAGCGGCTCGGGCAAGACCACGCTGCTCAACCTGCTGGGCGGCCTCGACGTCCCCTCGGCCGGCACGGTCACCGTGGCCGGCGACGTGATCACGAGCATGTCCCGGCGCAAGCTGACCGACTGGCGCGCCCGGCACGTGGGCTTCGTCTTCCAGGCCTACAACCTGATCCCGGTGCTGAGCGCCTACCGCAACGTCGAGCTGCCGCTGCTGCTCACGCCGCTGTCGCGGGCCGAGCGCCGCGCCCACGTCGAGGCCGCCCTGCGCGTGGTGGGCCTGGCCGAGCGCATGCACCACCTGCCGCGCCAGCTCTCGGGGGGCCAGGAGCAGCGCGTGGCCATCGCCCGCGCGATCGTGGCCGACCCGACCTTCCTGCTGTGCGACGAGCCCACGGGCGACCTCGACCGGCGCAGCGCCGACGAGATCCTCGACCTGCTGGGGCTGCTGGTGAGCGAGCGCAGGACCACCATCCTGATGGTCACCCACGACCCGCGCGCGGCCGAGCGGGCCAGCGCCCTGCTGCACCTCGACAAGGGCGTGCTGCGGGAGGGCCACCACCGGCGGCCGGAGGCGCAGCCGTGAGGCACCTGCCGCTGCTGCTGGCCAACCTCGGCCGCAAGAAGGTCCGCACGGGCCTGACCATGGGCTCGTTCGCGGTGGCGCTGTTCCTGTTCGGCCTGCTGGCGGCCCTGCGGGCGGGCTTCCGCCAGGGGGTCGAGGTGGCCGGGGCCGACCGGCTGATGGTGATCGGCCGCACCGGAGTGATCCAGCCGCTGCCGCTGCCCTACCGCGAGCGCATCGCCCGCCTGCCGGGCGTGACCGACGTGACCCACTCCACCTGGTTCGGCGGCATCTACCAGGACCCCAGGAACTTCTTCCCGCAGTTCGTGATCGACCCGCCGGCCTGGCGGCGGCTCTACCCCGAGTTCACGGTCCCCGACGAGGAGTGGCGGGCCTTCCTGGCTGACCGCCAGGGGATCGTGGTCGGGGCCAAGCTGGCCGAGCGCTTCGGCTGGAAGGTCGGCGGCCGCGTGCCGCTCAAGGCCCCGGGCTACCTCGGCGGCGAGGCCTGGGAGTTCAACCTGCGCGCCATCTACCACGGCACCCGGCCGCAGGACGACGAGGGCCAGCTGTGGCTGCAGTACGAGCACTTCCACGAGAAGTCGCCGCGCTACTGGAAGGGGCTGGTGGGCTGGTACGTCGTGCGCGTGGCACGCCCCGACGACGCGCCGGCCGTGGCGCGGGCCATCGACCAGGAGTTCGCCAACTCGTCCTCCGAGACCCGCACCCAGACCGAGTCGGCCTTCGCTTCCTCGTTCATGAAGCAGATGGGCAACATCGAGTTCCTGATCCTGGCCGTCGGCACGGTGGTCTTCTTCACGCTGCTGCTGGTGACCGGCAACACCATGGCCATCGCCGTGCGCGAGCGCACGGGCGAGCTGGCCGTGCTCAAGGCCCTGGGCTACCCCGACGTCTTCGTGCTGGGGCTGGTGCTGGCCGAGTCGCTGCTGATCGCCGGCCTGGGGGGCGGGGTGGGCCTGCTGGCCGCGCGAGCCGTGTCCCGCCACGACATCACGGGCGGGATCATGCCGCTCTACCTTTCGGTGGAAGCCCTGGCGGCCGGGGTGCTGGTGGCGCTCTTGGCCGGCCTGCTGGCCGGCCTGCTGCCCGCCCTGGGGGCCATGCGCCTGGGCGTCGTCGACGCGCTGCGGAGGGTCTGAGCGTGGCCATCCCGCTGGCCTACAACCTGCACAGCGCGCGCCAGCGCTGGACCTCGTCGATCGCGGCCGTGCTGGGCATCGCCGGCACGGTGGGCGTGTTCGTGGCCATGCTGGCCCTGGCGCGCGGCTTCCAGGCCACGCTGGTCTCGACCGGCTCGCCGCAGAACGTGATCGTGCAGCGCGCCGGCTCGGACAGCGAGATGACCAGCGTGCTGCGCGGCGAGGACGTCAAGCTGGTGGAGGACCTGCCGCAGGTGGCGCACGGCGCGGAGGGCCCGCTGGTGAGCCCCGAGGTGGTGGTGATCGCCGCCCTGCCCCAGCGCGCCGACCCGACCGCCGACGCCAACGTGCAGATCCGCGGCGTCTCGCCGCGGGTGCTGCAGTTGCGCGACCAGGTGCGGCTGGTGGCGGGGCGCTTCCTGACCCCCGGGCTGGCCGAGGCCATGGTCGGCCGCGGCGTGGTGAGCGCCTACCAGGGGCTCGACCTGGGGGCCACCGTGCGCATCGGGGCCGGCACCTGGACCATCGTGGGCGTCTTCGACGGGAACGGCACGGCCTTCGACTCCGAGGTCTGGGCCGACGCCCGCATCCTGAACGGCTTCTACCAGCGGCCGTCCGCCATCTACCAGTCGGCCACCCTGCGCCTGCGCTCGCCCGGCGAGTTCGCCGCCTTCGAGGCCGCCTTGAAGGCCGACCCGCGCCTCAACCTGCAGGCCCTGCCCGAGCCCGAGTACTACGCCCGGCAGTCGCGCGTGGTGACCACGCTCATCACGGTGGTGGGCTCGCTGGTGGCGGTGGTGATGGGCCTGGGAGCCGTCTTCGGCGCGCTCAACACCATGTACTCGGCCGTGGCCGAGCGGGCCCGCGAGATCGCGGTGCTGCGCGCCATCGGCTTCGGTGGCGGCGCGATCGTGCTGTCCTTCATGGTGGAGTCCCTGATCGTGGCCACGGTGGGCGGGGTGCTGGGCTGCCTGGCCGTGCTGCCGGTCAACGGCCTCACCACCGGCACGATCAACTGGCAGACCTTCTCGCACCTGGCCTTTGCCTTCCGCATCACCCCCGACCTGCTGGGGCTGGGCCTGCTGTTCGCGCAGGTCATGGGGGTGGTGGGCGGGCTGCCCCCGGCCCTGCGGGCGGCGCGGGCCAACGTGGCCCACACCCTGCGGGCGCTCTGACCGGCGCTTGAGCAAAATCTATTCGAAAACTTGACAAACACGCGGGCGGCCTGTAGCCTGCGTCCGTCGTGGGGCGGCCCGGGGCGCAGGCCGCGACGGAGAGCGCATGGCCGGCGAGCTGGTCTTCCTGGTGATCGACGACGACCTGGCGCAGGACCGCCTGAGCGCGGCCCTGCACGCCGCTGGCTACAAGGTGCTGGCGGCCCGCGACGAGGCCGGGGCGCTGGGCCACCTGGGCCAGATGCGCTTCGTGCTGCCCGACGCGCTGGTGATGCCGCTCGCGGAGCCCAGCCCCCTGCTCCAGAAGCTGCGCCAGAACCCCCTCACGGCCGACGTGCCCGTGGTGGTCCTGACGGACCAGCCGGCCGAGGACCGGCGCCGGGCCCTGCGGCTGGGGCTCTCCGACCTGGTGGCGGCGCCCTACGACCAGGAGGAGCTGCTCCTGACCTTGAGCCTGGCGCTGCAGCGCGCGGCCGGCCTGCGCCGCGACAGCCGCACGCTGCGCGGCTCGCTGGCGCTGCTGTCCGTCGCGGACCTGCTGCAGACCCTCGAGGCGGGCCGCCGCAGCGGCGTGGC
>JBDIBD010000378.1:0-5143 GCA_039812725.1 Vicinamibacteria bacterium | reverse complement strand
GCCCGGGCCGGCCGCGAGCCGGCCGCCGCCCGGCGCCTGCTGAGCGAGGCCGGCCTCCCGAACGGTTTCGAGGCCACCCTGCTGGTGAGCGGCGTGCCGCGCCCCTACCTGCCGGCCCCCCGCGTGGTCGCGGAGCGGGTGCGGGACGACCTGGCCGAGGCCGGCGTGCGCCTGCGCCTGGTGGACGTGGGCACCTGGGCCGAGTACGTCGAGCGCGCCCGGCGCGGGGACTTCGACCTGGCGCTCCTCGGCTGGCAGGCCGACTCCCTCGACCCCAACGACTTCCTCTCGGCCCTGCTCTCCTCGGAGGCCATCCCGGCCACCAACCGCACGCGTTACCGCAGCCCCGCCATGGACGCGCTGCTGCAGCGGGGGCGCCGCCTGGCCGACGCCGACCAGCGCCAGGCCGTCTACCGGCAGGCCCAGGTCCTGTTCCAGAAGGACGTCCCGTGGGTGCCGCTCTATCACGTGGCGCTCATGACCGTCTCCCGCCGGCAGGTGCGCGGGCTGCTGTCCGGCCCCACCGGCATCTTGAGGTACGACAAGGCATGGAAGAAGGAGTGACCGCCCCCCAGCGCCGCCTGGCGCTGGCGCTGGCGTTGGCCCTCCTGGCCCCCGCCCTCGGCGCGGCCGGCCTGGACGCGAAGCAGGAGGCCCTCTGGGCGCGCCTGCGCGAGCGCCTGGAGACCGCCGCCCGGCGCGTGGACGGGGTGCTGGCCTTCAGTCTCGAGGACCTGTCGAGCGGCGCGACGCTGGAGCTGCGCCAGGACGAGGTCTTCCCGACCGCCTCGACCATCAAGGTGGCGGTGCTGTACGAGCTCTACCGCCAGGCCGAGGAGGGCCGGCTGCGGCTCGACGAGGTCACGCGCCCCGGGCAGCCCCGCGTGCAGGGCGGGGGGGTGTTGCAGGTGCTCGGGCCGCAGGTCTCGCTGACCTGGCGCGACCTGGGCGTGCTGATGATGGGCTGGTCCGACAACGAGGCCACCAACCTGCTGGTCGAGAAACTGGGCCTGGCCGCCGTGGACGCGCGCCTGCGCGGCCTGGGCTTCCAGCAGACGCGCCTGCGCCGGCGCATGATGGACCTCGAGGCGGCCCGCCGGGGCGACGAGAACGTCTCCACGGCCGGCGAGCTGCGCCGCCTGGCGCGGCTGCTGCGCGAGGCCCCGGGGCTGGCCCCCGAGCGGGCCCGCGACCTCCTGGCGGTGGCCGCGGTGGAGAAGTCCTCGCCCTTCCGCGAGGGGCTGCCGCCGGACCTGGCCTTCCCGGTCGCCGACAAGCCCGGCGACCTGGAGGGGGTGCGCGCGGCCTGCGCGTACGTGGCCCTGCCCGGGCGGCCCTACGCGGTCGGGATCATGTCCGGCTACCTGCGCCACGACGCCGAGGGCGACGCGGCCATCCGCGAGATCTCGGCGGCCGTCTTCGAGACCTTCGACCGGCTGGCGCGCTCCTCGCCCTACGGGCGCGTCGTCAGCGAGCGCTGAGCGGAGCCCCCGGAGCCATGTCCCGCCCGGCGCTCGTGGCCGCCGTCCTCCTGCCGCTGGCGCTGGCGGGGGTTGCCCGGGCCCAGGCGGGCGAGGCCGGGCCGCTCGAGGGCGGGCTGCCCTTCCTGCGCGCCTTCACCCCCCGCGAGTACGGGGCGCAGGCCCAGAACTGGGCCGTCACCCAGGACGCCCGCGGCCTGGTCTACGTGGCCAACGGCGGCGGCGTGCTCGAGTTCGACGGGCTGCGCTGGCGGCTGATCCCCACGGCCAACCACACCACGGCGCGCTCGCTGGCGGTCGATCCCTCGGGCCGCGTCTACGTGGGGGCCGTGGGCGACATCGGCCGGCTGGAGCCCGACGAGGCCGGCCGCCTGCGCTACCGCTCCCTGATCGGCCTGGTGCCCGAGCGGGACCGCGGCTTCTCCGACGTCTACCAGACCTTCGCCACGCCCGACGGCGTGGTCTTCTCGAGCTTCGAGCGGCTGATCCACCTGCGCGGCGAGGAGGCCCGGGTCTTCAGCCCCTCGCGGGCCTTCCACTTCGCCTTCCTGGTGCGCGACCGCTTGTTCGTGCGCGACGAGGGCCGCGGGCTGCTCGAGCTCCGCGACGGCCGCCTCCAGCTCGTTCCGGGTGGCGAGCGCTTCGCCGAGGAGCGCATCTACGCCATGCTGCCCTGGGACGGGGCGCCCGACGCGATCCTGGTCGGCTCTCGCACCCAGGGCCTCTTCGTGCTGGAAGGCGGGGCCTTCCGCCCCTTCCCCACCGACGTGGACCGGGAGCTGAAGCGCGACCTGCTCTTCTCCGGCGCGCGGCTGGCCGACGGCGGGGCCGCCCTCGGCACGATCCAGGGGGGCCTCTACCTGATCGACCGGCAGGGACGCTCGCGCGGCCGGCTGAACCGCGCCCGGGGCCTGCCCGACGACTGTGTCTGGGGCCTCTACCCGGACCGCGAGGGCGGGCTCTGGCTGGGGCTCGACCGCGGCCTGGCGCGGGTCCAGGCGGGCTCGCCCCTGACCCGCTTCGACGAGCGGGTCGGCCTGCCCGGCATGGTCATCGCCCTGCACCGGCACGCGGGGCGGCTCTACGCCGCCACCAGCCAGGGGTTGTTCCGGCTCGAGCCGGGGCCGGAGGCCCGCTTCCGGCCCGTCGCCGGTGTGGCCAACCAGACCTGGGCCTTCCTGTCGCTGGGAGACGACCTGCTGGTCGCCAACAACGACGGCGTGTTCGCCCTGCAGGGCGAGCGCGCCGTGCTGGTCCAGAAGGCCGACGGGGCCTCGGCCCTCGAGGCCTCGCAGGCCCGGCCGGGGCGGGTCTTCGTGGGCCTCACCAACGGCGTGGCGGCTCTGCGCCGCGAGGGCGGCCGCTGGGTCGACGAGGGCATGCTCCCGGGCGTCACGGGCGACGTGCGCAAGCTGCTCGAGACGCCCGACGGCCGGCTGTGGGTCAGCACGCAGACCACCGGGGTCGAGCGCGTGACCTTCCCGGCCCTCGGCGCCGGCCCGCCCCGGGTCGAGCGGTTCGACACCGCGCACGGTCTGCCCAGCCCGAACGAGAACATGGTCTACCCGGTCGGCGGCGAGGCCCTGTTCGCCACCCGCGCGGGGGTGCTGCGCTTCGACGACCAGCGCGCCCGCTTCGAGCCCGCTGCGCGCTTCGCCGGCCTGTTCCCGGGCGAGGCCCGCCGGGTGACCCACCTCAGCGAGGGCCCCGACGGCCGCGTCTGGGTCCACTCGCAGGATGCCGCGGGAGCCTGGAACGAGACCGGGGCCGCGCTGCCGCAGGCCGACGGGACCTGCCGCTGGGACCCGCGCCCGCTGCGGCCCCTGGCAGGCGCCTCCGGCATCAACGGCATCGGCGTCGACGCGGATGGCGTGGTCTGGCTGGGAGGGGACGACGGGATCTTCCGCTACGACCCGGGCGTGGCCAAGGACTACGGGCAGCGCTTCGGCAGCCTCGTCCGCGAGGTGGCTCGCCTCGGGGCCGGGCAGGCGCTCTACGCCGGCGCCGGCGCGGCTGCGCCGCCCGTGCTCGACTTCGGCCGGAACTCCCTGCGCTTCGAGTACGCGGCCCCGGCCTACGACGCCCCGGAGGCCACCCGCTTCCAGGTGCTCCTGGATGGCAACGACCCCGACTGGTCGCCCTGGACGGCCGAGGGCTTCCGCGAGTACACGAACCTGCGGGAGGGCGACTACCGTTTCCGCGTGCGGGCCCGCACGCTCTACGGCGCCACCACCGCGGAGGCCGCCTACGCCTTCCGACTGGCGCCGCCCTGGTACCGCACGGCCTGGGCCCTGCTGGCCGGGCTGCTCGGCCTGGGGGCGCTCAGCTGGGGCGTGGTGGGCTGGCGCGTGCGGCGCGTCGAGGCGGAGAAGCGCGCCCTCGAGGCCACCGTGGCCGAGCGCACCCGCGAGCTGCGCGCGCGCAACGACCAGCTGGAGACGCTGAACGCCGTGGTCAAGTCGATCAACGAGCGCCGCGACTTCGACGACCTGCTGGAGGCCATGCTGCGCGAGTGCCGGGTGGTCCGCGGGGTCGAGAAGGCGGTGGCCCTGGTGCGCCTGCCGGGCACCTCGACGTTCAACGTGCGCGCCGTGCTGGGCTTCGCGCCCGAGGAGCTGGCCGGCATCGAGCTCGACCTGGAGGAAGCCGAGGCGCGCTATACGCGCGGCGCGGAGGAGGTCTCCCCCGACGTCTTCCTGGTGCGCGGCGCGGCCGGGCGGCCGGCCGAGGCCAAGCTGCGCCTGCGGGTCGTGCCCCGCGCCCTGCTGGTGGTGCGCATCCGCATCGAGGGCCAGGTCGAGGGCTACCTCGTGTTCGAGAACCAGCAGCAGGCGGCGGCCTTCGACACCCACGACCTCGACCTGCTGAGGGCCCTGCGCGAGCACTTCGTCTCGGCCTTCGAGAAGGCCCGCTCCCTGCGCCTGCTCGAGCACGCGCGCCGGGCCGCCGAGGAAGACCGGGCGCGGGCCGAGGAGGCCAACCGGGCCAAGAGCGCCTTCCTCGCCAACATGAGCCACGAGCTGCGCACCCCGCTGCACGGCGTGCTGGGCTTCGCGCAGCTGATGGACCGCGTCCCCGACCGCTCCGAGGCCGACCGCCAGCACCTGGCCACGATCCTGAAGAGCGGCGAGCACCTGCTGGGCCTGATCAACGACGTGCTCTCGCTCTCGAAGATCGAGGCCGGACAGGTGGTGCTGCAGGAGGCGCCCTTCGACCCCCGCGCGCTGGTGAGCGGCATGGCGGCCCTGGTGCGGGTGCGCGCGGTGGCCCGGGAGCTGTACCTGCGCGTCGAGGCCGAGGAGCTGCCCGCGGTCGTGGTCGGCGACGAGGGCAAGCTGCGCCAGGTGCTGCTCAACCTGCTCGGCAACGCGGTCAAGTTCACCGAGCGCGGCGGCGTGACCCTGCGCGCCCGCTGGGGCGGCGGCCGGGGGATCTTCGAGGTGGAGGACACCGGGCCCGGCATCGCGGCGGAGGAGCTGGAGGGGGTCTTCGCGGCCTTCGCCCAGACCGAGCGCGGCCGGCGGGCCCAGGAGGGCTCGGGCCTCGGCCTGGCGCTGGCCCGCCAGTTCGCCCGCCTCATGGGGGGCGACCTCACGGCCCGCAGCGTGCCGGGGCAGGGCAGCACCTTCCGGGTGGAGGTAGCCCTGCCGCGCGCCGCGGCG
>JBDIBD010000377.1:0-5143 GCA_039812725.1 Vicinamibacteria bacterium | reverse complement strand
CCCTGGTGGCTGCGCTGGCGCGCCTGCTCCCCGCGCCACCCGCCCGGCCGGCGTCGGCGCCCGCGTCGGCGATCCCCGGCCTGATCGGAGAGTGCGCCGCGCTGCGCTCGCTGCGGGCGCTGCTGGAGCGGGTCGCACCGACGCGCGTGCCCGTGCACGTCTTCGGCGAGACCGGCACGGGCAAGGAGCTCGTGGCGCGAGCGCTGCACGAGCGCTCGCGCCGGGCGGAACGCCCCTTCGTGGTCTTCAACGCCGCCTCGCTCAGCGACGAGCTGTGCGAGTCCGAGCTCTTCGGCCACTTGAAGGGAGCCTTCACCGGCGCGGTCAGCGACCGGCGGGGCCTGGTCGAAGAGGCCGACGGCGGGACGCTTTTCGTCGACGAGGTCGCCGACCTGAGCCCGAAGGCCCAGGCCAAGCTCCTGCGCTTCTGCGAGACGGGCGAGTTCCGGCGCGTGGGCGAGACGCAGGTGCGCCGCGCCGACGTGCGGCTCGTGTCGGCCGCCAACCTGAGGCTCGAAGACCTCGTGGCCGCGGGGCGCTTCCGCGAGGACCTCGTCCAGCGCCTGCGGGTGCTGCTGATCCAGCTGCCCCCGCTGCGCGAGCGCCCGGAGGACCTCCCGGCCCTGGCGCGCCACTTCGTGCGACTGGCCGCCGCCCGCGAAGGCCGGCCCGCCCCGGAGCTGACGCGCCCGGCGCTGGAGCGGCTGGCGGCCTGGAGCTGGCCCGGCAACGTGCGCGAGCTGGCAGGAGAGCTGGCTTGCGCGGTGGCCCTGTGCGACGGCCCGCGGCTGGAGCCGCGCCACCTGTCGGAGCGCTTACGCGACGGCGGGACGCCGGTCCGCACCGGCCTGCGCGAGGCCCGCGCACGCTGGGAGCGCGACTACGTGGCCGAGTGCCTGCGCCGCCACGGCGGGCGCCGCGGACCCACGGCCCAGGCGCTCGGGATCAGCCGCCAGGCCCTGCTCGAGAAGCTGCGGACCCTGGGTCTTTGAGGCGGGTCGCGGCGACCGTATACTCCGCTGGCCGCGCCTCCAACCGGAAGGAGCCACCATGCGCAAGCCCTCCCTGGCGTTCCTCGCGCCATTCCTGCTCGCTGCCGTCGTGGACCGACCGGTGGCCGCCGCGCCGCGCGTCACGCGCGATCCCGAGGTCTGGGTCGTCATCGGCAAGGGCGATCTGGCGGGCCTGGAGGCGGCGCTGGGACGCGACCGCCTGTCTGGCCTGCTGACGGTCCTGGAAGGCAACGACGTGGCGCGCCTGGCGCGCACCCGCGAGAGCCGGCTGGGCGACCTGGCCGCCGCGATGCACGTCCGCTTCAACCGCTGCGGCGGCTTCAGCGCCCACGAGACCAGGGCTGCCGCCCTGGCCGCGCTGGACGCCGCCGAGGCCCCGCCGCTGCCCGAGACCGTGGACTACACGATCGACAACGGTGCCACCGTCCGCGCTCTCATCGCGCCCATGGCGGCGACCAACGTGAAGGCCACGATCCAGTCGCTGTCGAGCTACACCACGCGCTACTACACGAGCACCACGGGGGTGCAGGCGGCGCAGTGGCTGAGGGACCTCTGGACCGGCTACGCCGCGGGCCGCGGCGACGTGCGGGTGTGGCTGCGGCCGCACAGCTGGGCGCAGCCGTCCGTGATCGCCATGATCCAGGGCACGCAGCTCCCGAAGGAGGCCATCGTCATCGGCGGACACCTCGACTCGACCGCCTCGGGCGGCGTCGCACCGGGGGCCGACGACGACGCGTCGGGCATCGCCTCGCTGACCGAGACCTTCAGGGCCGCCATGGCCACCGGCTACCGGCCGGCACGCACGGTGTTGTTCATGGCCTACGCGGCCGAGGAGGTGGGCCTGCGCGGCTCCGCCGACATCGCGGCCGGGTTCCTCACGGCCAAGTACCGCGTCGTCGGCAAGCTGCAGCTCGACATGACCAACTACAAGGGCTCGACGGTGGACTTCGGCATCTTGAAGGACGCCAGCTACACCAACGCGGCCCAGAACACCTTCCTGCAGGACCTGGTCAGCACCTACTCCCAGGACATCGTCCCGGGCATCGGCGTCACTTCCGACGCCACCACCGAGTGCGGCTACGGCTGCTCGGACCACGCTTCGTGGAGCACCCGCGGCTTCCCGGCCTCGATCACCTTCGAATCCCGGTTCGGGCAGCACAGCCCGTACATCCACACCGTCAACGACACGCTCGCCAACTCCGACCCGACCGCCGCGCACGCCGTGAAGTTCTCGAAGCTGGGCGCCGCCTTCATGGCGGAGCTGGCCAAGGGAACGATCGTGCCGCCGCTGGCCGACGAGTCCGCCCGCCGGCGCTGAGGCTCAGGTTTCCGGGGTCGGGTCGCTCTCGATCAGGCCGGCGTGCAGGGCCCGCACGGCCTCGTCGAGGCGCGCCTCGGCCAGGAGCACCGAGATGCGGAAGCTCGACGTGTGGACGCCGAGCAGCGGGGTCTCGAGCGGTCGCAGCAGTCCGACCGACCGCCTGAGGTTGCGGGGCGTGGCGTTGATCCCGGCGCCGATGGCCGAGACCGCGCCCATGCCCTCCTCGACCTCCACCCGGCCGGCCGCGCCGCTGGCGAGCTCCTGCCGCAGCCGCGGCCAGTCGTGCAGGTTCTCGAGCGCCAGCAGCAGCGAGCCCCGGCCCTCGACGCCTCCCGTGGTCTCGAAGACGTGCTGCTTGCCGCCCGCCCCGGCCTGCTCGAGCCAGGCCAGGAGGCGGATGAAACCGAAGTGCCCCTCGGCCGCCGCGAGGCGCACCAGGCCCGCCTCGCTGGCCACGCCCGCCACGCGCCCGGGGGCGCGCGGCGGGAAGCGCCGCACGACCGTCTCGCCGGGGCCGCCCGCCGTGGCCCGGGCGTAGATGGCGATGCCGCGGTCCTTGGCGAACTCGACCGCCTGGGCGTTCAGCACCCGGGCCCCCGACTCGGCCAGCTCCTGCATCTCCTCGTAGGACAGCTCGGAGAGCCGGCGCGCCGCCGGCACCACGCGCGGGTCGGCGGAGTAGACCCCGTCCACGTCGCTGTAGATCTCGCAGGCCTCGGCGTCCAGGGCGGCCGCCAGCGCCACGGCGGTGGTGTCGGAGCCGCCCCGGCCGAGGGTCGTGACCTCGCGCTTGTACGAGACGCCCTGGAAGCCGGCCACGATCACCACCCGGCCGCGCTCCAGCTCGTCCTGCACGCGGTAGGGCCGCACCTCCACGATGCGGGCGTTGGCGTGGGCGTCGTTGGTGATGATCCCCGACTGCGAGCCGGTGAAGCTGACCGCGGGCACGCCGCGCGCGTCGAGGGCCATCGAGAGCAGCGCCATCGAGATGCGCTCGCCGGCCGTCAGCAGCATGTCGAGCTCGCGCCGCGGCGGGTTGGCGCTGACCTGGCGCGCGAGACCCAGCAGCTCGTCCGTGGTGTCGCCCATGGCCGAGACCACCACCACCACGGCGTGGCCGGCCCGGCGCGCCGCGGCCACGCGGTCGGCCACGCGGCCCATGCGGGCCGCGTCCGCCACCGACGACCCGCCGTACTTCTGCACGAGGATGCCCACGCGTCCCTCCGGGCCGCGATTCTACGCGCGGTGGCCGCCCGGCGAGGGCCTGTGTATGCTGCGCCGCGTGACCGAGCCACCCGCTCCCGCCCGCCCCGGCACCTGGGCCAGCCTGAAGGCCATGGCCCGCTCCCGGCGCCTGGCCTCGGTGGCGCTCCTGTCGTTCTCCTCGGGCCTGCCGCTGGGGCTGGTCTGGATCGCCATCCCGGCCTGGATGGCGCGCATCGGCGTGGACATCAAGGTGGTGGGGCTCTTCACGCTGGCCCAGGCGCCGTGGAGCTTCAAGTTCCTGTGGTCGCCGCTCATGGACCGCTACCCGCCGCCGCTGCTGGGTCGCAAGCGGGGCTTCATCCTGCTGGCCCAGGTGGGCCTGTTCGCCGTCACGCTGTGGCTCGCGGGCGTGGCCTCTCACCCCGAGGCCGTGGGGGTGATCGGCGCCCTGGCGCTGGCGCAGGGCCTGGTGGCGGCCACCCAGGACATCGCCATCGACGCCTACGCCGTGGAGGTCCTGCACGTGGACGAGCAGGGCCTGGCCGTGGGCGCCCGCACCGCGCTCTACCGCCTGGCCATGTTCCTCTCGGGCGGGCTCAGCATCACGCTGGCCTCGAGCTTCGAGGCCAGCCTCTTCGGCCGGCACCTCTTCACCTGGACCGGCAACTGGACCGTCGTCAACGTGGTGCTGGCGCTGTGCTACCTGCCGTGCGCCTGGGTCACCTGGCGGGCCCCGGACCCGGAGTTCCCGCCGGCCCCGCCGGCCAGCCTGCGCGACGCGGTCTGGCGGCCGTTCGTGGGGCTGCTGGGGCAGCACCGGGCGCTCGAGATCCTGGCCTTCGTGGTGCTGTTCAAGCTGAGCGACAACCTGACCCAGGCGCTGCTGCGGCCGTTCTTCGTGCAGATCGGCTTCAGCGACGTGGACGTGGGCTTCGCCACCATGACCATCGGCACGGTCGGCGTGCTGGTGGGGGTCTTCGCCGGGGGCCTCCTGACCAACTCGGTCGGCCTGGGCCGGGCGCTCTGGATCTCAGGCGTGCTGCAGATGCTCTCGAACCTCGGCTACGCCGTGGTGGCCCAGGTCGGCCCCGACCGCCCGGTGATGTACGCGGCCCAGGCCTTCGAATACCTCACCAGCGGCCTGGGGACGGGCGCCTTCGGCGTGCTGCTCCTGCGCCTCACGGAGAAGCGCTTCTCGGCCACCCAGTACGCGCTGCTCTCGAGCCTGTTCTCGATCCCGCGCTTCCTGGCGGGGCCGCCCACCGGGCTGCTGGTCGACGCCATCGGCTGGCGCGACTTCTTCGTGCTCACGGTGCTGTTCGGCCTGCCGGGCCTCGTGATGCTGGCGCGCTTCGTCCCGTGGAGCGAGCGCGAGCCGACCTTCCGCGTGGAGCCGCGGCCGCCCGGGCCGCCGCTCTCCGGCAGCGCCCTGGCGCTGCGGGCCCTGGGTGGCGGCCTCCTGGGCCTGGCCTGCGCCTGGTCGACGCTGGCGCTGCTCGAGACGGCCCGGGCGGTGCGGGCCGGGCGTGGCTTCGACCCCTGGGCCGAGGCCCTGCGCGTGGTCCAGCCGGCGGGCGTGGGCGGGTGGCTGGCCCTGGGCGGC
>JBDIBD010000376.1:0-5160 GCA_039812725.1 Vicinamibacteria bacterium | reverse complement strand
CCAGCGGGCGGCCCAGGGCCTCGGGCAGCCAGCCCCGCAGGAAGACGTCCAGCCGGGTGCCCGCCTGCGCGGCCGTGACGCGCCAGTTGCACCGCCGCGTCGGGCCGGGGGGGCGGGGGGCGGGGCGGCGGCGGGGCGGGGGCATGGACGATTATGGCCGCCCGCGCCCCTCCCCGGGGCCGAATCCTTCCGAGGCGGCCCTGGCTCTATCATGGGGAAGCAAGGAGCACGAACGGATGTGTCAGCGAATCCAGTGTGACCGTTGTGGCAAGCCGACCTGGACCGGGTGCGGCCGGCACGTCGAGGAGGCCCTGGCCGGCGTCAAGCCGCAGGACCGCTGCGCCTGCCCGCCGGCGCCCTCGCTGATGTCGCGGATCTTCGGCCGGCCGCGCTAGAGCCGCCTCAGCGGCGGCGCGCGGCGCCATCGCGCGGCGCCCCCTGGCTGGCCGGCTTCCTGGCTGACCTGGCCGAGGCCCGAGCGAGGTTCTGCTCGAGCCGTAGCTTCACGATCCTCCGGATCAGCGCGCTCGGCAGCGGGCGATCCATCGGGAACTTCAGGTTGCCCTTCGGGCCCGCGTAGGGCGCCAGGGCCTGCTCCAGCCTCGCGTCGCCCGACACCGGCGGGAAGACGCCGACGTGGTGCTTGAAGGCCGCGAAGTAGATCAGGATGCCCTGTTGCCTGAAGGCGGGCATGCGGTAGCTGATCAGCTCCTCCGCGTCGGGCGCCGCCGCGCGGACCACCCGCCGGATCTCCTTCAACAGCGGCCGCGCGGCCGGCGCCGCGGCGGCGATGTAATCGTCGATGCTCGTCGGAACCGAGGCGGCCGTCGTCACGCTCTTCCCCGTTCTCCCCGCCTCGTCTGGTCTGGCGGCTGGTCCGCTGCCCCTTCGAGTCGACGCGGCGGCATCTGGCTGCTCCGCCGCGATCCGCGCCTTGATGTCCGCGTAGGCCTCACGGATCAGCGCCGACAGAGCGGCCCCGTCGACCTCGACGCCGGGCCGGAGCTTGACGTGTCGCATGCGCTTGCCGGTCCCCTCCAGCAGGCCCTGCGGGTCTTCGAGCTCGGCCCCGTGGTAGAGGCCCACGTTGGCGTGCGCCCGATAGACACCGACGTACGCGAAGGCCGCGTCGCCCACGCACGCGGTTGGACACCCGTCGTGCATCAGCTCCCGCACGTCGCGTCCACAGCCCCGCAACTGCCGGAACCACCGACGGGCGAGGGCGGCGAGGTCGGGCCGCTTCTTCCTCAGCCAGGCCTCGACGGCTGGATCACGCCGGACTGCTTGCGGGAACTGCATGATGTCTCTCACGCGCGCGCCTCCCCCCCGACGGCGTCAGCTGACTCCACGTTCACTGGCTTGCAGGACACCCGGCCGCTCGAGGGCGGCAGAACGGCCATGCGCCAAGGACCAGCAACAGGCCACCCACAGCACTGAACTTGAGGGTCAAGGAGAGTCCGGACAGGAAATGGGGCAGGGTGTAGGGCTCGCCCTCGAAGTACAGTCCATACACAATCCTGACCGCAAACAGCGCGACAAGTGTGAATACAGGGAACGATGCGGACAGCAGGCGCTCGACGACTGAGCCCTCCATTCGCCGAGACAAGAACGCGCCGAGGGCGCCGGCGAATGGCATCACCGCCAGGTATGGGATGCTCATCAACAGGGATCGATCTTTGTCAAAGGGCAGTACGTTGAGCACGCACACCGATCCAAAGAACGACAGACAGGACGCTGCTCCAGGCAGCCACACCCTCTCGGCCTGTGACTTCATGGGCGTGTTTCTCGAGTCAATTGGTTCGCCACGACCGGACTTGGAGTCCACGAGAGTTCACGGCTGTCGATGCCCCAGTCGCACCGCGCGCAGGGGCCAGGACACCAGGCAGACCTCAGCGCGCCGTCTTCTTGGGCTGGCGCCAGTCCCAGCCCGTCTTGACCGGGCGCGGCTGGCGCGGCGGGCTCGGTTTCCGCTTCCCCATCACTCCAACTCTACGGCCGTTCCGGATCCAGCCAGCCCAGCTCGCGCAGCCGGGCCGCCAGGCGCTCGGCCGCCCACTCGTTGCCGGCGGCCGACATGTGGCCGCCGGGGTCGCCGAGGAACCACTCCCGCCGCAGGGCCGGGCGAACCGTCAGCTCCGCCCAGCCGGCTGCGACGAGGTCGAGCGTGGCCAGGCCCTCGGCCTGCCCGCGCTGGTCGAGCTCGCTCAGGACCGGCAGCGTGACGCTCTCGAAGCGCTGAGCCCCTCCCGGCCCGCCGCCGAGCGGCCCTTGGATGAGCAGCAGCACCGGCGTGCCGCGGCGCGCCAGCGCTCCCAGCCGGGCCAGCAGCAGCGCCACCACGTCGCGACCGCGGCGGTGCTCGAGGCGGTCGGGCGGCAGGCTGGCCTGCTGCGCCCAGCGCGCCAGGCCGCTGCGCGTCGAGAGCGCCTCGACCAGCGGCCGGCTCGCGAAGGCGCGCGGGACGGGGCCATGCGCCACCAGGCGCCCGTCCTCGACGTCGAACCAGGGCTTGCGCCAGCCGCAGAAGGCCGAGAGCTGGCAGCGCCGGATGTCGTCGCGGATGAGCGCCACGACCAGCCCGCGCACGGCACGTGACGCGAGCAGTCGCTCGGCCCGCAGCACGGACTGGTCGAAGCCGTAGGCCGAGACGCCGCCGTTCAGGACGGGAAGGCCCACCCGGCGCTCGAGCGCAGCCGGCCAGCTCTGGGAGTCGGCCACGCCGTCGCCGAAGGTGAAGGAGTCGCCCACCGCCAGCAGGGGCCGGCCCGCGGGGCGCAGGACGCCGTTCGAGCGCAGGCCGTCCGGGCCGATCTCGACGCCCGCCTCGGCGCCCGGCTCGCTGCGGTAGCCCGGGCGGGGGACCCAGCCGAGCTGGTCGTCGAAGGCGAACGGGGCCGGACCGGGGGCCGGTCGGTGCCCGAGCAGGCGCGCTCCCAGCTCCCCCAGGGCCACGGCCAGCGCGCAGCCCAGCACGAGGGCCGCCGTCGCCTGCCGCCAGGCCGGAGATGAGGTCGGCACGCGCGCACGTTACCGGCAGGCCCCAGGGCCGTCAAAGCCGGTGTGAGGCCGCTCACGGCCGGGGGCGAGGCTGGTCGCGTAGCCTGCAGCGTCTCCGCACCATCGGTCTCCAGCGACTCGCCGGCCCGCGAGGGCCCGGCCCGGGGGCGCTGTCGCGTTTTCGGCTCGAATCTCGATTTTCCCCTCGAGGGCAGAAGTGCCCCGAAGGAGCCCCATGACGCGCGTCCCGTCGACCACCGTTCGCCTGGCCCATCTCGCCCTGGCCGTGGCGCTGGGCCTGCCCACGCCCGTTCCGGCGGGACGCGCGCAGGCCCAGCCTGCCGCCGAGACGCCGCAGGCCACGCCCTGGCCGATCCTGTTCGTGACCCAGGTGCCGAACCCAGGCGACTTCACCACGCTCCAGGCCGTCTTCGGCAACCATCGCCACGACGTCGAGAGCGCGCCGCGCGGGGGCGACCTGTGGATCCGCTACCCCGACGGCACGCTCAAGAACCTGACCGCGACGGCGGGCTACGGCGTGCCGAGCGGCTTCCAGGGCGCCACCAGCATCGCGGTGCGCGACCCCGCGGTGCACTGGGACGGGACCAGGGCCCTGTTCAGCATGGTCGTGGGCGCGCCGCGCTTCCAGTACGACTACCAGGACAACTGGCGCTGGCAGGTCTACGAGATCACGGGGCTGGGCGCGAGCCAGACGCCGGTGATCACGCGCCTGGCCCTGCAGCCGGCCGAGTACAACAACGTCAGCCCGGTCTACGGCACGGACGACCGCGTCATCTTCACCTCCGACCGGCCGATCGACGGCCAGGCCCACCTGCACCCGCAGCTCGACGAGTACGAGGAGCAGCCCACGGTCACGGGCCTGTGGAGCCTCGACCCGCAGAGCGGCGACCTGCGCCTGCTCGACCACGCTCCCTCGGGCGACTTCACGCCCTTCGTGGACTCCTTCGGACGGGTGCTCTTCACGCGCTGGGACCACCTGCAGCGCGACCAGCAGGCCGACGCCGACGCGCTGTACGGCGACACGTACGGCACGTTCAACTGGTCGAGCGAGGCCCAGGGCTCCGTGCCCACCAACAGCCGGGCGGAGCTCTTTCCCGAGCCGCGCGCCGAGCGCACCGACATCCTGCGCTTCAACGAGGTGGGCCACAGCTTCAACCACTTCTTCCCCTGGCAGGTGAACGAGGACGGCAGCGAGCTGGAGACCCTCAACCACGTCGGCCGGCACGAGCTGCACTCGTACTTCGACCGGGCCTTCAACGACGACCCCAACCTCGAGGAGTTCATCGACGACAACTCGGGGCGGCTGAACCCGAACCCGCTCGAGAACCTGCTGCAGGTGAAGGAGCTGCCCGGGCAGCCGGGCCAGTACGTGGGCGTCGACGCCCCGGAGTTCTACACCCACGCCTCGGGCCAGGTGGTGACGCTCAGCGGCCCGCCCACGCAGCCCGCCGACCAGATGCTGGCGGGCTACAAGACCCACCGCGCCACGGCCAGCTTCAACGACGACGGCCAGCCCGCGCCGGCCGGCCACTCGGGCCACTACCGCGACCCGCTGCCGCTCTCGGACGGCGGCTTCGTGGCGGCCCACACGGCCGAGACCCGCGCCGACCACAACGAGGGGACGCGTGCGCTGCCGCAGGCCCGCTACCACTTCCGCCTGAAGACGCTGGTCCCGGGGCCCGACGGCTTTCTCCGCGCCGGGACGGCGCTCACGCCGGGCATCTTCAAGACGTTCTGGTCCTGGGACCCCGACGTGCGGGTCGACTACGTCAACGCCGAGATGTGGGAGCTGCAGCCGGTCGAGGTGCGCCCGCGCCCGCGGCCCGCGCGCCGCGTCGCGGCGCTGCAGGCGCCCGAGCAGGCCATCTTCACGCAGGAGGGGATCGACCCGGCCAGCTTCCAGCAGGACCTGCGCGCGCGCGGCCTGGCCGCGGTGGTGAGCCGCAACGTCACCACCCGCGACGCGGCCGACCGCCAGCAGCCCTTCAACCTGCGCGTGCCGAACGGCACGCAGACCACCGGAGCCTCGGGGCGCATCTACGACGTGGGGCTGATCCAGTTCTTCCAGGCCGACCGCCTGCGCGGGTTGGGCGGCGTGGCCAGCCCGCGCCCGGGACGGCGCGTGCTGGGCCAGCCGCTGCA
>JBDIBD010000375.1:0-5165 GCA_039812725.1 Vicinamibacteria bacterium | reverse complement strand
CCGGCGGGCGCGGGCCGGCAGCGCCCCGCGGCCGCGCGCGGCCGTGGTGCTGCGCTCCAAGGCCGAGCTGGAGCAGGTGCACCTGTGCCTGGGAGTGCCCGCCCCCCACCAGACCCACCCGCAGCGCTTCGCGGCCCACGTGCTCAACACCGTGCTGGGCGGCAGCCTGTCGTCGCGCCTGTTCCAGAACGTGCGCGAGCGGCGCGGGCTGGCCTACGCCATCTCCTCGGGGCTCACCACCCACGCCGACGCGGGCGCCCTGAGCATCTACGCCGCCACGCGGCGCGAGACGCTCGAGGAGGTGCTGGAGCTGTGCCTCGCGGAGCTGCGCGGCCTGGCCAGAGAGCCGCTGCCCGCCGACGAGCTGCGACGCGCCAAGGACCACCTCAAGGGCGGCCTGATGCTGTCGCTCGAGGGCACCGGCAGCCGCATGAGCTACCTGGCGCGCCAGGAGATCTACTTCGGGCGCGAGGTCGGCCTGGACGAGCTGCTGGACGAGGTCGAGCGGGTCGACCTGGCCGCGGTGCAGGCCATGGGGCGGCAGCTGATCCGGGGCCCGCTGACCCTGTCGCTGATCGGCAACCTGGGGCGCTGGCGGCCGAAGGCTTCGCTGCTGCGGATATAGGAAGTGGTGCTGGGGGCTGCTTGGTGCCAGGGTCTTGGGAGTGGTGCTGGGGACTGCTTGGTGCTGGTTCCGAGGCTTTGGGCTTCCTTCGTTGAGTCTGGGGGGCTTCGCGCCCCCAGACCCCCCTACGAAATGGCTCTAGCTGGGGGACAGGCGTGAGAAACTCCCGCATGCGCTTCCGGGTGCTGGGCTCGGGCAGCACGGGCAACGCCACGCTCGTGGAGGGCGGCGGCACGCGGCTGCTCATCGACGCCGGGCTCGGGCCGCGCCAGCTGGCCGAGCGGCTGCAGTCGGCCGGGGTCGACCCGGCCAGCCTGGACGGCATCCTGATCTCGCACGAGCACCACGACCACGCCCGCGGGGCGGTCTCCTTCTCGGCCCGCTTCGGGGTCAAGCTGGCCGGCTCGCGCGGCACCTACGCCGCGGCCGGCTTCGGGGCCGCCGACATCGCCGGCTACGACGTGCTGGAGCCGGAGCAGGCGCGCGTCTTCGGGGCGCTCCAGGTGCGGCCCCTGCGCGTGCGCCACGACGCGGCCGGGCCGCTGGCCTTCGTGGTCGCGCTGGGCCAGAGCTCGCTGGGCCACGCCACCGACCTGGGGCAGGTCGACGCGGCCCTGGGCGCGGCCCTGTCCGGCTGCGACGCGCTGCTGCTCGAGGCCAATTACGACCCCGGTCTGCTGCGCGACGGCCCGTACCCGTGGTCGCTCAAGGAGCGCATCCTCTCGCCCCTCGGGCACCTGGCCAACGCCGACGTGGCGCGCTACCTGGAGCGCGGGCTGCAGCCGAGCTGCCGCGCGGTGGTGCTGGCGCACCTCTCGCAGAAGAACAACCACCCCGAGCTGGCCCTGATGGCCTGCGAGACGGCCCTCCGGCGGGCCGGGCGCGGCGACGTGCGGCTGACCCTGACCAGCGCCGAGGGCTGCGGCTGGGTCGAGGTCGGGCCGCCCGCGCCCGCGGCGGCCCCGGCCGGCCGCGAGCAGCTGACCCTGTTCTGATAGACTCGCGCCACCTCGCGGCGCGTGCCGGCCGCAGGCCCGAAGCGCGATGATTCCCCGCTATTCCCGCCCCGAGATGGCCCGCCTGTGGTCCGACCACAGCCGCTTCTCGGCCTGGCTTCGGGTCGAGCTGGCCTGCAGCGAGGTGCTGGCCGAGCGCGGCGTCGTGCCCCAGGAGGCCGTGCGGGTGCTGCGCGAGAAGGCCCGCTTCGACGTGGCCCGCATCGAGGAGATCGAGCAGGACGTGCAGCACGACGTGATCGCCTTCGTCTCCTGCGTGGCCGAGAACGTGGGCCCCGAGGGGCGCTTCTTGCACTACGGCCTGACCTCCTCCGACGTGGTCGACACGGCGCTCTCGCTCCTGATGCGCGACGCCTGCGACCTGATCGTGCAGGACCTCGAGGCCCTCGCCGAAGCCGTCAAGACGCGCGCCTTCGAGCACAAGGACACGCCCTGCATCGGCCGCACCCACGGCGTGCACGCCGAGGTCATGACCTTCGGCCTCAAGCTGGCCCTGTGGTGGGCCGAGCTGCAGCGCGACCTGCGGCGCGTGCGCCAGGCCCGCGAGACCATCGCGGTGGGCAAGCTCTCCGGCGCGGTGGGGACCTTCTCGCACCTGCCGCCCGAGGTCGAGGAGGCCGTCTGCCGCCGGCTGGGCCTGCAGCCGGCGCCGATCTCCTCGCAGGTGCTGCAGCGCGACCGCCACGCCGAGGTGCTGACGGCCCTGGCCATCACCGCGGCCAGCCTGGAGAAGTTCGCCACCGAGATCCGGGCCCTGCAGAAGACCGAGGTGCGCGAGGTCGAGGAGCCCTTCGGCCGGAAGCAGAAGGGCTCCTCGGCCATGCCCCACAAGCGCAACCCGGTGGGCTGCGAGCAGGTCGCGGGCCTGGCCCGGCTGCTGCGCGGCAACGCTCTCGCGGCCCTCGAGAACGTGGCCCTGTGGCACGAGCGCGACATCAGCCACTCGTCGGTCGAGCGCGTGATCGTCCCCGACAGCTTCCTGGCCCTCGACCACATGCTGCAGCGCTTCACGTCGATCGTGCGCGGGCTTGCGGTCTTCCCCGAGCGCATGCGGCGCAACCTCGAACAGACCCGCGGGTTGGTCTTCTCCGGCCAGCTGCTGCTGGAGCTGAACGAGCGCGGCCTGCAGCGCGAGGAGGCCTACCGCATCGTGCAGGGCCACGCCATGGCCGCCTGGCACGAGGAGGGCGACTTCCAGGCCCGCGTGCTGGCCGACGCCCAGGTGCGGTCGCTGCTCGGCGAGGAGCAGGTGCGCGAGGTCTTCCGGGTGGAACGCTACCTGCAGCACGTGGGCGCGCTCTTCGCGCGCGTGTTCGGCCCGTGAGCCTGCCGCCGGCCGACCCGCTCGGCCGCGAGCTGCTGGTCAGCCTGGCGCTGCTGCTGGCCTCGTACCTCGGCGCCCAGGCCATCTCCTGGCTCTTCGGCCGGCTGGTGCTGCGGGCGGCGCTGCGCACCGAGACGACCCTCGACGACCGGCTGCTGGAGGCCGTCCAGCGCCCGATCACCTACACGCTCTTCCTGCTGGGGGCCTACGGCGCGCTGCAGGGCCTGCCGCTGCCCGAGCGCTGGACGAGCCGCCTGGACGCGGTCTTCTTCGTCTTCGGGGCCTTTCTGCTGACGCTGGGCCTGCTGCGGGCCTGGGGCATCCTGCTGACGTGGTACTCGACCGAGTCGGCCGCCGCCCGCGACGGCGGCGCGGCGCGCGAGTTCGGGCCGCTCTTCTCCAAGCTCGGCAAGGTCTTCCTGGTGCTGGTGGCCGCGATCGCCGTCTTCCGGCGCTTCGGCATCGACGTCAACTCGCTGGTGGTCTCGCTGGGGGTGGGCTCGCTGGCCGTGGGCCTGGCCGCCAAGGACACGCTGGCCAACATGTTTGCGGGCTTCGCGCTGCTGCTCGACCGGCCCTTCCTGCCGGGCGACCGCATCCGGCTGGCCTCGGGCGAGCTGGGCGACGTGGAGGCCATCGGCATGCGCGCCACGCGCCTGCGCACCCCGGACGAGACCCTGCTGGTGATCCCCAACACCGTGCTGGTCAACGAGCGCCTGGTGAACCTGTCGCGCCCGACGCGCGCCGTCACCACGCGGCTCGAGGTGGGCGTGGCCTACGGCACCAACCTCGACCTGGCCCGCCGGCTGCTGACCGAGGCGGCGCTCTCGAGCTCCAGGGTCGACGCCCAGCGCCCGCCGGCGGTGCTGGTGACGCGTTTCGGCGACTTCGCCGTGAACCTGCTGCTGGTCTTCTGGGCCCGCGACTACGCCGAGCAGGGGCTGGCCTCGAGCGAGGTGCACGAGGCCGTCTACCGCAGCTTCGCAGCGGCCGGCATCGAGATCCCGTACCCGACCCGCCGCGTGATCCAGGAGCCGGCCGGGCCGGCCCCGGCCGCGGCCACCGTGGGGGAAGCATGAAGAAGGCGCGCGTCTACGTCACGCTCAAGAAGTCGGTCTTCGACCCGCAGGGCAAGACCATCCACGAGGCCCTGCACTCGCTCGGCTACGCCGACGTGCAGGAGGTGCGCCAGGGCAAGTTCTTCGACATCCAGCTGGGCGAGCTCACGGCCGAGCGGGCCCAGGCCCTGCTCGACGAGGTGGCCCAGCGCGTGCTCAGCAACCCGGTCATCGAGAGCTACCGGGTGGAGCTGCTGCCGTGAAGGTCGGCGTGCTGGTCTTCCCCGGCAGCAACTGCGACCACGACGCCTACCACGTCGTGAAGCACGTGCTGGGCGGCGAGGCCAGCTTCGTCTGGCACCGCGAGACGCAGCTGCCCGACCTCGACGCGCTGATCGTCCCGGGCGGCTTCAGCTACGGCGACTACCTGCGCACCGGCGCCATCGCGCGCTTCGCGCCGGTCATGCGCGCGGTGGTCGAGTTCGCGCGCCGCGGGGCGCCCGTGCTGGGCATCTGCAACGGCTTCCAGATCCTGCAGGAGGCCGGGCTGCTGCCCGGCGCCATGCTGCGCAACCAGCACGTCCGGTTCCTGTCGCAGGACGTGCACCTGCGCGTCGAGCGCACCGACACCGCGGTCACGAACGGGCTCGCGGCGGGCGAGGTGCTGACCATGCCCATCGCCCACGGCGAGGGCAACTTCTACCTGCCCGAGGACGAGCTCGACCGGCTGGAGCAGAACGGCCAGGTGGTCTTCCGCTACGTCACCAGGGACGGCCGGCTCGATCCCGAGGCCAACGTCAACGGCAGCTGCCGGGCCGTCGCCGGCGTCTGCAACGAGGGCCGCAACGTGGTCGGCCTGATGCCGCACCCGGAGCGGGCGGCGGAGGCCGAGCTGGGCTCGGCCGACGGACGCAAGCTGTTCGAGGCCCTGGCGCGGGTGGTGACGGCCGCGTAGCCACGCCGGGCCGGTCCCCGCGACGTCGAGAAAGGAGCTGCCCATGCGCCCCCTCCGCGCTGGCGAGCCGTTCCTCTTCCTCGTGGTCTGGCTCGCCGCCTGCGGCGGCGGCGGACCCTCGCCCGCTCCCCCCCCGCCCTCGCCGACGGCCGCGGGCGGCTGGCTCGCGCCGCAGCGCCTGGGCGAC
>JBDIBD010000374.1:0-5188 GCA_039812725.1 Vicinamibacteria bacterium | reverse complement strand
CGAAGCCGACCGGCGGGGGCAATACCGCCAGCGCCGATCCCGGCCCCTCCGATCCGATGCTGCCGGAGAGCCTGGACAAGAACGCGGTCATGAACGTGGTCCGCAAGAACGCCGGCTCGATCCAGGGCTGCAAGTCGGCCCAGCCCGACGCCAGCGGCACCGTCATGGTGGCCATCGCGATCAGCGGCAGCAGCGCCGTCAGCTCGGCCAGCGCCGGCGGCGCCTTCAAGGGCACCCCGCTCGGCTCCTGCGAAGAGGGCAAGGTCCGCGCCTTCCGCGGCGCGCAGTTCAGCGGCGCCCCGATGAAGGTCAACCTGCCCTTCGCGCTCTGAGCGGCCTCGCCCCCGCACCGCGCCGCGGTGCTTGACTTCCCCCCCTCGATCGACCACCCTGCGCGCCGCGCCTTGCGACCAGGGCGCCCGCGCCGTGCTGCGGGCCCACCCCGAGTGGGTGCAGCACGTCGCCGGCGACCCGGGCTGCCTGCGGGGCGTGAACACGCCCGCCGACCTCCCGCCGCTGCCCTGAGCCCCGACCGCGACGGCGCGGTCGGCGAGGCCAGGGACGTCGTCGTCATCATGAGTCGCCGCCGTCCAGGCTGGCGACGAAGGATCTCGCGGGATGGACGACCCGGCAGATCCTTCGCTCCCAGGCAGGCGGTGTCGCTCAGGATGACGGTGGGCAGGCGGTCCTCAGGATCACGTGGGCAGGACGTGCGCGCGGGCCCGGACTGAACTACAATCGCGTTTTCCACCGGCGCTCCGGCCTGCGCCAAACACCCGAGGAACATGACCGAGACCAGCCTGCGCAACGTCGCCATCGTGGCCCACGTCGACCACGGCAAGACCACCCTGGTGGACGCCCTGCTGCGCCAGAGCGGCACCTTCCGCGCCAACCAGGAAGTGGCCGAGCGCGTGATGGACTCGAACGAGCTCGAGCGCGAGCGCGGCATCACGATCCTGGCCAAGAACACCTCGGTGCACCACTCTGGCTGCAAGATCAACATCGTCGACACCCCCGGTCACGCCGACTTCGGCGGCGAGGTCGAGCGCGCCCTCAAGATGGTCGACGGGGTGCTGCTGCTGGTGGACGCCTCCGAGGGCCCGCTGCCCCAGACCCGCTACGTGCTGCGCAAGGCCCTCGAGCTGCGCCTGCCGACCGTGCTGGTGGTCAACAAGATCGACCGCTCCGACGCGCGCCCGCAGGAGGTGCTGAACGAGGTCTACGACCTGTTCATCGACCTCGACGCCACCGAGCAGCAGCTCGAGTTCCCGGTCATCTACACCAACGCCAAGGCCGGCACCGCCGCGACGGAGGCCGCGCCCGCCGCGCCGCCGACCGACCTGGGCCCGCTGTTCGACGCGCTGATCCGGCACATCCCGGCCCCGCGCGGCAGCAGCGACGACGTGCTGCAGCTGCTGATCGCCAACCTGGACTACAGCGACTACCTGGGCCGCCTGAGCATCGGCCGCATCTTCTCGGGCCAGGTCAAGGTCGGCGACACGGTCGGCGTGGCCAAGCGCGACGGCAGCCTCGAGACGCGCCGCGTGACCAAGCTGTTCGCCTTCGAGGGCCTGAAGCGCGCCGAGGTGCAGCAGGCCGGCTGCGGCGAGATCGTGGCGCTGGCCGGTTTCGAGGACCTCTCCATCGGCGAGACGATCACCTCGGCCGAGACGCCCAGGCCCCTGCCGCCGCTGCACATCGACGAGCCCACGCTGTCGATGATCTTCTCGGTCAACACCTCGCCCTTCGTGGGCAAGGACGGCAAGTGGGTCACCTCGCGCCACATCAAGGAGCGCCTCGAGAAGGAGCTGCTCACCAACGTCTCGCTGCGCATGGAGGCCACCGACTCGGCCGACTCGTTCCGGGTGCTGGGGCGCGGCGAGCTGCAGCTGGCCATCCTGATCGAGACCATGCGCCGCGAGGGCTTCGAGCTGTCGATCTCCAATCCCGAGGTGCTCACGCGCCTCGAGGACGGGGTGCGCAAGGAGCCCCTCGAGAGCTTCACCCTCGACCTGCCCGAGGCCTACATGGGCGTGGTGCTCGAGAAGATGGCCATGCGCAAGGGCAAGATGACCAAGATGGTCAACCACGGCTCGGGCCGGGTGCGGCTCGAGTTCCACGTGCCCACCCGCGGCCTGATCGGCATCCGCACCGAGATCATGACCGACACGCGCGGCACGGCCGTGATGAACAGCCTGCTGGAGGGCTGGGTCGAGTGGCAGGGCGAGATCACGCGGCGCTCGACGGGGGTGCTGGTGGCCGACCGCCCGGGCACCACCACGGCGTACAGCCTGTCGCACCTCGAGGAGCGCGGCGAGCTGTTCGTGGGCCCGGGCGTCGAGGTCTACGAGGGCATGATCGTGGGCGAGAACTCGCGCCCGGCCGACATGGACGTCAACATCACCAAGGCCAAGAAGCTCACCAACATGCGCGCCTCGACGGCCGACGAGGCCGTGCGGCTCACGCCGCACCGCGTGCTGAACCTCGAGCAGGCCCTGGAGTTCATCAACGACGACGAGTGGGTCGAGGTCACGCCCAGCGCCATCCGCCTGCGCAAGCGCATCCTGGCCGCCAACCTGCGCCCCAAGCGCAGGTCCGAGGAGGCCTAGCCGCGCCCCTCGTCGTCGAGGCCCAGCGCCTTCAGCCGGCGCGCGAGGGCCGCGGCCGTCAGCCCCAGCCGCTCGGCCGCCTCGGGTCGGCGCCCGCCGCAGGCCTTGAGGGCCTGCTCGACCGCCTCGCGCTCGGCCCGCTCGCCCGCGCGCCGCACCACGTCCTCGAGCGGCCCGGTGAGGTCGAGCACGTCGGCCAGCGTGGCGGAGGCCGCCCCGGGCGGCGCCAGCTGCAGGTGCTGGGGGCCCACCTCCAGCCCATCGCACAGCAGCACCGCGCGCTCCAGGGCATTCTGTAGCTCGCGCACGTTGCCGGGCCAGGGGTGGTCGAGCAGCGCCCGCCGGCCCGCCTCCGAGAGCCTCAGGCCGCGCCGGCCCAGCTCCCCCGCGAAGCGCTCCAGGAAGGCCTCCGCCAGGATCAGGATGTCGCCCCGGCGGCGCCGCAGGGGCGGGATGGTGACCGGGAAGACCGACAGGCGGAAGTAGAGGTCCTCGCGGAACTCCTTGCGCTCGACCGCCGTGGCCAGGTCGCGGTTGGTGGCGGCCACCAGGCGCACGTCGACGGTCAGGGTCTGCACGCCGCCCACGCGCTCGAACTGCCGCTCCTGCACGAGGCGCAGCAGCTTGCCCTGCAGCGCCGGGGCCAGCTCGGCGATCTCGTCCAGGAACAGCGTGCCGCGGTGGGCCAGCTCGACCCGCCCGGACTTGCGCCCGCTGGCGCCGGTGAAGGCCCCCTTCTCGTGGCCGAAGAGCTCGTTCTCCAGCAGCGTCTCCGGGATGGCCGCGCAGTTGATGGCCACGAAGGGCCCCTTGGCGCGCGGCGAGAGCTGGTGCAGGGCGCGCGCCAGCAGCTCCTTGCCGGTGCCGCTCTCGCCCAGCAGCAGCACCGTGGCGTCGCCCACGGCCGCGCGCTGCAGGGCCAGCAGCGTCTCCTTGAGGCCCGGGTCCTCGCCCAGCACGCGCGGCAGGCCGAAGCGGCGCTGGTACTCCTCGCGCAGCAGCACCACCTCGCTCTGCAGGCGGCGGCGCTCGAGGGCCCGGTCGAGCAGCAGCAGGAGGTGGTCCGTGTCGACCGGCTTGGTGAGGAAGTCGGCCGCCCCCTCCTTCATGGCCCGCACGGCGTCCTCGACCGTGCCGTAGGCGGTCATCACGATCACGGGCAGCTCCGGGTCGGCCTCGCGCGCCACGGCCAGCACGTCGAAGCCGCTGCCGCCCGGCAGGCGCAGGTCGGTCAGCACCACCAGGAAGCGCTCGGAGAGCAGGCGCCGGCGGGCCTCGTAGGCGTCGGCGGCCTCGCCGACGGCCAGGCCGCGCTGCTCGAGGGTGCGCCGCAGGACCTCGCGCAGCGACTCCTTGTCCTCGACGATCAGGACGTCGGCCACGGCGGCTCCCCGGCTCTCAGGAGGCGGTGCCGATCCAGCCCGGCGGGACTCTCTGCCGTTGGGCGTCGTCCTGGAGCGCTCGATACCCCTGGCGGGCCTGCTCCAGCTCGCGTCGTGCCTCGGCCAGCGCGTCCTCGGCGGCCGTCAGCTCCGACTGCAGCTGCAGCCGCTGGTTCACGTCCTGGACGTAGTTCTGGGCCATGGGGCTGAGCTGCTCGCGCAGGCGGTCGATCTGGGACCGGCTGGCCGTCACCTGAGCCTCGGCCCGCTCGATGACCCCGCGCAGCTGGCTGGCACGCTCGCGCCACTCGGCCTCGCCCGCGGGCTGGCGGCCGTCGGGCGCGAAAGGGGGCTCGACCGGCCGGGCGATTCCGTCGACAATGCGCCGCCCCGACAACGGCCACGGCCGACGAGGGCAGCCCCGAGGGTGCGCCTCGCCGCGCTGCAAGAACGCCTCTTGCGAGATATATCATATAGACGGTAGCCTTCGACGGAACGTGGGTGGGCCAACGACGGCGGAGCGGCGGGTGGCGCGGGGACCGGCGAATTCCGAGGGGCGGGTGGCCGTCCATGACCTGGTCAAGCGGTTCGGCCCGGTGGCCGCCGTCGACGGCGTGTCGCTGTCGGTGGCGCCGGGCGAGTTCGTGGCGCTGCTGGGCCCCTCCGGCTCGGGCAAGACCACCATCCTGATGACGATCGCCGGCTTCGAGTACCCGACCTCCGGCCGGGTCGAGATCGGCGGCGAGGACGTCACCTGGGCGCCCGCCAATAAGCGCAACCTCGGCATGGTGTTCCAGCGCTACACGCTGTTCCCGCACATGACCGTGGCGGAGAACATCGCCTTTCCCCTGAAGATGCGCGGCGTCTCCAGGGCCGAGCGCGAGCGCCGCGCGCTGGCGGCGCTCGAGACGGTCCGCCTCGCCGGCTACGGCGGGCGGCGCCCGAGCCAGCTCTCGGGCGGGCAGCAGCAGCGCATCGCGCTCGCCCGCGCCATCGTCTACCAGCCGCGGGTGCTGCTGATGGACGAGCCGCTGTCGGCGCTCGACAAGAACCTGCGCGAGGAGATGCAGCTCGAGATCAAGCATCTCCAGCAGCAGCTCGGCATCACCGTCGTCTTCGTCACTCACGACCAGACCGAGGCGATGACGATGGCCGACCGCGTCGCGGTCCTCGACCATGGCCGGCTGCAGCAGGTGG
>JBDIBD010000373.1:0-5188 GCA_039812725.1 Vicinamibacteria bacterium | reverse complement strand
GCCCCGCCCGCGCGGCCGGCGGCGCAGCCGGCGACGCCCCTGCACGAGCCTGCCCCCGCGGGGCCGACCGCCGACCACGCCATCCGCGACGCCATCCTCCAGATGCGCGGCGTGCTGCAGCAGCGCAGCCTGTCGGTGAACAACCGCGTGCCGCCCGTGCCGCTCTCGCCGCGCGTGCCGGCCCAGAACCTGCGCAGCGCCGTGGCCGGCCTGCTGGAGCAGCTGGCCCAGGTGGCGCCCGAGGGCTCGGCCATCGAGATCCGGGCCGAGCGCAAGCCGGTGCTGCTGACCGGCCGCGACGGGGCCCAGGTCAAGAAGGACTTCCTGATGCTGGCCGCCGCCCACGACGGGGAGTTCTCGGCCGAGCTGCAGCAGGCGGCCCTGCGCGGCGCCGGGGCCGGGCCGCTGGGCGGCGCCTGCAAGACCATCAAGGACGTCGGCGGCTTCGTGCGCTTCGCGCCCCTGGCCGCCGGGCGGCAGGAAACCCGCTTCTTCGTGCCGGCGACGTGAGCCCACGCCGCGCGGCTGTCAGCCAACCCCCACAGGGAGGTATCGCGTCGATGCTCAGAACCAGAGTCGCGCCCGCGCTGCTCGCGCTGGCGCTGGCCGCCGTGCCGACGACCAGTCACGCTTCCGGCTTCGCCATCTTCGAGCAGGGCGCCCGCGGCATGGGCTTTGCCGGCGCCTTCACGTCCCAGTCCGACCCGACCTCGATCTTCCACAACGCGGCCGGCATCGCCTTCCTCAAGGGCACCCAGCTGTCCTTCGGGGGCACGCTGATCGCGCCGACCTCCGACTTCACCGGCGCCAACCCCTTCCCCGGCGAGGCCGTCACCGAGACCGGCGACGCGGGCGTGATCGTGCCGCCGACCTTCGACTTCACCCACCAGTTCTCCGAGCGCCTGGTGATGGGCGTGGGCGTGCACGTCCCCTACGGCCTGCGCACGCGCTGGAAGAACCGCGAGACCACCTACTCCGGCCGCTTCATCTCGAAGCGCGCCCAGGTGCAGGCCTTCTCCCTCAACCCGAGCGTGGCCTGGAAGGTGGCCGACCGCTTCGCCATCGGGGGCGGGCTCGACATCCGCATGTCGACGCTCGAGCTCGACCGCAACGTGGGCATCATCAACCCCTTCACGCTCAGCGCCGTGGACGTGGCGGCCGTCGAGCTGAAGGGCGACCGGGCCACCGACTTCGGCTTCAACCTGGGCGTCCTGGCCCGCCCCAGCGACCACCTCTCGCTGGGCGCCTCCTACCGCCACAAGGTCAAGCAGGCCTTCACCGGCACGGCCGACTTCAACCGCCTCTCCACCGGCAACAGCCAGCTCGACGCGCTGGTGGCCCTGACCATCCCGGCCGGACCGGTGGGTGTCGCGACCGAGATCGAGTTTCCCTCGCTGCTGAGCCTGGGCGCCTCGTACGAGTGGAACGAGTGGACCGTGGCCGGCCAGGTGGACTTCCACAACTGGTCGAGCTTCGACCAGCTGCCGCTCGAGTTCGAGGGCCGGCCCGACCTGTCGAGCGTGGTCGAGGAGAACTACTCGAACTCGCGCATCTACCGTCTCGGCCTGGAGCGCAAGGTGGGCGAGCGCTGGGCCCTGCGCGGCGGCTACTACTACGACGAGACGCCGGCCCCGGCCGAGTCGGTCTCGCCGCTGCTGCCCGACGCCGACCGGCACGGTATCGCGCTGGGCTTCGGCTTCAAGTCGGGCCACTGGAGCGTCGACGTGGCCAACTGGTACCTGATCTTCAAGCAGCGCTCGACCGAGGGCGTCAACCGCGACAATTACAACGGCACCTACGACAACGGGGCCGAGCTGTTCGCGGTCACCGTCGGCTACGGCTTCTGAGGCGGAGGAGAGAGACATGCGCATCCGCAACCTGATCGTCGCGGCCGTGCTGGCCGCCGCCTCCGTCCCGGCCGTGGCCCAGTCGGTGCCCTTCGCCAGCTACGTCTCGGTGGGCGACTCGCTCACCGCGGGCTACAGCTCGGGCTCGCTGGTCGAGAGCCACCAGAAGAGCTCCTACCCGGCCTTGATCGCGCGGCAGGCCGGCATCGCCGACTTCCAGCTGCCGTGGGTCACCGAGCCGGGCATCCCGGCCGAGCTGGCCCTGGTGCAACTGGTGCCCACGACGGTGATCGCGCCCAAGTCCTCGCTGCTGGGCGCGCCGCGCAACCTGGCCCTGGCCCGGCCCTACAACAACCTGGCGGTCCCGGGCGCCACCGTGATCGACGCCTACAGCGACGCCGGGGCGGGACGGCTGCCGCCCGCCAGCTTCATCCTGCGCGGCCTGGGCACCCAGGTGCAGCAGGCCGTGGCGCTGCGCCCGGCGTTCATCACGGTCTGGATCGGCAACAACGACGTGCTGGGCGCGGCCTTGCGCGGCACGGCCATCGAGGGCGTCACGCTCACGCCGCGGGCCGCCTTCCGGCAGTACTACGCGGCCGTGATCGAGGACCTGAGCCGCAGTGGCGCCCGGATCGTGGCGGCCAACCTGCCCGACGTGACCACGATCCCCTTCGTCACGACCATCCCGCCGGTGGTGGTCAACCCCACCACGCGCCAGCCCGTGCTGGTGGGCGGCCAGCCCGTGCCGCTGCTGGGCCCGAACGGCCCGCTGGCCTCGAACACGCTCGTGACGCTGGGGGCCTCCTCGCTGCTGGCCCAGGGCATCGGCATCCCCAGGGAGCTGGGCGGCACGGGCAGCCCGCTGCCGGGCGAGGTGCTGCTGGACGCCAACGAGGTGGCCGTCATCCGCGACGTCACGGCCGCCGACAACAACGCCATCCGGGACGTCTGCGCGGCCAAGAGCATCCCGGTCCTGGACGCCAACGCCATCCTGCGCGACTTCGCCGCCGGCAACCGCTCGGTGGGCGGCATCGACCTCGACTCCGGCTTCCTGACCGGCGGGCTCTTCAGCTACGACGGCGTGCACCCCGGCGACCTGGGCTACGCGGTCCTGGCCAACGAGTGGATCGGCCTGATCAACTCCAGCCTCGGCGCGAACCTGCCGGTGGTCGACCTGAACCCGTTCCTGTTCCGCAACACCGCCTCGACGCGCGGCCCGCGGGGCGGCTTCGAGTTCACCCGCGAGGCCTGGGAGCAGCTGCTCACCGCCTTCCCGACCGTCGACGGCCGCTAGCCCGCGCCGCCGTGCCACGGCCCGCGTCCGCGAGGACGCGGGCCGTTCTTCTTTCCGGACCGCGCCGCGCGTGCTAGCCTCTCCCTCTCAGCGCATGGGGAGAGGCCGCGTCGGCTCGCCGGGGGGCGGGCCGCCGCGCCGTTTCAGGAGGGGAGCCGATGAACGCAACTCGAAGGGGCGTGCTGTCGCTGGCCGTGGCGGCCTGGGCGGGCTGGGCCGGGGCCGAGGACGTGCCGCTCAGCCAGATCCTGCCGCACCTGCTGGGCCAGGCCATCGTGACGCCGTCGTCGCGCAACGTGCCGGCCGGCCAGCCGGGCATCCCGCACGAGGCCCACTTCGTGCCGGCCCTGGCCCAGCAGAGCGCGGCCTTCGACCTGAACCGCTCGCTGGTGACCTACCTCTCGACCTTCCCGCTGGGCTCCTCGTCCGGGGGCTTCACCTACGAGCTGGACGAGAAGACGGGCATCCCCAAGCGCAGCTCGACCACCTTCGGCCCGTCCTTCACGGACCGGGCGCTGACCATCGGCAAGGGCAAGTGGAGCGCCGGGGTCAACTTCCAGGCCGTGCGCTACGACCAGTTCGAGGGCCTCGACCTGCAGAAGGACCTGGTCTTCTACCTGCAGCACAACGACTGCTGCCCCCTGCAGAGCTCGACCGGGCTGCCGGGCGGCGGCGGGACCCAGCCGGGCGTGGCCGAGCCGGCCAAGGACCCCGCCTTCGAGGGCGACCTGATCCGGCTGGGCCTGGCGCTCGACGTCAAGAACGACACCACCGCCTTCTTCGTCAACTACGGCCTGACCGACCGCCTGGAGGTGGGCCTGGCCGTGCCGATGGTGCGCGTGCAGGTCGACGCCGTCGTCGACGCCCGCATCGAGCGGCTCTCCTCCACCAACCCGCTCATCCACACCTTCTCCGCCAACCAGGACGTCTCCTCCGCCACGTTCAGCGACAGCGGCACGAAGACCGGCCTGGGCGACCTGGCCGTGCGGGCCAAGTACAACTTCTGGCACGCTCCCGGCGGCGGCCTGGCGGCCGGCCTGGACCTGCGCCTGCCCACGGGCGACGAGGACAACCTGCTGGGCGTGGGCGGCACCCAGGCCAAGCTCTCGCTGGTCTTCTCGCGCGACTGGGGCAAGCTGTCGCCGCGCGCCAGCCTGGGCTACACCTTCTCCTCCGGCCAGCTGTCCGACAACCTGAGCTTCAGCGTGCCCGAGACGGTCGAGGGCCAGAACGTGCTGGCCGGCCAGCCCGTCCCCGCCGCGAGCCTGGACGTGCCCGACGAGCTGAACTTCTCGGCCGGCCTCTCGCTGGCGGCCACGCCCGGCTTTACGGTCAACTTCGACGCGCTCGGCCGCACCGTCAGCGACACCAACCGCTTCGGCGTGGTGAGCCAGAGCTTCCCCTACCGGACCTCGAACGCCGGGCCGCTCAGCAGCGCCCAGCGCGAGCTGGTCGACATCACGGGCCAGGGCAGCCTCACCTCGCTGATCGGCGTGGCCGGCGTCAAGCTCAACCTGACGCGCACGCTGCTCTTCAACGCCAACGCCATCTTCCCGCTCAACGACGGCGGCCTGCGCGTCAAGTTCACGCCGGTGATCGGCTTCGACTACACCTTCTGAGGCGGGGGCCGGGGGGCGGCGCCCGCCGCCCCCCGCCGGCTACGGGCGGCGCTCCAGCCGCTCGATCTGCCAGAGGTCGCCGGTGCGCTTGAGGTGGAAGGTGGTCGGCACCGGCGGCAGCTTGCCGGCCGGGCTGGGGTTGGGCTGGTACGTCACGACGCACTCGGCCCGGGCCGTGGCGCCGCTGACCGCGATGGACCTCACGTCGAGGCGCAGGGTGTAGGACTTGACCCGCGCGAACTCGGCCCGCATGGCCTCGTAGTCCACCCCGGGCTGCACGGCGCGCAGGGCCTCCGCGTTGCGGTTCTCGAAGGCCTGCCGGTACTCGTCCAGCACGCCGCGCACGGCCTGGCGCGCGGCCGCCTCGCTCTGCTGCGGCGCGGCGGGGCCGGGCGTGGCGGCCGGAGCGGAGGCGGGCGTGGGCGCGG
>JBDIBD010000372.1:0-5189 GCA_039812725.1 Vicinamibacteria bacterium | reverse complement strand
GCGGCAACCAGGTCGTCTGGCACCTGGACTTCAACAGCACGCGCGTGCACGGCCAGTTCACCAACCCGGCCGCCAACACGCCGGCGCTCGACTGGGTGATCGTCGGACCGAGGTAGCCTCGGCGGCCCTCCCGGGCCGACTCCAGGGCCGGCGGCGCGAGCCGCCGGCCCTTTTTCTTGCGCCGGCGCCCCCAGCCACGAGGACCGGGTTGGTCCCAGGGCCACTCTTCGGGCGTGCCTGGGCCAGATATATCGTTATGCGATATATTTGCCCCGGCCCGCGAGGCGGGCCGGGAGGTCGAGATCGAGAGCTCCGCGCTCCAGGTGCCCGGCCCGCCGGGCGACTTCACCGCCACCGGGCGGCTCCTGCCCGTCTCCGGGCTGGCCGTGGGCATCGGCCTGCTGGCCGCCTTCGTGGCCCTGGCCCTCACGCGCCTGATCGGCCTGTTCACGAACCTGTTCTTCTTCCAGCGGCTGGACGTGCGGCTGGTGTCGCCCGTGGGCCACCACCTGGGGGCTCTGGTGGTGCTGGTGCCGGTGGCCGGCGCGCTGGTCGTGGGCCTGCTGGCCCGTTACGGCTCGGAGCGCATCCGCGGCCACGGCATCCCCGAGGCCATCGAGGCCATCCTGCTCAAGGGCGGGCGCGTCGAGCCCAGGGTGGCGCTGCTCAAGCCGCTGTCGGCGGCCATCTCGATCGGCTCGGGCGGCCCCTTCGGAGCCGAGGGGCCCATCATCATGACCGGCGGCGCCTTCGGCTCGATGGTGGCCCAGCTCGTGCATCTCACCAGCGCCGAGCGCCGCACGCTGCTGGTGGCCGGCGCCGCCGCCGGCATGTCGGCCACCTTCGCCGCCCCGGTGGCCGCGGCGCTGCTGGCCGTCGAGCTGCTGCTCTTCGAGTGGAAGCCGCGCAGCTTCGTTCCGGTGGCCCTGGCCAGCGCGACGGCGGCCGGCGCGCGCCGCTCCCTGATGGGGGTCGGACCACTGTTCGCGGTGCCGGCCCACGCGCTCATGGCGGGCCCCGGCAGCCTGGCGGCCTGCGCGCTGTGCGGCCTGCTGGCGGGCCTGCTGTCCTGGGCGCTGACCCGGGCCGTCTACGCCAGCGAGGACCTCTTCGCGCGCCTGAAGCTGCACTGGATGTGGTGGCCGGCGCTCGGGGGCCTCGTGATCGGCCTGGGAGGCCTGGTCTTTCCCCAGGCCCTGGGCGTCGGCTACGACGTGATCGAGAGCCTGCTGCGGGGCGAGGGGGGCCTGCGCCTCATCGCCGGGGTGCTGCTGGTGAAGTCCGTGATCTGGGCCGTCTCGCTCGGCTCGGGCACCTCCGGGGGCGTGCTGGCGCCCCTTCTCATGATGGGGGCGGCGCTGGGCGGACTGGAGGCCCACGTGCTCCCCGACGGGGGCGCGGGCTTCTGGCCGCTGGTGAGCCTGGGCGCGATCCTGGGCGGCACCATGCGCTCGCCCCTCACCGGCATCGTCTTCGCCCTGGAGCTGACCCACGACGTCGACATGCTGCTGCCGCTGCTGGTGGCCACCACCGTGGCGCACGCCTTCACGGTGCTGGGCCTGCGCCGCTCGATCCTGACCGAGAAGGTCAGCCGGCGCGGCTACCACCTCAGTCGCGAGTACGCGGTGGACCCGCTCGAGATCCTGGCCGTGCGCGAGGTCATGCGCACCAAGGTCGTGGCCCTCGACGCGGCCACGCCGCTGGCCGAGCTGGTCGAGGCGCTGCAACGCGAGACAGCGCGCGGCCAGCGGCTGTACCCGGTGCTCGCGGGCGAGCGGCTGGTGGGCGTGGCCAGCCGCAGCGCGCTGCTCGAGCTGGGCTCGCCCGTGGCGGGCGCGCGCCTGGGGGACGCGGTGACGGGCCCGGTCGTCGTGGCCCGCCCGGACGAGCCCCTGCGCGTGGTGGCCTACCGCATGGCGGAGACGGGCCACACGCGGCTGCCGGTGGTCGAAGGCGACGCGTCCCGGCTGGTGGGCCTGCTCTCGCTCGAGGACCTGCTCAAGGCCCGGGCCCTCAACCTGGAGGCCGAGCGCCGCCGCGAGCGCGTCCATCCCCTCGACCTGTTCGTCCCCAGCCGCTGGCGTGCGCCGCGCGCCGCGGCGCCCTGAGGCTGCCTTGCGCCGGGACCTGATCCCGATCGCCCGGGCCTCACGCTGGGCGCGAGCGCTCAGCCTCGACGTCGTGCTCGGAGCCGCGGGAGGCGGCCTGCTGGCGGAGCGCGCGGCCGGAGCGCGCATGAGCGTGGCCTGGTGGCTGGCGCTGCTCGCCACCGTCTGGGTCGTCTACGCCACCGACCACCTGCTCGACGCGCGGCCCGCGCGCGGACCGCTGCTGGCCTACCGGCACCGCTTCCACCGCCTGCACGCGCGGGAGGTGACCTGGGCCCTCGGCGTCGCCACGGCCCTGGCCGGGGCCGCGGCCCTGGCCCTGCCCCCGAAGGTCCTGGCATTCGGCGCCACGCTCCTGCTGGGCACGCTGGTCTACCTGGCCTCGGCCCAGGGCCTCTGGCTGCCCGGCCTCCCCAAGGAGCCGGTGGCCGCGCTGGTCTACGCTGCCGGCATCTGGGGCGGGCCGCTGCTGATGGGCGCGAGCCCGAGCCGCTGGGCCTGGCTGGCGGCCGGGCTCCACGCCCTGGCGGCCCTTCTCAACCTCGTGGCCTACGGGGTCTTCGAGTCGGGCCTCGACCTGCGCGAGGGCAGCCGCTCCCTGGCCCTCGCGCACGGCCGGCAGCGCGTGCGGGCCGGCGTGCTGGCGGCTGGCGCCCTCGGTACCTGGCTGAGCCTGGCCGCCCTCCTGGCGGCGCCCCACGGCCAGCACCCGGTCTTCGCCGTGCTGGCCCTGCTCGTCGCCACCCCGCCGCTCATGCTGGCCGAGCGGCGCTGGTTCGTACGACGGGAGCGCTACCGGATCTGGGGCGACCTGGTCTTCGTGGCGGGAGCGGCGCCGTGGCTGGCCCTTCGCTGAGGGCGGGCGCGCTGTCAGCGCGCACGGCGCGCGGCTTCGACCTCTTGGCGCCGGTCTACGACGCGCTGGCCGAGCTGGCCTCGGCCGGCCGCATCCACCGCAGTCAGTCGACCCTGCTCCCGCTGCTGCCGCGAACGCCCCGGGCGCTCGTGGTAGGCGGCGGCACCGGCCGCTTCCTGGTCGAGCTGCTGCGGACGGGTGGCGTCGACCGGGCCGTGTCGCTCGACGTGTCCGAGGCCATGACCCGGCGCACGGCTGCGCGGCTGGCCCGCCTCGGGCCCGAGCTGGCCACGCGGGCAGAGCTCCGCGTCGGAGGGCTCGAGCGCCTGGGGACGGGCGAACGCTTCGACCTCGTCGCCACGCACTGCTTCCTCGACCTGTTCGAGGACGTCGAGCTGGCCGATGTCGTGGACCGGCTGGAGGCCGCCCTCGATCCGGGCGGCCTCTGGCTCTTCAGCGACTTCGCCGTGGACGGCGCGGGGCTGCCGGCCGGCCTGCGCCGGACCCTGGTGGCCGGCCTGTACGGCTTCTTCCGCGTGACCGCCGGGATCTCCGCGCGGCGCCTGCCAGACTTCGAACGCGCCTTCGCGCGGCATGGGCTGGTGGAGCTGGCGCAGGCGCGCCTGGCCGGCGGGGTGCTGCGCGCCGCGCTCTACGGCAAGCCCCAACCCGGTGCGCCCGGGGCCTCGTGCTAGCATCGCTCGCACGGGGGGACAATCCAATGGCCACGCAGGTTGCCGCGGGCGGGCACCGTCCGGCCGAGCGGCGCTTCTATCTGGGCATGGCGCTGGCCATGCTCGCGGCCGTCTTCCTGGGCTTCGCCCGCAGCTTCTTCCTGCGGCCCTGGTTCCCGGCATTTCCCGCTCCGCCGGAGCCGATCTTCTACCTCCACGGCGCGGTCTTCACGGCCTGGTGCCTGCTGCTGGTGCTTCAGCCGGCGCTGGTGGCGTGGGGCCGCACGGGACTGCACCGCAAGCTCGGCTGGCTGGGCGCGGGCCTCGCGCTGGCCATGCTCTCGCTCGGGACCCTGGGCGCGCTGGTGGCCGCGCGGCGCCCAACCGGTTTCGTCGGCATCCCCGTGCCCCCGCTCCAGTTCCTCGCCATCCCGCTGGGAGACATGCTGCTGTTCGGCACGCTGGTCGGGCTGGCCATCGCGAGGCGGCGCGACCTCCAGAGCCACAAGCGCCTCATGCTCCTGGCCTCGGTCAACCTGGTCACCGCGGGCATCGCCCGCTGGCCGCTCGCGCTCATGGCCGGCGGGCCGCCAGTGTTCTTCGCGCTGACCGACCTCTTCGTCCTGGCCCTCGCGGGCTGGGACCTCGCGACGCGGCGGCGCCTGCATCCCGCCACGCTGTGGGGCGGCCTGGCCATCCTCGTGTCGCAGCCGCTGCGACTGGTCCTCTCGGGCACGGCTGCGTGGCTGGCCTGCGCGCGCTGGGCGGTCTCGCTTCTCGGCTAGTGTCCCGTCGCCGAGCTCTCGCCGCGTTCGGGCGCCGACGCGTCCCCGGTCGCGCCCGTCCGGGATGCGCCGCGCGGTAGAATCGGGGCTTCTGGGGAAACGGAAGGGGGAAGAGTGCGCAGATTCGTCTTCGCGACGTGCGTGGCCGTGGCCGGTGCCGGCCTCGAGGCCCAGGCGCCGGACTGGTCCAAGGTCGAGATCAAGGCCGAGAAGGTGGCCGGCAACGTCTACATGCTGTCCGGCAGCGGCGGCTTCAGCGGCGGCAACATCGGCGTCTCGGTCGGGCCGGACGGCGTGGCCCTGATCGACGACAAGTTCGAGCCGCTGGTGCCCAAGATCGAGGCGGCGCTCAAGACCGTCACCGACAAGCCCGTGCGCTTCGTGATCAACACCCACTACCACGGCGACCACACCCACGGGAACAAGGCCTACGGACTGCGGGCCACGATCATCGCGCAGGAGAACGTGCGCAAGCGCGTCGCGCAGAGCGACGACTTCGACGACCAGCCCGGCACCAAGGCCCCGCCCCAGGCCCTGCCGCTGATCACCTTCGACCACAAGCTGAGCCTCTACCTGAACGGCGAGGAGATCCGCGGCCTGCACTTCCCCGCCGGCCACACCGACGGCGACACGGTGGTGTTCTTCACGGGCTCGAACGTGGTGCACATGGGCGACGACTTCTTCAACGGCCTGTTCCCCTTCATCGACCTCGACGGGGGCGGCTCGGTGCCGGGCTACGTGGCCGCGGTGGAGTCCGTGCTGGGCC
>JBDIBD010000371.1:0-5190 GCA_039812725.1 Vicinamibacteria bacterium | reverse complement strand
GCCGGCCCGCCGCTCGCCTGGCGCCCGCGCCCCCGCCGGGCGCGGGCGCGGCCAGCGCCAGGCGCAGCACCTCGTCCACGTCCTCCACCAGGTGCACGGTCAGGCCGCGCTTGAGGTGCGCCGGCACCTCGTCCAGCTCCTTCTGGTTGAGCTTCGGGCAGACGATGGTGGAGATCCCGGCGCGCCGGGCCGCCAGCATCTTCTCCTTGAGGCCGCCGATCGGCAGCACGTTGCCGCGCAGCGTGATCTCGCCGGTCATGGCCAGCGAGCGCCGCACCGGCCGCCCCGTGGCCACCGAGATCAGGGCCGTGGCCATGGTGATGCCGGCCGAGGGGCCGTCCTTGGGGATGGCCCCCTCGGGCACGTGCACGTGCAGGTCGTGGCGGGCGAAGAAGCTGTCGGGGATGCCGTAGCCGGCCGCGTGGCTGCGGGCGTAGGACAGCGCGGCCTGGGCCGACTCCTTCATGACCTCGCCCAGCTTGCCGGTCAGCATGAGCTGGCCCTTGCCCGGCATGGCGGTGGCCTCCACGAACAGCACGTCGCCGCCCGTGGCGGTCCAGGCCAGCCCGGTGGCGATGCCGACCGCGTCCTTGGCCAGCATCTCCTCGGGCAGCACCTTGGGCGCGCCCAGGTACTTGGCCAGGCTGGCCGGCGTGACCTTGACGGGCTCGGGGTGGCCCTCGGCCACGCGCCGCGCCACCTTGCGCACCACGGCCGCGATCTCGCGCTCGAAGTTCCGCAGGCCGGCCTCGCGCGTGTAGGAGTTGATGACCGCCTTGAGGCTGGCGTCGCTGAACTCCAGCTGGGCCGGCTGCAGGCCGTGCTCCTCGATCTGCTTGGGGATCAGGTGCCGGCGCGAGATCTCGAGCTTCTCGTCCTCGGTGTAGCCCGCCAGGTTGAGCACCTCCATGCGGTCCAGGAAGGCCGGCTGGATCGTGTCGGTCAGGTTGGCGGTGGTGATGAACATGACGTTGGAGAGGTCGAACGGCACGCCCAGGTAGTGGTCGCGGAAGCTGTTGTTCTGCTCCGGGTCGAGCACCTCGAGCAGGGCCGAGCTGGGGTCGCCGCGGTAGTCCGCGCCGATCTTGTCGACCTCGTCCATCATGAAGACCGGGTTGTTCGAGCCGGCCTGGTGGATGCCCTGGATGATGCGCCCGGGCATGGAGCCCACGTAGGTGCGGCGGTGGCCGCGGATCTCGGCCTCGTCCTTGACGCCGCCCAGCGAGAGGCGCACGAACTTGCGCCCCAGGGCCCGCGCGATCGAGCGCCCCAGCGAGGTCTTGCCCACGCCCGGCGGGCCCACGAAGCACAGCAGCGGGCCCTTCATGCGCTCCTTCAGCTTGCGCACGGCCAGGTACTCGACGATGCGCTCCTTGACCTTCTCCAGGCCGTAGTGGTCCTCGTCGAGGATGCGCTGGGCCTCCACCAGGTCGAGGTTGTCCTTGGTGGACTTGCCCCACGGCAGGCCCACCATCCAGTCCAGCCAGTTGCGCAGGGTGGCGGTCTCGGCCGCGTCGGGGTGCATGCGCTCGAGCTTCTTGAGCTGCCGCTCGACCTCCTCCAGCACCGGCTTGGGCATGCGGGCCTTGACGGCCTTCTCGCGCAGCTGCTGGACCTCCTCGCCCAGTTCGTTGCCCTCGCCCAGCTCGGCCTGGATGGCCTTGAGCTGCTGGCGCAGGAAGAACTCGCGCTGGGAGCGGTCCATCTCGCCCTTGGCCTGGGTCGAGATCTCCTGCTGCATGGCCAGCACCTCGAGCTCCTTGGCCAGCAGCTCGTGCACGCGCTGCAGGCGCTCGACCGGGTCGAGCGCCTCCAGGATGGCCTGGGCCCCCTCGACCTTGAGGTCGAGGTTGGAGGCCGCCAGGTCGGCCAGCCGGCCGGGCTCCTCCATGTTGTTGGCGATCACGATGACCTCGGGCGAGATCGGCTTGCCGAGGTTGGCCGAGCGCTCGAGGGCCCCGCGCACGTTGCGCACCAGGGCCTCGAGCTTGAGGTCGGGCGCGCCCTCGCCCTCCGGCTCCGGGACGGGCTCGATGCGCGCCTGCAGGTGCGACTCGAGCGGCTCGACGGCCTGCACCCGGGCCCGCGCCAGCCCCTGCACCAGCACGCGGATGCGCCCGTCGGGCAGCTTGAGCATGCGCATGATCATGGCCACCGTGCCCACTCCGTAGAGGTCCTCGGGCAGGGGGTCCTCGTCCTCCTGCTTCTTCTGGGCCAGCAGGAGGATCATGCGGTTGTCCGAGAGGGCCTGGTCGACGGACCGGATCGAGCGCTCGCGGCTGACGTACAGCGGCACGATCATGAACGGGAAGATGACCACGTCGCGCAGCGGCAGCACCGGCAGCGTGTCGGGGATCTTGGGCTCGTCGTCCTTCTTGGGCTCGTCGGCGCTCATTCGCTCTTGCGCTCCACCGCGATGGTTGTCTCGTGCCGGCGGCGCTCGCGCAGCCGCGGCAGCTCGATCACGAGCAGCCCGTTCTCCAGCCAGGCCCGGGCGCGGGCCAGGTCCACCGGCCCCTCGATCGGCAGCGCCCGCCGGAAGCGGCCGTGGGGCCGCTCCACGCACAGGAAACGGGCCTCGCCGGCCGGTCCCCGCGGCGGGCGCCGCTCGCCGCTCACCTGCAGCTCGTGGTCCTGCACGCTCACGCGCAGGCTGTCCGGCTCGACTCCCGGCAGCTCGAGCACCGCCACCAGGCGCTCGTGGGCTTCGAACACGTCGGCGGCCGGGCGCCAGCCCGCGCCCCGGCCCTCCGGGCCGTGGGCCTCGATCAGTCGCTCGAAAAGCTGGTTGACCTCGCGCTGCAGGGCCACGAGGTCGCCCAGGGCGCGCGGGCGGCGTGAAGTGGTCATGGCCCTGTGGGCAGTAAATCCCAGGGCCGCCCGGCCGGTCAAGCCGTGCGGCGAACCGCGGCCGCGCCGCCGGACCACCGCTGGGGCGTGCTACCGTTCGGCCTGCCCGCCCCACGCGCGTGCGCGGGGGAGGGGCGCGAGGGACGATGCTCACACTGGACGGCTCCATCGGCGAGGGCGGCGGCCAGATCCTCCGCACCGCCTTGTCCCTGTCGCTGATCACCGGCACGCCCTTCCGCCTCCAGCGCGTGCGCGCCCACCGCCCCCGGCCGGGGCTGCAGCGCCAGCACCTGGCCTCGGTGGAGGCGGCCGCGCGTGTCTCGGGCGGCCACGTCTCGGGGGCCACCCTCGGCTCCACCGAGGTGGGCTTCGAGCCCGGGCCGGTGCAGCCCGGCGCCTACCGCCTGGCGGTCGGCACCGCCGGCAGCGCCACGCTGGTGCTGCAGACCGTGCTGGTGCCGCTGGCGCTGGCCGCCGGCCTGTCGCTGCTGGTGCTCGAGGGCGGCACCCACAACCCCTGGGCGCCGCCCTTCGAGTTCCTGTCCCAGGCCTTCCTGCCGCTGGTCGCGCAGCTCGGCCCGCGCTTCGGCTCGCGGCTCGAGCGCTGGGGCTTCTACCCGGCCGGCGGCGGGCGCTTCGAGGTCGAGGTGGCCCCGGCCCAGCGCCTGCGGCGCCTCGAGCTCACCCAGCGCGGGCCCCTCAAGGCCAGCCGCGTCTTCGGCGTGGCGGCGGGCCTGCCGCGCGCCATCGCGGCCCGCAGCGTCGAGACGGCCCTGGGCCAGCTGCGGCTGCCGCAGGCCTACGTCGACGTGCGCGAGGTGGCCTCGGACGGCCCCGGGCACGCCCTGTTGATCGAGCTGCTGTTCGAGAACGTGAGCGCGGTGGTGACCGGCTTCGGCGAGAAGGGCGTGCGCCCCGAGGAGATGGCCGCCGCGGCGGCGCAGGAGGCGCGCGAGTTCCTGGACGCCGGCGTGCCCGTGGGCGCCCACCTGGCCGACCAGCTGCTGCTGCCCCTGGCCCTGGCGGGCGGCCGCTTCCTGACCCTGGCGCCCACCGCCCACACCTCGACCAACCTCGAGGTCATCCGGCGCTTCTTGCCCGTGGACCTGCGCTGCGAGCCGCAGGGTCACGGCGTCTGGCGGGTGAGCTGCGAGGCCGGCCACCTGGCTGGCCCCGCCTGAGCGCGAGCGCACCGTGCAGGAGGGGCGCCTGGAGCCGCGCAGCGGGAGCGCTGCCGTCGTCTAGGCGGACCCTGCAGGGGGGCCCGGAGGCTTCCGGCCGGCCGCCACCACGCGCACGAAGTTGCGGGCGGAGAAGTGCCCCAGGCTGAAGTACGTCAGAAAGCCCTCCGGTCCCACCAGCCGGCGCGCCAGGGCGGCCTCGTCGTCGCCGCGCCGCAACCCTTCCAGGATCGCGTCGCGCAGCTCGCGCAGGTGGGCCGCCTTGCGCCGCAGGGCGGCGCTTCCGTCGGCCACCAGGCCGCGGTGCGCGCAGAAGACCTGGCGCGCGCCCAGCGCCACCACGCGCTCGAGCGAGGCCACGAGCGACAGCAGGTCCTCGTCCGAGCGCAGATAGCGCAGCTTCTCGGCCAGGAACAGGTCGCCGGTGAACAGAAGACCCCGCTCCGGCTCCCACAGGCAGACGTGGTCGGGGCTGTGGCCGGGGGTTTCGAGCACCTCGAAGCGCAGTTCGCGGGTGCGCAGCTCCGGGCCCAGCTCGCCGGCCTCCAGGCGCGGGCGGCGGCCCCAGGCCAGGCGCCGATAGGCCTGCTGCTCGAAGCCCTGCTGCAGCAGGACCCGCCCGCGCGGGTGGATCAGGGGCGACAGGCCGCGCGACGCGCCGAGCAGCGCCGCGCCGCCGGTGTGGTCCTCGTGGTGGTGGGTCAGCGCCAGGGCCTCCAGGCGCTCGTCCGACAGCGCCGCGCACAGCTCCCGTGCCGTGACCGGCGGGCCGCAGTCGACCAGCAGCCCGTCGACCAGGTAGCAGCCGGTCCAGTAGAGGCCGCGCCCGAGGAACGGTCGCGCCAGGCGGAAGAAGGTCACGGGGCCGTGCCGCTCGACGCGGATCATGCTCGTCGGCGCTGCCGCAGCTCGAGCAGCAGCGCCGCTGCCAGCAGGGCCAGGCCCAGCGCCAGCAGGGGCCAGCGCAGGCGCGGCAGGAGGTGCGGGTCGGGTCTCACGCGCGCCTCCAGCTCGACCAGGCCGACGGCCAGGCCGCGCGGGTCGAGCGCCACCAGCCGCAGTCGCTGCCGGCTGCCCCACTCGGCCCGCCCGCGGAAGACGTCCAGCTCGACCCGCCGCGCGCCGCCTTCCGGCAGCTCCAGCCCCTCGGCCGGCACCA
>JBDIBD010000370.1:0-5204 GCA_039812725.1 Vicinamibacteria bacterium | reverse complement strand
CGGGTCGAGGATGGCGCCGTGGCCGGCGTGCACGATCAGGTGCTGGTTGGCCTGCACCGCCAGGCCGCGGCCGAAGTCCTCCAGCAGCAGGTTGCGGTGGCGGCCGTCGTCGTACAGGGTCTGGGTGGGCATGCTCCGCTCCTCGCCCTGACTATACGCGACCCGCCCGCGGTCCCCGGGCTAGAATGGCGCCGGCTCGCGCCGCCCCTCCGAGGAGGCTCCATGACCACGCCCAACAAGAAGGACCTCGTGGCCCAGTGGGCCTTCGACACGCGGCCGCTGCTGCTGCGCTTCCACCTCTGGCTGGAGGACATCCAGGTCGAGTGGGTGGGCGGGGTGGCCGAGAAGGGCTACGACCACTACTCCTTCGCCCCCGGCGGCATCCGGCGCTGCGTGGCCATGACCGCGGCCGTGACGGCCCTGGGCACGCGCCTGTTCGGGCGCTTCGGCGAGGGACGCGGGGCCGACAAGCAGGGCCTCAACCAGATCAAGAAGGACGCCGACGCCATCTCGGCCTACGTCATGAGCGAGGCCCTCTGGCACTTCACGAGGCGCCTGCCCGAGAACCACGCCATCATGGTCTGCCTGGGCGAGGGGCTGATGCCCAAGGCCGGCGAGACGCCCGAGATGGGCGCCAACCCGCTGCTGGGCTTCGGGCGCATCTACGCCCGGCCCGAGGTGGCGCGCCTGATCGACCTGCGCGTGCACCGGCTGCTCAACGACCCGGGCTACGGCTGGCGCGGCTTCTACAAGAAGATGCGCGAGCGCGGCATCACCATCTGGGGCGCCGCGGTCGACACCCTCGAGAACACCTCGCGCTTCGCCAAGGGCGCGGAGACCGGCCCGATGGCCGTGCTGCACCTGTTCGACCAGCCGCTGGTGGTCACGCGCCCCTACGAGGCCTACATGGGCACGCTCACCATCCCGCGGGTGGTGGCCGAGACGGCCGAGCAGCGCTCGATCCACGTCGACGCGCTGACGCCGCGCGCCAAGCTGATGGAGGCCATCGAGCTGGCCGTCCCGGGCATAGAGCGCCAGAACGTGCACGTCTGGACCCTGGGCGGCAAGAGCCGCACGGCGCGCCTGTCGGGGCTGTGGGAGGAGTGGCGCGCGCTGGGAGCGCACCTGGTGGAGGACGGCTGGACCTGCCCCGGCGGCCTGCCGGCCTTCAACGAGTCGGGCACCTACGCCCCCACCTACCTGGTGGGCACCTGGCGCGACGGCCAGGGCCAGCCGCACCTCTTCCTGTGCGACGGCTACGCCGCCTCGGCCGAGGCCCTGCAGGCCGCCTCGCTGGCGCCGGCCGTGGACGCCCACGCCACCATGACGCTGCTCTCCGAGCACTTCGAGCTGCCGCTCGAGAAGGAGTGCCGGCTGGCGCGGCTCGACCCCGAGGCGCCCGACTTCGGCCAGGGCCTGGCCCACCTGTTCGGCCGGCCGCTGGGCGACGACCAGGTGGGCGAGTACCGGCGCTGCCTGCGCGACATGCGCGAGGCCAACATGCCGGTCGGCCCGCGCGTCATCCGGGCCGACGACTTCTTCCCCGAGAAGCAGTGGCGCGTGCTGGCCGCCACGGGCTACATGGGGCCCGACCCCTACACCGGCCTGCCGGGCGTGACGCAGCTCGACGAGCAGCGCTTCCAGGTCACGGCGCAGGTCTCGACCGGCGGCGCACGCCAGAAGGTGACCTTCGTCTTCAGGCTGCTCGAGTCGCTGCCCCAGAGCCGGCTGGTCTTCAGCCCGCTGCTCGAGCGCTTCATCTCCGGCGAGGACTACCGCGCCCGGGCGGTCAAGGTCTCCGACTCGGGGCGCATCCGCAACGAGCTGCAGACGCTCTGCTCGCAGGCCCTCGAGTACGACGGCGACGTGATCCGCGTGCACTTCGACCGGATCGACGACCTGGTCATCCCGCCGGCGCGCAAGAAGGCCATCCACGAGATCCTGGAGTGGTACAAGGCCAACCACCCGGTCTGGTTCGACTGGCTCGAGCTGGCCTGACCGTCGGCGCAGGCCGTCCAGGCGTTCTCGACCACGGGCCCGAGCCTTCAGGATTGGGCGTTCTGCGCGGCCGTGAGAAGCTCGGGCCCTGGCTGTGCGAGTCCGGCGAGCTCGCGGCCCACCACGGGAGCTGACGATGCACGACCTCGGTGTGCTCATGACCTTCGCCGCCGGCCTGGCCGCCGCCCTGGTCTTCGGATACCTCGCGAACCGGCTGAGGCTGTCTCCGATCGTGGGCTACCTGCTGGCGGGCGTCGTGGTCGGGCCCTTCACGCCGGGCTACGTCGCCGACCGCGAGGTCGCCCAGCGTTTCGCCGAGATCGGCGTGATCCTCCTGTTGTTCGGGATGGGGCTGCGCTTCCACCTGCACGAGCTGGTGGCCGTCTGGCGCGTGGCCGTGCCGGGAGCGCTCGTGCAGAGCACCCTGTCCACGCTGACGCTGGCGCTGCTGCTGCGCCTGCTGGGCTGGAGCTGGATGTCCGGGATCATCCTCGGCATGGCCATCTCGGTGGCCAGCACCGTGGTGATGGCCCTGGTGCTGGCCGAGCGGCGCGACCTGCACGCGCCGATCGGCTACATCGCCATCGGCTGGACGGTCGTCGAGGACATCCTCACCGTCGCCATGCTGCTTCTCCTGCCGATCCTCTTCGGTCCGGGCGGAGGGGGCGGCGCAGGAAGCGCGCTCGCGCTGGCCGGGCTGAAGGTCGTCGCCCTGGTCGTCACCGTGGTGGTGCTGGGCCGCTGGGTGGTCCCCTGGGCGCTCGAGAGGATCGAGACCACCCGTTCGCGGGAGCTCTTCACGCTGGCGGTCCTGGTGCTGGCCGTGGGAATCGCCGTGGGATCGGCGGGGGTCTTCGGCGTGTCGATGGAGCTGGGCGCGTTCCTGGCCGGGCTCGCCGTGGGGCGCTCCGAGTTCGCGGCCCGGGCCGCGGGAGACGCCGTGCCCATGCGCGACGCCTTCGCCGTGCTCTTCTTCGTGTCGGTCGGCATGCTGTTCGACCCGCGCAGCCTGGCGCGGGCGCCGGTGCCGATCGCGATGGTCCTGGTCGTGGTCATCGTCGTCAAGCCGCTGGCGGCCCTGCTGACGGTGCGGGCCCTCGGCACTCCCACGGCGACCGCCATTCCCGTGGCGGCCGCCTTCTCCCAGGTGGGGGAGTTCAGCTTCATCCTGGCCACCGTCGCGCGGCAGCTCGGCCTGATCGACGACACGGGCTGGAACGCGCTGGTGGCGGCCTCCATCATCTCGATCGCGCTCTACCCGAGCGTCTACCGCTGGGCGCGGCGGGCGGCCACGCCGCCGCTCGAGCTGGCCGCCGCCGGGGCGGGCCCGGCGATCGACCCCCGCCGCTGCATCCTGGTCGGGTACGGCCCGGTGGGCAGGATCGTGCGCCGGCTGCTCGCCGATCGGGGCGCGACGGTCACCGTGGTCGATCTCAACCTCGAGGCGGTGCGCACGCTGCGCGCCGAGGGCCTGGCCGCGGTCTACGGCGACGTCCTGCGGCCGGGCACGCTCGACGAGGCGGGCATCGCGACCGCCGGCAGCCTGGTCCTGAGCGCCGACGTGGAAGACGCCGCCGAGATCGTCAGGCAGGCGCGCCTCCTGAATCCCGCCCTGCGCGTGCTCGCGCGCTGCGCCCACCTGCGCGACGCGGCCGCCCTCCGCCGGGCGGGCGCCGACGTCGTCGCCGCCGGTGAGGCCGAGGTGGGGGTAGCCCTGGCCGAGGCGGTCACCGCCGAGGACGGCCTGGACCCCGTGGCGGCGGCGGCGCAGCGGGAAGCGATCCGCAGCCGCCTGTACGCGGCGCCGCCCGCGGAGTAGAGCTGGCCTGACCGTCAGCGCAGGCCGTCCACCAGGTAGAGGTCCGACAAGGAGCGCAGGTAGCTGTAGGCGAAGGCCCGGCCGTCGGCCGAGACCAGCGCGTTGAGGCGCGTGACCCCGGCCGGGTCGGCGGGCTTGAGGCTGCGCCAGAGCTCGCGCCGGCCGCTGGCGGGCTCCACCCGGTAGACGTCGAGCGGCAGCTCGTCCTGGCGGGCCACGTACAGCCAGCCGTCGTCGGCCCAGGTGATGGGCCACTCCTCGGCCTGCACGCCCAGGGCCGGGCGGCGCTCGCTCCCGTCGACGGGGTAGAGCCAGGTGCCCTCGTTGCCGATGGCGGCCACCAGACGGCCGTCCGGGGACGGGACGCCCATGCCGGTCAGCTCGGGCGTCAGGGGCCGGGGGGCGCCGCCGTCCAGGTCGGCCAGCCAGAGCCGTCCCCCGCGGCCCTCCTGTTCGGCGCCCAGCAGCAGCCGGCGGCCGTCGCGGAAGAAGCGCGCGGCGTAGACGTGCAGGCCGCCCACGTCCAGGGTGCGCGGCTCGCCCGGCCCGGTCGGCGCCAGGGTCAGCCCCTGCCGTCCCTGGATGGCGGCCACCATCCACCGGCCGTCCGGGGACAGCCCGCCGGGCTCGCCCTCGCCCAGGAAGAGGGCCGGCGACCGGCCGTCCGTGGCGCGCAGGTAGATGCGCCCGCGCGGGCCGCCGCCCTCGAAGCGCTCGCCGAACAGCAGCAGCCGGCCGTCGGCCGAGAGGTCCTGGGCCAGCGAGCCCTCGAGCCACGAGACCTCGCGCTCCTCGGGGGAGTCGGGGCCGCGGGCCACGATGCCCGCGCGGAACTGGCCCAGGGACACCAGCACGCGGCCGTCGGCGGCCACGTCGAGCACGGCCCCCGGCAGCCGCGCCACCAGGCGGTCGCGGCCCGTGCGGCTCAGGCCGCGCACCTGGGGGAAGAAGTCGCGCGTCGAGGCCGAGTACCAGACCTCCTCGCCGTCGGGCGACCAGGCCAGCAGGCTGGTGAAGCCCGGCGCGCGGCTCTCGGCCACCCGCCGCCCCTGCGCGTCGACGATCACGATCACCAGCTTCTCGCCCGGGTCGCAGGCCAGGTAGGCCACGTGGCTGCCCTGGGGCGAGACCCGGATGGGGCCCATGCAGGCGGCCGGCAGCGCCTCGGCCAGCACGCGCCCCACGGGGTACTCGAGGCGCTTGGTGGTCCGGTCGAGGGTGCGCACCACCGCCAGGCTCTCGCCGTCGGGCCCCCAGTCGGCCCAGGCCACGTTCTCAAGCAGCTCGCGCGGTGCGCCGCCCGCCAGCGGCACGCGCGCCAGCGTGCCCACGTCGGCCACGCCGCCGTGCAGCCGCGGCGGCCGCACCAGCACGGCCAGGTCGCCGC
>JBDIBD010000369.1:0-5242 GCA_039812725.1 Vicinamibacteria bacterium | reverse complement strand
CGGTGGCCACGCAGGGCAGCCTGCGGGTGGGGCTGGTGCAGGCCAGCATCCGCCAGGACGAGAAGTGGCTGCCGGGGCTGGCCGAGCGCAACGTGCTGCGGCACGTCCGGCTCAGCCGGGAGGCCGCGGCGCAGGGAGCGCGCTTCGTGATCTGGCCGGAGTCCTCGGTCCCCTGGCCCTACGACGAGGAGCCCGTGCTGGCCGACCAGCTCCAGACCCTGGCGCGCGGCCTGCACGCGCACCTGCTGTTCGGCAACGACGACGTCGACGAGAGCGCGCAGCCGCGCCGCATCTACGTGGGCGCCAAGCTGCTCGACCCCGAGGGACGCCTGGCCTACCGCCACCACAAGCTGCGCCTGGTGCCGTTCGGCGAGTACGTGCCGCTCCAGCCGCTGCTGACGCTGGGCGGGCGCTTCACGGCCCGGATGGTGGCGCAGGTGGGGCAGTTCACGCCGGGGGAGACCTACGAGGTCGGGCGCGTGGAGGGGCACGGCTTCGCCACGCTGGTCTGCTACGAGGTCATCTTCCCGGAGCTGAGCCGGCGCTTCGCGCGCGAGGGGGCGCGGCTGCTGGTGAGCGTCACCAACGACGGCTGGTACGGCAGCACCTCGGCCCCCTACCAGCACCTGATGATGGCCCGCTTCCGCCCGGTCGAGACCGGGCGCTACCTGGTGCGCGCCGCCAACACCGGCATCTCGGCGGTGGTCGACCCGCGCGGCCGGCTGCTGGCTTCGACTGCGCTCTTCGAGGAGCGCGCGCTGGTGGCCGACGTGCCCGTCTCGAGCGAGGACACGCCCTACCTGGCGCTGGGCGAGGCCTTCGGCCTGCTGTGCCTGGCGGGAGCGCTGGCCCTGGCGGCCTGGGCCCGCCCGCGGCCCGAGGGACAGGGCGCGGGCCTGGAAGTAGAATGACGGCCTGCGGGAGGGTTCTTGGCGCACGAGCTGAATCAACGCTTCAACGAGCTGGTCGCGAGGGCCGCGGACGTCCGCGGCTATCTTTGACCCCGCCGCCTTCCGCGCGGAGCTGACGCGCATCGACGAGCGCATGGCCGCGCCCGACTTCTGGTCGGACATGGCCAACGCCCAGAAGCTGCAGCGCCGGCGCAAGCGCCTGTCCGACGACCTCGCCTACGCGGAGCGGCTGGGGCGCCTCGAGGACGACGCCCGGGTGCTGGTGGAGTGGTTCGAGTCCGGCGAGCCGGTCGAGGCCGACCTGGCGGCGGCCCTGCAGGCCCTCGAGGCCCACGTGCAGCAGGCCGAGCTGCAGAAGATGCTGGGCGGCGAGCACGACGCGGCCAACTGCATCCTGACCATCAACGCCGGGGCCGGCGGCACCGAGAGCCAGGACTGGGCCGAGATGCTGCTGCGCATGTACAAGCGCTGGTGCGACCGGCGCGGCTTCAAGTGCGACATCACCGACATCCAGGCCGGCGAGGAGGCCGGCATCAAGAGCGTCACCGTGATGGTGCAGGGCGAGCACGCCTACGGCTACCTGGCGGTCGAGGCCGGGGTGCACCGCCTGGTGCGCATCAGCCCCTTCGACTCGAACGCCCGCCGGCAGACGGCCTTCGCCGCCGTCTTCGCCGTGCCCGAGATCGAGGACGACATCGACATCAAGGTCGAGGAGAAGGACCTGCGCGTCGACACCTACCGCTCCAGCGGGGCCGGCGGCCAGCACGTCAACGTGACCGACTCGGCCGTGCGCCTCACGCACCTGCCCAGCGGCATCGTGGTGGCCTGCCAGAACGAGCGCAGCCAGATCCGCAACCGCGAAGTGGCCATGAAGATCCTCAAGTCCCGGCTCTACGAGCTGGAGATGAGCAAGCGCCGCGAGAAGCTCGACGCGGTCGAGGCGGCCAAGAAGGACATCGCTTTCGGCAGCCAGATCCGCTCGTACGTGCTGCACCCCTACCGCATGGTCAAGGACCTGCGCACGCGCCACGAGACCGGGGACGTGGACCGGGTGCTGGACGGCGACCTGGACGACTTCATGAAGGCCACCCTGGTGGCCAGGGCCAAGGGGACGCTGGGCCAGCCGGTGGCCGCCGAGGAGTGAGCGCCCGCGCGGGGGAGCCGGGCGGCGGAGCGGAGATGGAGCACGCGACGTCGGGACCCGGTGGGCCCGGGCTGGTGGAGGCGCTGGCGGCGGGCATCGCCCACGAGGTGCGCAACCCGCTCAACGCGCTCCAGATCAACGTCAGCATCCTGGAGCAGGAGCTGGCCGAGCTGCTGCCCGACCGCAGCGCCCACGCCTTCGCGGTGCTCGACAGCATCCTGCACGAGCTGCGCAGCCTGGACGGCTTCGTGACGGAGTTCCTGCGCTACGCGCGCCCCGCCGCGCCGCGCCTGGAGCGGGTGGCGGTGGCCCGGCTGGTGGACGACCTGGCCGCGTTCATCGGGCCCGAGTGCTCGGAGAAGGGGGTGGCCCTGGCGCGCCGCCCGGGCGGCGAGGGGCTGGCGGCGCTGGTCGACCCGCTGCAGCTCAAGCACGCCCTGCTCAACCTGGTCCTGAACGCGCTGCAGGCCACGCCGCCGGGCGGCCGGATCGAGATCGGGGTGGAGGCCGCGCCCGGGGGCCTGGTGGTGACCATCCGCGACAGCGGCGAGGGCATCCCGGCCGCCCAGCTCGAGCGTGTCTTCGACGTGTTCTACACGACCCGCGAGGGGGGCACGGGCCTCGGGCTGCCGATCGCGCGCCGCCTGGTCGCGGCCCAGGGGGGCGGCCTGTCCCTGGCCTGCGCGGGCGGCCGGGGAACCACGGCCACCGTCACGCTGGCGCTGGCCCCGGGCTAGCCGGTGCGCACGGTGCTGCTGGTCGAGGACCACGCCGAGAGCCGGGCCAGCCTGGCCTACGTGCTCGAGAAGCAGGGCTACGCCGTGCTGCAGGCCGCCAACGGGCGCGCGGCCCTGGCCCTGGCCCGCCGCGAGCGGCTGCAGGCCATGATTCTCGACCTGCGCCTGCCCGACATGCAGGGCACGGCCGTGCTGGACGCCGTGCTGGCCCAGCACCACGGCCTGCCCGTCATCGTCGTGACGGGCTTCGGGACCATCGACGCGGCGGTCGACGCCGTCAAGCGCGGCGCGACCGAGTTCCTGGCCAAGCCGCTGCAGATCGAGACGCTCCTGGCTCTGCTCGCGCGGGGCATCGAGCGTGCCGGCGCCAGCGGCCTGCTGGCCACGCCGCCCTCGCAGGCGGCGCAGGAGATGGACCAGCTCGGCATCATCGGCCGCTCCAGGGCCATGCTCGAGCTGTTCGACACGGTCAAGCGCGTGGCCCAGCACCAGTCCACCGTGCTCATCACCGGCGAGAGCGGCACGGGCAAGGAGCTGGTGGCGCGGGCCCTGCACGCCCTGGGCTCGCGCTCCCGCGGGGCCTTCGTGGCGGTCAACTGCGCCACCCTGTCGGACCAGCTGCTCGAGAGCGAGCTCTTCGGCCACGAGAAGGGCGCCTTCACCGGCGCCGACCGCCAGAAGGAAGGCGTGATGCAGCTGGCCGACGGCGGCACGCTCTTCCTCGATGAGGTCAACGAGATGGGCCTGGGCTGCCAGGCCAAGCTCCTGCGGGCCCTGGAGCGGCGCGAGTTCCGGCGCGTGGGCGGCACGCGCAAGATCTCGGTCAACCTGCACCTGCTGGCCGCCAGCAATGCCGACCTCGAGGCGCTGGTGAAGTCCGGGCGCTTCCGGGCCGATCTCTACTACCGCCTCAAGGTGGTGACCCTGGTGGTGCCGCCCCTGCGGGAGCGGCAGGACGCCATCCCCGTGCTGGCGCACCGCTTCCTGGAGGAGGTGGCCCGCCGCACCGGGCTGCCCGTCAAACGCCTGACCCCCGAGGCCATGGCGCGGCTGACCAGCTACGGCTGGCCCGGCAACATCCGCGAGCTGAAGAACAGCATCGAGAGCCTGAGCCTGCTCAGCCCCAAGGCCGTCGTCGACGTGGGAGACCTGCCGCCCAACCTGCGCGGCGCGGTCGGAGGCGACGAGGTGCGGATCCCGGTGGGGACGCGCATGGCGGACGCCGAGCGCGAGATCATCCGCAGGTCCATCGAGCACTACCCGACCCTCAAGCAGGCGGCCCAGTCGCTGGGCATCGGGCTGCGCACGCTCCACACCAAGCTGCGCAAGTACGGGCTGCGCCAGGCCAACTAGGGCTGGAATGCCGTTTCGGCACGCTGGCCGCCGCCGGGCCGGGCCGCACGTGCCAGATCGGCACGTTCGTGGCGTCCCCAGGCCGGCGACGCTGCGAGATCGGCCGAGGCGCCCCGGGGCGAAGTCGCCGGGGAGCCGCAAGTCGCTGATCTGGCCTGAGGTCAGCGCGCGCATCGGGCTGGCGCGCAGGTTGCAAGCCCAGCGGGTGTGACGACTTCCCGCCGGCCGGACCCCCCAACGCGGCCCCGGCGCCTCGTGATCGGAGGCTACGAGCACGAGTGGCCGCCCGCCTTCGAGTCGTTCGTGGCCCGCGAGCTGGTGGGACGCGACGCCGCCGAGGTCGTCAGGCTGGGGGACCTGGCCGAGGCGCCGGCCGTGCTGGGCGCGGGCGGCGTCAGCGCGCTCGTGGTCCAGGCGGAGCGGCTCGGCCTGACGGGGCTGCTGACGCTGCAGGAGTGCCGCCGGGTCTCGCCGGAGACCGCGCTGGTCGTGGTGGGGACCACCGGGCGCTTCGGCATGAAGAATGCCCTGGAGGGCGGCGCCACGGCCTTCCTGGCCTGGCCCGCCTCGGCCGAGGCGCTGCGGCAGGCGCTCGGGAGCGGCGGCGTTCGTGGCGCCGACGCGGGCCGGGAGAGACACGAAGTGGCGGGAGGACGCATGGAAGACGCGCTGGCGGGAGAGGCGACGCTGTCGAAGCAGGAGCAGGCCGACACGGTGCTGGCCCTCGCGGCCCTCGACGCCCAGCTCCACTCGGAGGCCCCGGCCCCACGCGAGCCGCGCGCGCAGCTCGAGGCGCGGCGCGCCGCCGCCCGGCGGAGGCTGCCGCCGGACGTGGTTGCGCTCTACGACCGGGCCCAGCGGTCGGGCCGCGAGCCGGTAGTGACCAAGCTGGCCTCGTCGGGCACCTGCTCCGGCTGTTACCTGCAGCTGGCCACCGGCATCGCCCAGCGGGTGCGCAAGGGCCGCTGCCTGTCGGCCTGTCCGCACTGCGGACGGCTGCTCTACGAGCCGGCTGCCACCACCGCGCCGGTCGCGCCGCCCGCCGAGGCGGCGCCGCGCCGGCGGGCCCGGCGGGCCCGGTGACCCCGAAGCTGGGC
>JBDIBD010000368.1:0-5246 GCA_039812725.1 Vicinamibacteria bacterium | reverse complement strand
CGCCGTGCGGCGCGCCCTCGACGGCCACGCGGCCGAGGTCGTGCAACGCCTGACCAACGTCGACCGCTGCGTGGGCGTGGCCGCGGCCGGCCAGATCGCCCGCCGCCGCGGCGCCGCCGGCCTGGCGCTGGGCCACCTGACCCTGCGCCACACCGGGGCCGCCGGCCATTTCTACGCGGCCTACTGCGTGCGCGGCATGGAGTTCCGGCTGCAGGGCGTGGCCGCCGACTCGTGCTTCACGGCCGCCTACGGCGGCCAGCTGGTGGTGGTCCCCGACGCGGCCTTCCCCGAGGGCGCCACACCCACGCTGGTGGGCAACACCTTCGCCTACGGCGCGCGCGGCGGGCGGGCCTACGTGGCCGGCCGGGGCGGCAACCGTTTCGCCATCTGCCTGCGCAAGAGCCACGAGGGCGGCGCGCCGCGGTTGGTGGTCGAGGGCGTCGAGGCCAACGCCTTCCAGGGCATGACCGGTGGGCAGGCGCTGGTGCTGGGGACGACGGGCTTCAACCTCGGCTCGGGGATGACGGGCGGCGTGGTCTACCTGCTCGACCCCGACGAGCGCCAGCTCAACCCGCAGTACGTCCGGCTCGATCCATTGTCGGAGGCCGACGCCTCGCTCGTGCGCGACCTGCTGCAGGAGCACCTGGCCGAGACCAGGAGCCCGCGCGCCGCGGCCCTGCTGGAGCGCTTCGAGCCGGGCCGCTTCGGGCGCGTGACGACCCGGCTGCAGCCCGAGCCGCTCGAGTAGCGCCGCGCCCGCCCCGTCATCCTGAGCGACCCCGTCTGGCTGGGAGCGCAGGGTCTATCGGGTCGTACGACCCGACAGATCCTTCGTCGCCGGACGCGACGGCGGCGCCTCAGGATGACGACGGCGTTTCTTCGCCACGCCGACCGCGCCGCTGCGGTGCGGACTCAGTAGCAGCGCAGCTCGACGCTGACGCCGTCGGGGTCGTCGAAGTAGATCGAGCGCGCGTGGCCGCGGGCGCCGAAGTTGTGGGCGGAGACGCGGGTCAGCGGCACGCCCCGGCGGGCCAACCGCCGGCGCGCGGCGCGGAAGTCCGCCGGCGGGAGCGCCAGGCAGAGGTGATGGGGGTTGGCGGCGCGCCGAGCGCGCCACATCCGCGGCGGGAAGAAGTCGAGCAGGCAGCCCGGGCCGACGCGCGCCGAGACGAACGGGGCCCGGCCGGCCTCGTACTCGCGCAGACGCACGGGCTCGCAGCCCAGCAGGTCCCGGTAGAAGGCCGCCGAGGCCGCCGGGTCGCGCACCTCCAGCACCACGTGGTCGAGCTCGAGTCGCGGCTTCGGGCGCCACGCCGGCCCTTCGCTCATCGCGTCCCCCCCGGGACCGGAGGATACGCGAGCCCGAGCCTGGCCGCGATGGCGGTGGAGGCGCATACTCGCGGCATGCTCGCCACGGCGCTGGTGACCCTCCTGGCGGCCCCGGGCGTTTCGCCCGAGGCCCTCGATGCCATCCTGAGCGCGCAGGCCGCCCAGGCCACGCGTTCCTACCGGGCCCGCTTCGAGATCGTGGAGCGCAGCACCGGGAGGCGCACTGCCTCGTCGATGGAGGTCGTGCCGCCCGACCGACTGCACTTCCTCGACGAGGGGCCGGCCCCGACGGAGCACGTCCAGATCGGCGGCAAGGCCTGGATGCGCATGGGCGAGAAGGCCTGGGAGCCGCACCCCCTTCCGGACAGCCTGGCCGGGCTGAAGGGGCCCCTGCGCGCCGACGACTGGGGCTGGGAGCTGCGGGAGGCCAGGGCAAGGACCTCCCGGGACGTGGGCGGCCAACGTTGCCGGGGTTACGAGTACACGCTGGCCTCGGAGTCGGGCGCGTCCACGGTGCGCCTCTGGGTGGACGAAGCCACGGCGCTGCCTCGCCGTTACGAGGAGGACCACGACGACAGCACCTTCTCCTGGGAGCTGTCGTACGAAGACGGGCTGGCCGTCGAGCCGCCTCCGGGCGAGGCCGCGCCGCTCTCCCGGCCGGCACGCCCGGCCAACATCCCTCGCCTGACGCTGCCCGTGGCCTCGGCCGGCTCGCGCGAGGGCGACCTGGCGGGCCGTCCGTTCGTGGTGGTGCGCGGCGGCGGCGACCTTCGCCTGGGAGCCGAGCGCGTCGCCGACGCGGAAGCGCTCGCGCAGCGCCTGCGTTCCGCGGCCGCGACGCCGCTGGTCTTCGCGGGCCACGATCTGCCGTGGACGGCGGTCGAGCCGGCCCTCGACGCGGCCCGCGAGGCCGGGGAACCCGCCGTCGCGCTGGGAGTGCGCCAGCCCTCGGGCGGCGAGAGCTTCCTGCCGATCGGCCTGCGCAGGGATTCCACGCCCGCCCCGGCCGGCGTGCTGCTCGTGGCCCGGCCGGTCTCGGGCCACGGCGCGCAGCAGGTCTTCGAGCTCAACGGCCTGCAGCAGCCCCGGCCAGCCTTCGAGCAGCGCCTGCGCGACGTGCTGTCCGTGCGCCGGAAGCCGGTGATCGTCGACGTGCGGGTGGGCGGCTCGCCGGACCTCCAGGACGTCGTGGCCCTCATCGACCTCCTGCGCGGCGCTGGGGCGGAGGTCCTGGTGACCACCCGGGCCGCGGAGCGCTTCGCGCCCCAGCCGCCACCGCCACCGCCGCCGCCCCCGCGCTGACGGCCCGGCCGAGGGCCGGGCCGCGCGTGCTAGCCTGCGGCCCATGAGCTTCCTGGCCTGCCGTGTCCACCAGCAGGGCGAGGGCGTCGAGCCGCGCCTCGAAAAGCTCGGCCTCGACGACCTCTCGGCCGGCGACGTCGTCATCCGAGCGCGCTGGTCGGGGATCAACTTCAAGGACGCCCTGGCCGTGACCGGGCGCGGCAAGATCCTGCGGCGCTTTCCGCTCAACGCCGGCATCGACGTGTCGGGGCTGGTCGAGTCGTCGTCCGACCCGCGCTTCGTGCCGGGGCAGCCGGTGCTGGTGAACGGCATGGGGCTGGGCGAGACCCACGACGGCGGCTTCTCGCAGGTGGTGCGCGTGCCGGGCGACTGGGTGGTGCGGCTGCCCGCCGGCCTCGACCTGCGCGAGGCCATGATCCTCGGCACCGCGGGCTTCACCGCGGCCCTGGCGCTGCACCGGATGGAGCAGAACGAGCAGGCGCCGTCGCAGGGGCCGGTGGCGGTCACGGGCGCCACGGGCGGCGTGGGCTCGGTGGCGGTGCAGTTGTTGGCCGCGCGCGGCTACACGGTCGTGGCCGTCTCGGGGCGCCCCGAGCACCACCAGTACCTGCGCAGCCTCGGGGCCCACGAGGTGCGCACGCCCGGGGAGCTGCAGCTCGGCCGGCGGCCGCTCGAGAGCGCCCGCTTCGGCGGCGCCGTCGACAACGTCGGCGGCGAGCTGCTGGCCGGGCTGGTCCGGCACGTCAACCTGTTCGGCAACGTGGCCGTGATCGGCAACGCCGCGGGGGCCGAGCTCGCCACCACGGTCTTCCCGTTCATCCTGCGCGGTGTCAGCCTGCTGGGGATCAGCTCGGCCAACTGCCCGATGACCCTGCGCCAGGCGGTCTGGGACCGGCTGGGCGCCGAGCTGAAGCCGGCTGCGCTGGAGCGCGTGGTGAGCGGCACGGTGCCGCTGGCCGGCGTCGTGGCGGCCGCGGGCCGCCTGATGGAGCGCGAAGGGCTGGGCCGCGTGCTGGTGGACTGCGCCGCGTAGGCCGGCCCGGGCGGGCCGGCGATTCATGGTCGCGGCCGGCCATGGACGAGACGGGGACGCGCGCGCCGATGGTCCGCGGCACCTTCGTGCTGAGCTCCGTGCGTTACGTGTGCGAGCGCTACGGCCGGCAGGCCCACGAGCAGGTGCTGCGGGCGCGCTTCCACGGCTTCCCGCCCGTGGCGGCGCTGTGCGAGCGGCGGGTGGGCGCGTACGAGGAGCTGCTGCACGCCCCGGGGCACGGTGGTGACGGTGGAGGAGACGGCCTGCACGTCGGCAGGCAGCCCGCACTGCGAGCTGCAGGTGCGCTGGCGCCCGGCGCCGGGCCCGTCCTAGCCGGCGCGCCGCCCCCTTGGCGCGAGCCAGGCGGCGAGCGCCGTGACGAGCGCCACGCTGCCGAGGATGACGGCCAGGCGCACGAACGGGCGCCCCGCCGCGCGCCGGTCGCTGACGAGCGCCGCCAGCGTGAAGAGCCACTCGATCGCGCCCAGGGCCAGGGCCGCCTGCAGCACGCGCGCCAGCGCGGCGCGGCGGGGCAGGAGCAGCAGCGGCAGCAGCAGGACGGCCACGGCGAGCGGCAGCAGGCCGGCCCGCGAGAAGTGGGCGGCCAGCAGCACGGCCGACAGGACGACCAGGGTTCGGGCGAGGGCTTTCATGGCGATCCGAGGGCTTGTATCACGCCCGGGCCTGCTACACTCGCGGGCTCGAGCCCGCAGGCTCGCGGAGGGAGCATGCCCAGGCCGGCCCCGCGTCGTCTCGTCCCCTGGCTGGCGGCCGCGCTGCTGCTGGCCCTGTCCGCCCCGCGCGACGGGGCCGAGGGAGGAAAGCCCGTGCCGAGCGAGTCCTTCTACGCCCTGAAGACCACCACCCTCGAGGGCCAGCCGGCCGACCTGGGCCAGTACGCGGGCCAGGTGGCGCTGGTGGTCAACGTGGCCAGCGAGTGCGGCTACACCCCGCAGTACCAGGGACTGCAGGCCCTGCACGAGGAGCTCCAGGCGGCCGGGCTGCGCGTGCTGGGCTTCCCGAGCAACGAGTTCGGCGGCCAGGAGCCGGGCACGCCAGCGCAGATCCGCGCCTTCTGCGAGCGCAAGTACAAGGTCGCCTTCCCGCTCTTTGCCAAGCAGAAGACCCAGCCGGGCCCGGGGCAGTCGCCCGTCTACGCCTTCCTGACGCGCGGCGGCCAGGTGCCCGACTGGAACTTCTGCAAGTACCTGGTGGGGCGCGACGGGCGCGTGATCGCGTTCTTCCCGAGCCGGGTCAAGCCCGAGTCGAAGGAGCTGCGCGAGGCCATCGCGGCCGCGCTGGCCGCCCGGTAGCCGGGCGCGGGGCCGCGCCCGGCCCGTCCCGCGGTAAGCTGCGCGGCCATGGGCAAGCTCATCGCCGTCGCCGCCGGCCTCCTGGTCGCCCTCGTGCTGCCGCGCTGGCCGCGGGCCGTGCTGACCGGCGCGGCGCTGCTGCTCGGGCTGCTGTCGACCCTCGCGCTCGCCTGGCAGGGCTGGCCCGTGCTGGCCCTGGCGGCCGCGGCGGGCGGGGTCTTCTTCCTGCTGCTCTGGTCCGTGCGCCACGCGCCGCGCCTGCTGGCGTG
>JBDIBD010000367.1:0-5270 GCA_039812725.1 Vicinamibacteria bacterium | reverse complement strand
CGCGCCGCGGCCCGCGCCCTCGTCGAGCGCGGCTCGCGCCCGGAGGACCTGCTGGCGGCCCTGGGGCCCTGCATCGGCCCGTGCTGTTACGAGGTGGGCGACGAGCTGCGCCAGGCCTTCGGCCCCGAGGGCGAGGGCGCCTTCCGCCCCGGCCCCCGCGGCCGCCCGCACCTCGACCTGCGCGCGGCCAACCGGCGCCAGCTGGTGGAGCTCGGCCTGCGCCCCGAGCGCCTGTCCGACCTCGACGACTGCACCTGCTGCCGGGCGGAGCGCTACCACTCCTACCGCCGCGACGGGCGCGGGGCGGGGCGCATGCTGAGCTTCGTGGGCTTCGCCCGCGGCTGAGCTAGGCCAGCTTCGAGGCCCGCTCGTCCACGGCGCGGTTGGCCAGCCGGTCGGCCTCGCGGTTCTGCTCGCGGCGCACGTGCACGATGCGCCCCTGCGCGAAGCCGCGCAGCAGCTCGCTGGCGCGCCGGTGCAGCGGGATCATGTCGGCGTGCTTGACGCGGTACTGGCCGTTCATCTGGCGCACGACCAGCTCGGAGTCGGAGCGCACCTCGACCGAGCCGGCGCCGCGCGCCCGGGCGAACTCCAGGGCGTGGATCAGGGCCTGGTACTCGGCCACGTTGTTGCTGGCCCGCCCCAGGTAGCCGTAGAGCTCGGCCACCGCGCTGCCGTCGGGCCGGGCGGCGTGCACGCCGAAGCCGGCCTCGCCCGGGTTGCCGCGGCTGGCGCCGTCGATGTGCAGCACCAGCGCCGCCTCGGCGGCCGCGCTCACGAGCTGAAGTCGCTGGTGGGCGCGGGCGGCTCGTAGAACAGCACACGGCTGCAGGACGGGCACTGGATCAGCTCCTCGTTGCGCTTCACTTCCATGAAGAGCTGCGGGCGCAGCTGCACGTGGCACTGCAGGCACAGGCCGTCCCTGGCCTCGGCCACGGCGGTTCCGCGCACCTTGGCCACGCGCTGGAAGCGCTCGACCATCTCGCCGGGCAGGCCGGCGGCCACCCCGTCGCGCTCGGCCTGGGCGGCGGCCAGCTGCTCCTCGAGCTGGCGCTGCTGCGCGGCCAGGCGCGCCAGCTCGGCCTTGTGCCGCTCCTCCGCCTGGCGGAAGTCGGCCTGCTCGTTCCGCACCGCGGTCTCGAGCCCCTCGGCCCGCTCCAGCTCCACCAGGATGGCGTCCTCGACCGCGCGGATCTCGCGCTCGACGCCCTCGATCTCGTGCAGCATGGCGGTGTATTCCTTGTTGGTCTTGACCTCGCGCAGCTGGCCCTTGTACTTGTCGCGCTTGGTCTCGAGGGCCTGCAGCTCGCCCTCCTTCTGCCGGCGCGTGCGCTGGCTCTGCTCCAGCTCGGACCGGGCCGCGTCCAGCCGGCCGCGCTCGGCCAGCAGGGCCTGCTCCTGGGCGTCACGCTGCCGCGGCACGTCGTCCAGCGCGGCCTGCAGCTCCTTGAGCCGGGTCTCCGTCCGCTGGAGCTGCACGAGCTTCTCGAGTTGGGGGTGCATGGAAGGGCGATTCTAGCACCCCGCCGGCCCGGGGCTCGGGCGGAGGTGGTGGGCCCGGCAGGACTCGAACCTGCGACTGACCGGTTATGAGCCGGCGGTTCTGACCGCTGAACTACGGGCCCGCAGGGACTGTAGCAGACTACTCGGCGCGCTCGATGCGCAAGGTGGTGCGGTAGTCGCTCTGGCGGAGCGCCGCCCCGCTCTTCGGCAGCGGCTCGAGGGACAGCAGCACCAGGCGGCGGCCGCCGACGACGTCGACCTCCCGCCGGACGTTGTCGGGGCCGGTGTGCAGCTCGTACAGGCGCTCCGGGCCGTCCCCCACCACCGGCCCGATCACCACCTGGACGGTCGCGTCGCCGCCCGTGATGCAGTTCACGTCGATGGGGCAGCGCGAGTCGGCCGGGATGCCCTCCACCCGCACCGCGAGGGCCGAGTCGACGTGGGCCAGGTCGCCCACGCGCAGGGTGAAGGCCTCGCCGAGGGGCACGTTGGGGGTGGGCGAGGTGGGGCCCGAGGCCCCGCAGGCCGAAAGGGCCAGGACCAGGGACGTCACGAGACCGCGCGCGCTCATGGAGCCTCCGCTGGGACGACCTTCAGGTAACGCGGCGGCGCGCCCAGGTGGCGCCACTTCTCGGGCAGGGCGTAGCCCGGGTTGGGCGTCTCCTCGCACACCCCGCAGCGGATGCAGCCCTGGACCTCCGGGCAGTGGGGCGAGAGCTTCTCCTGCAGGCTCTTGTCCAGCTCGCGCAGGTAGTAGGCCTTGCCGACGCCGTTGTCGATCACGTCCCAGGGCAGGACCTCGTCGCGCGCCCGGCCGCGGAAGAGGTAGAAGGCCGGGTCGAGGCCGGCCTCGCGCAGGCCCCGCCGCAGGTCGACGCCCTGCGTCACGCTGATCTCCAGGGCGTCCGCCACGCGCCGGTCGCCCAGCGCCAGCACCGACTGGGTGGCGCCGCTGCGGGCGCTCTTGATGATGGCCTCGACGTTGGGCAGGCGCGCGAAGGCCTTGCGCAGGTGCTGCAGCTTGCGGTCGGACTCGCGCGGGTCCTCCATCGGCAGCCACTGGTAGGGCGTGCCGGGCTTGGGGACGAAGGGGTTGACCGAGGGGTGCAGGCGGCCGATGCGCCCGCGCCCGCGGGCCACCGCCAGCATGCGCTCGCGGATCTGCTCGGTCAGCGTGACGATGGCCTCCACGTCGCCGTGCTCCTCGAAGGGCAGCCCGATCATGTAGTAGAGCTTGAGGTTCTGGATGCCGTTCTCGAAGATCCAGGTGGCCTTGTCGAGGATCTCGGCGTTCGTGAACTGCTTGTTGAGGATGCGCCGCATGCGCTCCGAGCCGCACTCGGGGGCCAGCGTCAGTCCCTGCACGCCGGTGTCGGCCAGCTTGAGGACGAAGCCGGGCGTCAGGTCGTCCAGGCGCAGGGAGGCCACCGAGACCTCGTAGTCGAGCGCCGCCAGGTCGTCCACGATGGCGTCGATCTCGGGGTGGTCGCAGACCGCGGTCGAGACCAGGCCGATGCGATTCGTGTGGGCCCGCACCTCGCGCGCCCGGTCCACGATCTGCTGGCGCGTGAAACCGCGCACCGGCAGGAAGTTGTAGCCCGCCCAGCAGAAGCGGCACATGCACGGGCAGCCGCGCGAGATCTCGACCATGAACTTCATCGACATCTCGGTGTGGGGCGTCAGGAAGACCGACTGGGGCAGGGCCATCTGGCCCGGCCAGCCGCGTTGGCGCAGCACCGTCCCCGGCCCGTCGTAGGCCGCCACCGTGCCGTCCGGGTGGTAGCGCACCTCGTAGCGCGAGGGGACGTAGAAGCCCTGCCGGTGGGAGAGCCGCTCGAGCCCGGCGCGCGGGTGGGACGCGCCCATGAGCGCGTCCATCAGGGGCGGCACCAGGGCCTCGCCCTCGCCCACGGCCATCAGGTCGGCGAAGGGGGCCAGCGGCTCGGGGTTCAGGAAGATCGCCGCCCCGCCCATCAGCACCAGCGGGTCGCGCGGACCGCGCTGGCTGGCGCGCAGCGGGATGCCGGCCAGGCGCAGCATCTGCAGCGCGTAGAGGTAGTCGTTCTCGAACGAGATCGAGAAGGCCACCACGTCGAAGTCGCGCAGGGGCGTGCCGCTCTCGAAGCTGACCAGCGGCTGGCGGCCGCGTTCCAGCTCGGCCACCTCGGCGTCCTCGGGCAGGAAAGCCCGCTCGCAGGCCACGTCGGGCAGGGCGTTGAGCAGCTGGTAGACCCCCTGGAAGCCCAGGTTGGACATGCCCACGAAGTAGAGGTTGGGCCAGCACAGCGCCACGCGGAAGGAGCCCTGCCGGCGGATCGGCTGCAGCTCGATCTCGGCGTCCCTCAGGCGGCGCTGGCGCTCCAGCAGTCGGCGGCTCATGGCAGGTGCCCCGCCGCCCCCCGGCAGCGGGAACAGTCAGTCTACACGAGCCGGCCGGCCCTCAGGACTTCTGGCGCCGTCCCAGCAGCTTCAGGGCCTGGCGCGCGGCGCGCTCGCCCGACTCCACCGCCCCGTTCATGTAGCCGCTGAACTCGGCCGAGGTGTGCTCGCCCGCGAAGAGCACGCGACCGACTGGCAGGCCCTCCACGCCGGCCAAGGACTGGTACTGCCCGGGGCCGTAGCAGGTGTAGCTGCCCTTCGCGAAGGGTGCGTCGAGCCAGGCCACGCGCACGGCGTCGCCGGTGTGGGCCGTGGTGGCCCCGGGGAAGACGCGCTCCAGCTGGGCCACGAAGGCCCCGGCCCGCTCCCCCGGGGTGCCGCGCCCGAGCTCGGCTCCCAGCCGGCCGCCCACGAAGTTGGTCAGCAGGGCGTGCGTGCCGGCCTGGCCGCGGCTCGTGTCCCAGCACGACTGGAAGCCGAGGTCCGTGAAGCAGTAGCCGGTGCTGCCGGCCTCGCTCCACGGGCGCCGGCTGAAGCCCGCCACGATCTTGCCGTTCGTTCCGTAGCCCAGTTCGGCCACGGCCCGGCGCTTGGCTTCCGGCAGCTCGAGGCGCAGCTCGACCTGCCGCAGCAGCGTGAAGGGCAAGGCCAACACCACCAGGTCGGCCCGCAGCTCGCGGCTGGCGGCGCCGCGCCGCAGGCCCAGCAGGTAGCCCGAGCCGTCGGCGCGCAGCAACTCGAGCGCGGAACCCAGCTCCACCGGGCCGTCCAGGCCCTGCGCCAGGCGCTGGGCCAGCGCGTCGTTGCCCTCGGCCAGGCGGTAGCGCTCGGCGCCGTGCTCGTAGAGCTGCTCGCCCTGGCCCTCGAGCGACAGCAGCAGGTTGAGGGCGCTCTGCTGGTCGAGCTCGCGGCCGTACTCGCCCACGAAGGCGGCCTCGAGCACCCCGCGGGCGAAGCCCGTCACGCCGCGCTGGTCCAGCCACTCGGCCAGGCTCAGCCGGTCCAAGGCCCGGCCCTCGGGCGTTCCGGACTCGAAGCTGACCCGCCCGTGACGCCCGTCGGGCCCCAGGTCGCGGCGAATGGCCTCCGCCACGGGCCGCAGGGGCTCGACCAGGTGCCCGTCGCCGTGCAGCACGCGTCCCTCCACGGCGAAGGTGTGACCCTGCAGGCCGCCGGTGTAGTACAGGTCGAGCAGCGTCAGGCCCAGCTCCCGCGCCAGGCGCCGCAGGGCGACGTGGCTGTCGTCGACGAACTCGGCCCCGAGCTCGGTCTGCTGGCCGTCCGGGAAGCGCCCGCGCAGGGTCAGGGTGCGGCCGCCCACGCGCGTGGCGGCGTCGAGCACCGTGGCGCGCAGGCCGGCCTGGCGCAGGCGGTGGGCACAGGTCAGG
>JBDIBD010000366.1:0-5278 GCA_039812725.1 Vicinamibacteria bacterium | reverse complement strand
GGCCGGCGCAGCGCGCGGGCCCCGGGGCGCGCCAGGGCGCCCGCCACCGTCACGCACCAGGCGCTGGCCGAGGCCACCAGGATCAGCAGGCCCGGCAGCGCGTAGCGCGGGTAGGGGAAGGCCAGGCCGTAGACCACCGGCAGCGCGAGCGGGACGAAGAAGGCGGCCGCCCGCGCCGGCTGCCGCAGGGCCGCCAGCAGGGCCCCGGCCAGCCCCAGCACGACCACCAGGCGGTGCAGCAGCAGCGCCTCGTCCCCGTCGAGCGGGTAGTCCCAGTGGTACGGGTTGTGGGGGTGGTCGTAGAGCCGCCAGGCGTTGTCGAGCACCGTCGACAGGGACAGCCACGGGCGCCCGGCCACGTAGCGCGCGGTGAAGAGCAGCTGGGCGCGGCGCGAGCGCAGCAGCTCCGGCTGGTCGCGCGCGGTCGCCTGCAGGGCCTGGTAGTAGGGCTCGGTCTTGAGGCGGTAGGGTCCCTCCCAGCCGTCGCTGTCGAGGTACTGCCAGAAGCCGTACGGGTAGTACTGGCGCGCCGGTAGGTTCCACTCCGGCACCTTCGAGTCCACCGGCCCCGCGGCCGCGCTCCGCGCGCCGAACCAGAGCGCGAAGAGCGGCAGCCCGCCAAGCAGCAGCGCCAGCACCATCCGTCGCGCCCCCGCCTGCCGGCGCCAGGCGGGCAGGCTGGCCAGCAGCGCCAGCAGCATCAGCGCCACCAGGTAGGGCATGAGCTTGGCGCGCACGAACAACGCCCCCGACAGGGCCAGGCCGGCCGCCGCCATCCAGCCGGGGCTGCGCTCGTCGAGGCCGCGCACGAGGCAGTACGCCGCCCAGACCGAGAGGCAGCCCACCACGGGCTCCGGGAACAGCCGGCCCGTGTCGCACGAGAAGGCGGGGTGCAGAGTGGCCACCGCGATGGCCAGGAGGCCGGCCAGGAGCGAGCCCGACAGCCGCCGCGCGAGCAGGCAGGCCCCCAGCATGCCCAGGGTGTTGAAGCCGGTCAGCAGCAGGCGGAAGGCCGCCAGGTCGCCCGGCCGGTCGCTGGGCAGCAGCGCGAACAGCAGGCCGATCCCGAGAAACTCGAAGCTGCCGCGTACCTGGTCGAGGGCCGCGCCCAGGCTGCCGCCCGAGCGCCAGCCCGCCAGGGCCTCGCGCCAGCTCTGGCCGATGGCGAAGTAGCCGGCCGGGTCGCCGAACAGAACCGGCTGGGGGAAACGCCAGTAGAAGCGCGCCTGGACCCAGAAGGCCAGCGCCAGCAACGCGGCCACGGCCAGGCCGGCCAGCAGCCCGCGAGCCGTGGGACGCCCGAACGACCGGGGCCGCGCCATGGCCGGGGATTCTAGCGTGTGGCGTAGGATGGGCCGAGCCGAGGAGGACGAATGAGCCTGTCCCGCTGGTCCACGCCGGCGCTCCTGTTGCTGGCCAGCCCCGCCGCCGCCCAGGGGAACGCGCCCCCCGAGCGCCCGCCGCTGATGGCCGAGGTGCTGGCGGCTTCGACGCCCGCGGACTGGCGGCCGCTCGACCCCGAGAACACGCTCTACCTCGAGCTGCCGGCCGGCCGCGTGGTGATCGAGCTGGCCCCGGCCTTCGCTCCACGCCACGTGGCCGGCATCAAGGCCCTCGCCCGCCAGGGCTTCTACGACGGCCTGGCGGTGGTGCGCGTGCAGGACAACTACGTGGCCCAGTGGGCCGACCCCTTCGAGGACGACGCCCAGAAGCGGCGCGTGCCGAAGCCGCCGCACGCGGCACCGCCCGCCGAGTTCGGCGTCCCCTGGAGCGAGGCGCTCGGCTTCACGCCGCTGCCCGACCGCGACGGCTACGCGCCCGAGGTGGGCTTCGCCCGGGGCTTCCCGGCCGCCCGCGACCTGCCGGCCAAGGAGGCCTGGCTGGCGCACTGTTACGGCGCGCTGGGGGTGGCCCGCGGCAACGAGGCCGCCAGCGGCGACGACACCAGCCTGTACGTCGTGATCGGCCACGCCCCGCGCCACCTCGACCGCAACGTCACCGTGGCCGGGCGGGTGGTGCAGGGGATCGAGCTGCTCTCGTCGTTGCCGCGCGGGCCGGCGCCCATGGGCTTCCTGGAGAAGCCCGAGCAGATGACGCCCGTGAAGGCGATCCGGGTGGCGGCCGACGTGCCGGCCGCGGAGCGCAGCGAGCTCGAGCTGCTGCGCACCGACACGGCCACCTTCGCGCGCCTGGTCGAGTCGCGGCGCAACCGGCGCGAGGAGTGGTACCAGCGCCCGGCCGGCCACGTGGAGCTGTGCAACGTGCCGCTGCCCGTGCGGCCGCGCCAGCCGCCGGCCGCCGCGGCCAGGCCCTGAGGCCGTTCAGTCGGCCTCGCCCAGGATGGCCGCCACACGGTGCTCGACCGTGTCCTCCTCCGTGAAGCCCATGACCTGCAGGTAGTGCAGGGCCGAGTCGATCAGCGCGCTCTGGGGCACCAGTCCCACCAGCTCGACCCGGCTGACACCGGCGCCGAAGCGCCGCAGCTCGGTCTTGACCGACTCCAGCACGCGGTAGAGCGGCGTCTCGCGGTAGTTGCCCACGGTGATGTTGAGCAGCGCCAGGGCGCGGGCCCGGTCGAGGCCGGGGTAGAAGTGCACGCCGGGCAGGGCCGTGGCCGGGTTCGAAAGCCGGTCCGCGACCCACTCGGCCGCCTGCTCGTCGGCGGTGGTCAGGTAGGCCTTCAGGTTCACGATCGGAAGGCGCGCGCCGATGATCGTGGCGCCCTTGTCGGGCGGGTAGACGTCGGGGCCGAAGTCGGGCTTCCAGAGCGGGTCGGCGATCTTGCGGGCGAAGCCCTCGCACTCGCCCTCGCGGATGCTCTCGATGTCGCGCCGCAGGGCCTGGCGGGCCGACTCGGCGAACAGGTACACCGGCAGCTGGAAGCGCGCCGCCACCTGCTCGGCGAACTCCAGCGACCAGGCCACGGCCGTGGCCACCGGGACGTCGCGCAGGGCCACGAACGGGAACACGTCCACGGCCCCGATGCGCGGGTACTCGCCCTGGTGCTGGCGCATGTCGATCTTCTGCAGGGCCTCCTGGTAGACCAGGAAGCCGCCCTCGAAGACCGCCGACTTGGGGCCGGTGAACGACAGCACCGTGCGGTTGCGCACCTGGTCCACCGAGACGTCCAGCACCACCAGGCCCGGCACCAGCTCGAGCTTCTCCCGCAGCGACTGCACGAAGGCCTCGTCGCGGCCCTCGCAGATGTTCGGCACGACGGAGATGAGCTGCGACATGCTGGGCTCCTAGAACAGTCCGAGGAAGATGCCGGCCGCGATGGCCGAGCCGATCACGCCCGCCACGTTCGGTCCCATGGCGTGCTGCAGCAGGTAGTTGCCGGGGTCCTCGGCCTGGCCGAGCATGTGCGCCACGCGGGCCGAGTCGGGCACGGCCGAGACGCCGGCGGCCCCGATGAGCGGGTTGACCTTCTCGCGGCTGAAGACGTTCATGAGCTTGGCGAACAGCACGCCGCCGGCCGTGGCGCTGCCGAAGGCCAGGCAGCCGAGCACGAAGATCAGCACCGAGCGGGAGTTGAGGAAGGCCTGGGCCGAGGTCGAGGCGCCCACCGCGAGCCCCAGCAGGATGGTGCAGGTGTCGAGCATGGCCGTGGAGGCCGTCTTGGCCAGCCGTCCGGTCACCCCGGTCTCCTTGAGCAGGTTGCCGAAGAACAGCGGCCCCAGCAGCGGCAGGCCGCCGGGGGCCACCAGGCAGGTCACGATCATTCCCATGATCGGGAAGGCCACCTTCTCGAGGTGCGAGACCTTGCGCCCCGGTTTCATGCGGATCAGGCGCTCCTCGCGGGTGGTCAGCAGCTTCATGATCGGGGGCTGGATGATCGGCACCATGGCCATGTAGCTGTAGGCCGAGATGGCGATGGGGCCGATCAGGGCCGGCGCCAGGCGGCTGGCGGTGAAGATGGCGGTGGGGCCGTCGGCCCCGCCGATGATGCCGATCGAGGCCGCGCTCTGGGGCGAGAAGCCCAGCGCCAGGGCTCCCAGGAAGGTGGCGAAGATGCCGACCTGGGCCGCCGCCCCCAGCAGCAGGCTCTTGGGGTTGGAGAGCAGCGCCGCGAAGTCCGTCATGGCGCCGATGCCCAGGAAGATCAAGGGCGGGAAGACGCCGGCCCGCACCCCCCAGTAGATGATCCCCATCACGCTGTTGCCGCCGCTGTTGAAGGCGTACTCGTGCGTGACCGGGTCGATCATGTAGACCGACACGCTGTTGAAGATCGAGAGCGGCAGGGGGATGTTCCCCACCAGGATGCCGAAGCCGATCGGCACCAGCAGCAGCGGCTCGTACTCCTTGGCGATGGCCAGGTAGAGGAAGGCCAGGCCGACCGCCAGCATGATCAGGTTGGCGAAGGTGAAGTTCGCCAGCCCGCTGCCCTGCAGCACCTGGTCCAGGTAGCCGGTGATGTCGCCGGTCCTCACGTCGCGGGCGAAGAAGCCGCGCTCGAACTGGGTCACGTAGCCCAGGCTCTCCGCCTTCCCGGCGGTGACTACCGTGTAGATCCCGGCCAGGCGACCCTGGGCGTCGTAGAGCTGGCCCTTGGCGGCGCGCTTGAGCACGTGCGGGTCGACCTGGGCCTGGCCCTTGTCGATGCGGAAGTAGGCCGCCGAATCGACCCGACCGAAGGTCAGGTAGGGCAGGCCCAGCGCGGGGATCGAGAGGTGGTCGAGCTCCGACAGCGAGCGGCCCTCGGCCAGGCCCTCGACGCGCACGATGGCCTCGAAGTCGTCGGCGTGGACCGTCACGAAGCGGCCCAGCTCGCGGTCGCGGGCGTCGAGCAGCAGGCCGCGGGTGGCCTGCGGGCCGAGGTAGTCGTTGCGCAGGCCGTGGCTCGTGCCGCGCTCGATGCGCAGGTACTCGGCCGTGGCGTCGAAGGTCACGCCGAAGGTGGGACGGGCGGCCTCGGCCGGCCCGGCCAGGCCGGCCGCCTCGACCAGCAGGGGCAGGAGGCGGGCGAGGGGCTTCAGCATGGCGGCCTCACAGCGCGGCCATCTTCGGCCGCGCCAGGTCCACCAGCAGGTCGCCCTCGCTGACCGAGTCGCCCTCGCGCACGTAGAGCCGCGCCACGGTGCCGCTGTAGGGCGCCGCGACCGCGCTCTCCATCTTCATGGCTTCCATCACCAGCAGCGCCTGGCCGGCCTGGACGGTCTCGCCCTCCTTGACCTTCAAGGCCAGGACCAGGCCGGGCATGGGGGCGGTGTTGGCGCCCTCGACGCGGGTGGCCCCGGGGGGGCGGCTGGCCGTCGGCGCCGCGAGCGGCGCGGCGGGC
>JBDIBD010000365.1:0-5281 GCA_039812725.1 Vicinamibacteria bacterium | reverse complement strand
CAGCTCCTGGGAGGCGGCCGCGCGCAGCGCCGGGCCGCCGCGCTCGCGCGCCAGCAGGGCCACGACCACCGCCTGCGGCCGCACCTCCACCGCCAGCAGCGGGTAGTCGGGCTGCAGCAGGCCGCGGCGCAGGGCGCGGCCGAGGGCCAGCAGGCGGCTCACGCGACCTCCACGAAGGTGACCTTGTTGATCTCGTGCAGCGTGGTCACGCCGCGCAGGGCCTTGGTCACGGCCGACTCGCGCAGGAAGGTCATGCCCTCCTCGCGCGCCGCGCGCTTGATCTCGGCGCTCGAGCGCCGCGCCAGGATCAGCTCCCGGATCTGGTCGGTCACGTCCAGCAGCTCCGAGATGGCCATGCGGCCCTTGTAGCCCGTGCCGCCGCACTCGATGCAGCCGGCCCCCTCGTGGAACCAGGTTTCGCCGTAGACCGCGGGGTCCAGGCCCGAGTCCACCAGCAGCTGGGTGGGCGCCTTGACCGGGTGCTTGCAGTGCTCGCAGATGGTGCGCACCAGGCGCTGGGCCTGCACGCAGTTGAGGGCCGAGACGAAGTTGTAGGGCTCGATCTTCATGTTGAGGAAGCGGCCCAGCACGTCGATGACGTTGTTGGCGTGCACGGTGGTGAAGACCAGGTGGCCCGTCAGGGCCGCGGCGATGGCGATGTCGGCCGTCTCGCGGTCGCGGATCTCGCCCACCATGATCTTGTCGGGGTCGTGGCGCAGGATCGAGCGCAGCCCGCGGGCGAAGGTCAGGCCCTTCTTCTCGTTGACCGGGATCTGGGTGATGCCCTTGAGCTGGTACTCGACCGGGTCCTCGATGGTGATGATCTTGTCTTCCTCGGTCTTGATCTCGCTGAGCGCGGCGTAGAGCGTGGTGGTCTTGCCCGAGCCGGTGGGCCCGGTCACCAGCACCATGCCGTAGGGCTCCTTGATGAAGCGCCGGAAGCGGGCCAGCTCCTTCTCCTCGAAGCCCAGGATGTCGAGCCGCAGCGAGGCGAACTGCTCCGACAGGCTCTCCTTGTCGAGGATGCGGATGACGGCGTCCTCGCCGTGCACCGAGGGCATGATCGAGACGCGGAAGTCCACCTGCCGGCCGCGGGTCTTGACCCGGAAGCGGCCGTCCTGGGGGATGCGCTTCTCGGCGATGTCCAGCTCGGCCATGACCTTGATGCGGCTGATGATGGTCGAGTGGTGCTCCTTGGCGATGGGCTTCATGGCCGGCTGCAGCACGCCGTCGACGCGGTACTTGATGACCACCTCGGCGTCGCGGGTCTCGATGTGGATGTCCGAGGCGCGCCGGCTGAGCGCGTCGAACAGGGTCGAGTCGACCAGCCGGATGATGGGCGACTGGTCGGACTGGATCTTGTCGATCGAGAGGACCTCGTCGCCCTTGTCGTCCTCGCGCAGCAGCTGCAGCTTGAAGGACTCCGAGGCCTGCTCCAGCACGCGCTGGGTCCCCTGGCCGCGCTTGAGGGCCTCCTGGATGGCGCCCGGCGCGCCCACGGCCGGCTGCACGGGCGTCTGCAGCAGGCCGGCCAGCTCGTCCACCACCGGCAGGTCGGTGGGGTCGGCCATGACCAGCACCAGCCGCCCGGCCTCGCGCCGGTAGGGCAGGAAGTTGTAGCGGAACATCAGGTCGGCCGGCACCGACTGCAGGATCTCGGGGTCGGGGGCGAAGGAGGCCACGTCCACGAACTCGAGCCCGTAGCGCCCCGCCAGGTCGCGGGCCGCCAGCTCCTCGGCCTCGGCGCCCGGCTGCCCGATCAGGCCGTCGAGGGGCGACGCCTGGCTCATGCTCTCCTCCCGGGCCCGACCCGCGCGTGTCCCATGGCTAGCGGTTGAGCGCGCTGAAGATCTGGAACAGCGGCAGGTAGAAGGCCATCAGCATGGCGCCCACGATCAGGGCCATCAGCACCAGCACGATCGGCTCCACCATGGCCAGGACCGTGGCGATGCGCGTGTCGAGCTCCTCGTCGAAGAAGTCGGAGATGGCCACCAGCATGTCGGCCAGGGCGCCGGTCTGCTCGCCGACCTTGATCATCTCGAGCGCCACGCCGTCCACCAGCCCGGTCGAGTCGAGCGCCACCATCAGGCTCTTGCCCTCGCGGATCAGCGGCGCGGCCTCGCGCATGGCCGCCCCCAGCGCGCGGTTGCCGACGGAGGCCGCCGCCACCTCCATGGCGTTGAGCAGCGGCAGCCCGCCCGACAGCAGCGTGGCCAGCGTGCGGGCCAGCTGCGAGGTGGCGTACATGCGCATCAGGTGCCCGAAGTACGGCAGGCGCAGCAGCAGCCGGTCGACGAGCTCCTTGGAGCGGTCGCGCCGCAGCCAGGCGGCCCCCAGCACCACGGAGGGGACGGCCACGGCCACCGCCCAGGGGAAGACCCGCTGGGCCACGTCGGCCAGCCGCAGCAGCATCAGCGTGGCGGCGGGCAGCTTGGCGTCGAGGCCCTCGAAGAAGCTCTCGAAGGCCGGGATGACCTTGACCACCAGCACGCCCACCAGGCCCGTCATGAGCGTGAAGAGCGCCAGGGGGTAGATGGCGGCCGCGACGGCCTTCTTCTTCAGCCCCTGCGTCAGCCGCAGGTAGGAGACGAAGCGGCGCAGGACGGTCTCGAGGCTGCCGCTGCGCTCGCCGGCCATGAGGCTGGCCGAGAAGATGGGCGGGTACAGCTCGCCCTCGGCCAGGAAGGCGTCGGACAGGGACGTGCCGCTGCGCACCTTCTCGCGCACGCCGGCCAGCGAGCGCCTGAACAGGGCGTCGCGCTGGCGCTCGAGCATGATGTCGAGGGCCTGCACCAGCGGCAGGCCGGCCTTCAGCAGGGCCGCCAGCTCCTGGGAGAAGAGCAGCAGCAGGTCGGTCTTGACGCGCGGCTCGCGCAGGCGCAGGCGCGAGCCGCGCAGGCCGCGCCGAACGCCGAAGACGTAGAGCCCCTGGCGCTCGAGCTCGGCCCGCAGGGCGGACTCGTCCGTGGCCGTGAAGCTGCGCTCCACGACCTCGCCGGTCGGCGTCCCCACCTTGCACACGTACTCCAAGCGCTGGCCTCCTGCTGAGCCCTGTCGGTCCTTTAGACGTCCGGACAGGGCTCCGCGGTCAAAGCGCTTGATTCTATCAGGCGGGCCCGGGGAATCACAAGAGCATGAACGAGTTACGGGCGGCCCCGGGACCTCCCCCGACCGTCGCCGGGGCGCCGGCCGGTCGGGAGCCCGTGCCCCCCGCCCGCCGCCTCAGGCGGCCGGGTCGATGAACTTGTAGCCCATGCCGTGGATGGTCAGGATGAAGCGCGGCTCGCTGCCGCTGTCGCCGATCTTGGCGCGCAGCTTGGCGATGTGGGTGTCGACCGTGCGGGTCGAGGGGTAGTTCTCGTAGCCCCACACGTCCTCGAGCAGCTGCTCGCGCGTGACGGTGCTGCCCTTGTGCTCGATCAGGTAGCGCAGCAGCTCGAACTCGCGCGGCGACATCTCCAGGGCCTGCCCCGCGCGCGTGCCGCGGTAGGTCTCGAAGTCGAGCTCCACGTCGGCGAACTGGTAGCGCGCCAGGCGCCGCTTGCCGCCCTCGCTGCGCCGCAGGATGGCCCGCACGCGCGCCAGCAGCTCGCGGATCGAGAAGGGCTTGGTGACGTAGTCGTCGGCCCCCAGCTCCAGGCCGACCACCTTGTCGATCTCCTGGCCGCGGGCGGTGAGCATGATGATGGGCTTGTCGAAGCCCTCGCCGCGCAGGGCCTTGCAGACCTCCAGGCCCGAGAGCTTGGGCAGCATGATGTCCAGGATCACGAGGTCGGGCTTTTGGGAGCGGGCCCGCTCCAGCCCGGCCGCGCCGTCGGCGGCGGTCAGCACCTCGTAGCCCTCGAACTCGAAGTTGTCCTTGAGGCCGAGCACCATGTCGGGCTCGTCCTCGACCAGAAGGATGCGGGTCGTCATGGCCTCTCCTCGGCGGGCGCCCCGGGCGCCCGAGCGCCCTGCAGGGGCAGCACCAGGGTGAAGGTGCTGCCGCTGCCGGGCGCGCTCTCCAGCTCGACCGAGCCGCCGTGCGCCTCCATGATATGGCGCACCAGGCTCAGCCCCAGGCCGCTGCCCTTGGTCTCGTGGACCAGGCTGTCCTCGGCCCGGTAGAACTTCTCGAAGACCTTCTCCTGCTCGCCCTTGGCGATGCCGATGCCGTGGTCGCGCACCGAGAGCCGCAGGTTGCCGTCGCCGCGACGCAGCTCGACCGAGATGCGCTTGTCGTCGCGGCTGTACTTGAGGGCGTTGTTGAGCAGGTTGATCAGGGCCTGGCCCAGGGCCTCGGCGTCCACCAGCGGCTCCGGCAGGCCCTCCTCGACCTCGATCTCGAGGGCGAAGCCCTGCTGCTCGAACTGGAAGCGGTAGGCCTCCAGCACCTCGTCCAGCACCCGCGCCACGTCCGTGCGCGCGAACTTGTACTCGCGCCGGCCGGCCTCGATGCGCGAGAAGTCGAGGATGTTGTTGATCAGCTGGGTCAGGCGCTGGCTCTCCTTGTTGATGACCCGGTAGTACTGGCGACGCCGTTCCTCGCTCGGGACGCGGCCCAGCTCGAGGGTCTCGGAGAACAGGCGGATGAGCGCCAGCGGGGTCTTGAGCTCGTGGCTGACGTTGGCCACGAAGTCGCTCTTGAGGCGCGAGAGCTGCAGCTCGCGCCGCACGTTGCCGTAGACCAGCACCAGGCCGGCCAGCAGCAGCAGGTCGATGAAGGCGACGAGGGCGATCTTGGCCAGGGTCAGGCGCCGCACGTCCTCGCGAATCGAGCCTTCCCTGTAGCGCAGCTGCAGCCGCAGGCCGGCCAGGGAAGGCGTGGCCACGACGCGCTGCACCTCCCACTCGCGCCCTTCCGGCGTGGGAGCCGTCTCGAAGACCAGCCGCCCGTCGGGCTCGCTGGCCCGCACCACCAGGTCGGGGTTGGAGAAGTCCTTCCTGAAGTACTCCGGCAGCAGGGTGCCGTTCACCCAGCCGCGCGCGAAGCGGAAGCGCAGCACGCCGGTGGTACGGCTGTCGGTGCCCAGGATCGGCAGCGACTCCTCGCTCTCGCCCTCGGCGGGCGGGCCGCCCCCCTCCAGCGCGCGCAGCTCGGCCCGCAGGTCGCCGCGCGGGGCGGGCGCCGCGTCGGTCGGGGCCAGGCGCGAGTAGCCCTCGAGGCGCAGGCTCTCGAAGATGTCGGGGGCGTAGCCGGCCCGGGCCAGCGCGGGCTGCACCACCTCCGGGCGCCCGTCGAGCAGCACGTCGGTGCCGACCTTCTTGGCGGCCTCGAGGGCCCGGTCGCGGGCCACCCGGG
>JBDIBD010000364.1:0-5303 GCA_039812725.1 Vicinamibacteria bacterium | reverse complement strand
GGCCAGCGCCGCGGCGAAGCCCCGCGCGGGCTCGAGGTCCTGCAGCCACCAGCGCGCGGCCGCGGCCGGGTCGCCCGCGAGCCGCAGCAAGCGCGGCGGCTCGTCCGGCAGCAGCGGCACCTCGAACTCGTCGAGCGGGCGCGAGAGCCCGTCGCCCGTGGCCTTGATGAAGGCCTCCTTGCGCGTCCAGCCGCGCAGGAAGGCACGCGAGCGCTCGGGCTCGCGGAGGCCGCGCAGCACGGCCGCCTCGCCCGGCGAGAAGTAGCGGTCCGCGATGGCCCCCGCGTCCTCGATCGTGCGCAGCGGCTCGACGTCGACCCCCAGCTCGTGCCCGGGCGTGAAGGCCAGCAGCGCCAGCCCGCCCGAGTGGGTCACGTTGAAGCGCGGCCCCTCGCCCGCCAGGGACGGCTTGCCGCGCGGCCCGTAGGAGAAGCGCAGGCCCGCGGGCGGCTGGTCCAGGTAGCCGCCCAGCAGCCGGCGCAGTTGGGCCCGGGCCACGGCGAAGCGCCCGCGGTCGCGCTCCCTCAGGAAGCGCCCGGCACGCTCGCGCTCGTCTGGCGAGAGCAGCTCGAGCAGCGCCGGCTCGGGTGGCGCGTCCTGCGCGGCCGCGTAGACGTGCACCTCGCCCGCGGCCAGCGCCGGGCGGAGCGGGGCCGGGGGCCACAGCAGCTCCATGGGGGGCGATCCTACCCCGGGGCCGGGGGCCACTTGCGCGCGGGGCCCGGAGCGGCTATTCTTGCCGTCTCCAGCGGGGCGCCCCTAGCTCAACTGGATAGAGCAACAGACTACGAATCTGTAGGTTGGCCGTTCGAGTCGGCCGGGGCGCACCACCTCTCAACAACTTAGCGGGCACAGACGGCACCAGACTGGGGCCGGCGTACGCCCGCGCTGGAGTGCGACCTGGTACTCCAGCCTGCTCCAGAGTACGGGCATCCTCCACGCACGCTCGGCCGCCCGGCGGCCACCAGCTCGGCGGCCTGGCACTCGAGCATTCGACGCACGGGCCTCGCATCGCACCCTGCGGTGCGCAGCTCGGCCGCCTGCCGGGCCAGCAAAGCGTACCAGGGCAGCGCCGGGCTCGCGGATGCCGGCGGCCACCAGCTCGCCGGCCTGCCCCTCGCGCAGCTCGACGCCACCAGTGAGAGGGGGGGACGCGACCGCCGGAGCGGCGAGAGGAGGGACCGCCGGGTTGTGCCCCGAGCGCGCACTGCATCGCCTCAGTCTTGCTGCTTGGGCTCGCCGACACCCAGCGGCAGGAAGGCGAGAATCCTCTCCTTCTTGGCGCGATAGCCCTTCTCGGTTCTTTCGATGAGCCCCAAGTTGACCAAGAAGGCCACGTCGCGCAGGAGGGTCCGAGAGGTCTTTGAGGCGTACGCCGCGCTGACCCGCGGGCTCACCTGCGAGAGCTTCTGAACGGGTACGTCCTCAGGCGACTCCGACAGATCTAGGACCAAGTCACGCTGCCTGGACTGTGCAGGGGACTTCTTGTCGCGGAATCGATCGTGCACGTAGTTGACCCACGCAACGTCCCACTGTTGGAAGCGAATCTCCTCCAACTGTGCCCGAAGACCATCAACGAGGCCCTGAACGGCGTACCTGACGAAAGGGATCACGTCGCCGCCGGACTTGCTCGCCGCGTCGAGCTGCCGGTAGTACTCCGTCCGAGTCTGGTTGTAGTGGTTGCTGAGGAGATGTGCGGCCGGGGTCGCGATTCCAGCATCGATTAGAAGGCGGAACTCAAGAAGCCTTGCGGTTCGGCCGTTCCCGTCGCCGAACGGGTGAATCCACGCTAGGTACAGGTGGGCAAGAACCGCCTTCAGCACGGCGACTATCGCCCCGGAGCCGCCTAGTGCGGACCAGTCTTCGCTCAGCCACTCGCAGAGGCGCTCCAGAAGGTAGTCGCAGTCCTCCGCTGGGGCACCTCGGTAGCGGGCCACCGTAACGGAGTGCTTTCGCACTTCACCAGGTTCTACCTCCGGAGCCACCGCAAGCCCCAGCAGCGCGGCCCTGTTGAAGCCCTTGATGGCATCCGGGACGAGCCGGACCGGCCCATCCGCCATAGCCGCTCGGAGGATCTCGTTGCAGGCGCCGACGATGTTGTCGATCTCCTTTCCGAGGTACTCTCGGGAGGGCGGTAGCGTCAGCTTACCCTCGACGCGCTTCAGCGCCTCTTCCTCAGACAGCGTGTTGCCTTCAATGGCCGTCGTCGCAAGGGCACCCTTCGCGAGGTACAGGTTGTGGAGACGCTTCGCCGTTGCTGGCTTCAGTGGAACGCCAGCAATGTGCTCGAACTTCGACTGAGCTTCGCCCAGGAGTATCCACACGTGGTGAGGGACCTTGTGCGCTGGGAACACGAAGGTCAGCCAATGATGTGTCTTCTCGTATGTCCGGCTAGATGTCATGCGTAATTATAGCCATATCTGACAGATAATAAGCAAGTACCATCAATGCAGATGAGGCTCATGGCGGTAGTTTTGTCCATCAGTTAGGCGTGTGCTGCGCGCGGTGAGCGCTACACTCCGGCCCCGGCTCGGCTGCTTGCCGAGAGCGGGGGCGCGCGCCGAGGTGGCGCCAGGCTCGCGGCTGCCGGCGGCCACCAGCTCGCCGGTGTGCCCCTCGAGCAGCTCGACGCGCGGGCTCCGCGGAGCGCACAAGCCACGCGCTCATGGTGGTGCATTTGTAGCGTCGCCGGGCGCGAGCTTCCAGCTCGCTCTGCCGCGCCACGCGCTTTCGGCTCACGCGCTCTCCCCAGTCGATCAGGTCCCTGAGCACTCGCGGGCTACCGAGGATGGGTCCCGGCCGGGCCGCACGGCTAGGACCGTCCCTCCGCGGGGAGGTGAGGCGAGGCCGCGACTATCCCGCCGCCTGCCCGCGTCGGGAGCCGAGCTTGGAGGAGAGTTCCCGCTTGACGGCGAGGTGGACGTGATACCGCTGCATGACGGCGGTTGTTAGGGCCTCCTCGCTAAGCGCGGAGTCGATGTCTGTTTGCGACCACTCCTTGCTGCTCATAAGCCCCTGTACGCCCAGGACCGTCTCCACGAGGGCCTGCTCGAACCAACCCCGCACGGTGTCCCGCGCGAGATCCTCTATGCCCGGCACCTCCCGGAACTCCTTGACGAAGAACGCGACCATGTCCGCGAAGACACGGAAGTCGGCGTTAGCAAGCAACAGCTTTTGGTCCGAGTGGTACTTTGCCGCGCGATCCTCTATGTCTCCGTACTCGCGGGTGCCGTTCTTGATCGTCACCCACTTGACCACCGGGAACGGGTCGGGGCTTATCCTCTTGCCAGGAGTCCCCTCGTGCTTCTCGAAGACGGCGTAGACGTTGCCAGCGACGCCGCCGACTCCACCGGGTTTGCCACCTTCGCCTGAAGGCTGAGGCTCGCGGACCGCATCAAGGACTCTGCCACCGTGGACAAGTCGTTCCTCGTCGATGAGGACCGACCCGCCGAGAGTGGGCCGGTAGCGGCTGATCTTGAATAGGTCGAGGATGTCCTTGAGGCGGTCCCTTATCGACTTGGAGTGGTCCGTGTTCGAAGCGGCCGCGGCCTTCTCGGCGACCAGCTGCGTGATCTCTGCCGGAAGCTGCTCCCTGAACTCAGCCGCCCAATCTGCCCATGGAAGGGGTTCGTTGTTGATCAGGAGCGAGGTCCGGGACGTATTCGTCGTTAGACTCCGGTTTGCACTCTGCCGCGGCTCAACGTAGATGACTACGTACCTGTAGCCGAAGGTCACCCCGAACTGCTGGAGCCGGGACATTCCGGCCCGCGCCGTCGCCAGCTCGAACAGCTCATCCTGATAGAGGGCTGCCGTGTGGCCAGCAGACTCGACGAAGCCGGAGTTGTTGGAGATGGCTGGTTCGTCCTTCAGGATCCACCAGTGTGCCAGTGCGTCGGACAGCTCGACCGTTCCTGAGGCCTCGCAGTGCTGGGCCAGGTAGGCTTGCTGCCCAGTGAGCTTGCGTAGGTAGTTGCGGTCCTTGTCGGACCGGGGATACTCCCAGCCCTCGCGCGCTTTCACCGTGATGCCATCCGGGAAACGGTAGAAGCGAGTGTTCAGGTACTTCGAGATCCAGCGGGATGGGGAGGGCGTGTTGGCCAGCGCCTGCACCGTGTTGGCGTCGTCGCGGTCCCCAAGCAGGACGACCTTCGTCCCATGCTCCCTGATCATCTCCGGTCGGACGTCATCTTCCAGGGGCAAGAAGTGAGCGTACGACCCGTCGTTGTGCCGCCACTGCCGAAGACCGTACTGTCCTGTCTCCTTGTCGCGGTACAGGTGAATCATGGAGCCTTCGGCGCGCTTCCACGACAGGTAGACCACGCCCGCCGGATTGCGCGTCGCGGCCGATATCTTCGCGCCGACGCCGTAGTTCCCGGAGAGTGACTGCGTCGACAGGGAGGAGGAGAGCTGATTGATGAACCGCACCATCTCCTCTCCGGTCATGCCGTCGCCCGTGTCGGTGATGGAGAGCTTCAGGACGCCTTCGAGGTCGAGGCCGGTCCAATCGACGTCCCAGACTATCTCCCCCGGCTCTCCTGAGCGGAGAACGGCCTCTATCGAGTTCTGGGTCAGCTCGCGAAGGTACTGGAGCGGGTGGCAGTCTTGGCCAAGACGGTCCAGCAGGAAACCGATGTTGTGGACCGTCATAGCGAGGAAGTTCTCCTCGCCACGGCGAAGGTGGTGGGACACGAGCAACCTCCTTATTCCTCGGCGGTGGGTGTTAGCGACCGCCAAGAATCGGGGCGCTGCGTCTGCAGTGGTCAAGTGGGAGGCACTATGCCGGCGACCCAACCAGCTGTTCGACGAGCACGGATAATGTAGTTCAGCGTGCCGCCGGGAGTCAACGCTGGCGTCTGCGTTCGCTCCGCGGCGGGCTGGGCCGGGCGACCCGGCTTTCGTTGGCCGTTCGAGTCGGCCGGGGCGCACCACCTCTCCCAACAACTTGGAGGCAAATCGCCAAATCGGCGGTCTGCCCGCTGACAGTCCCTGGCCACTCCCGGGATCTGTTGGCGGTGGTCTGGTCCGCGGGCGTAGACACCGCTTCACTTCCCGCTCGGAGTCGGCTGAGCCTTCCTCGAAGCCGCCTCTGCCAGGACGGCGTCCCGCTCGGCCCCGGACACGTCGCCGCGGCCCCGGCGCACCAGGGCCCGCTCGCGCAGCAGTCGCTCCAACTGGGCAGCCGCTTCCGGCTTCGGATCGCCGAGCGCCGCGATGGCACCGGACAGGACGCGCTCGGCCTCGGCCGCGCGGCCGGCCTGGCGGAGCGCCGCTCCGTGCCACTCGGCGGCCTCGAGCGCGTCGGC
>JBDIBD010000363.1:0-5317 GCA_039812725.1 Vicinamibacteria bacterium | reverse complement strand
AGGCCGCTCCGGCACCGGCGTACAGCCCGCGCAGCTCGGCAGCGAGCGCCTCGGGGTCGAGCGCCTCGGTGCGCGGCAGCGCGGCGCTCGCCAGGGCGCCGCCGCCGAGGCCGAGGAAGGTGCGTCGCGAGGCCGGGGGCACGGCGACATTCTAGTAGGGGCCCTGGGGACCCGCGCCGCCGGCGGCGCTATCCGGCCGTGGCCTCCTGCGCCACGGCCGCCAGCGTGCGCTCGTACAGCTCCTGGGCCTGGGCGCGCGAGTCGCCCACCGCCGTCAGGCCGAAGAAGCCGCGCTCGCTGAGGGCGGCCAGCATGTGGAAGACCACCCCGGTCTGGGCCGCCGCGCTCCAGTGCAGCCCCTCGCGCACCGCCAGGTCGAACAGGTCGAGGGGCTGGAGCCCGCGGCTGCCGTGCGGCTCGGCGTGGTCGCTCGAGACGTAGTGCTTCTCGCGCCCGCCGGGGGCCACGAAGCGCGCCCCCTCGGCGTCGTAGCGGCCGTGGGTCAGGAACTCGAGCGTCAGGTACGGGGCCGTGGTGCCGCCCTTGCGCAGGTTCAGCTCGATGGCGTACGGGCGCCACTCGCCGCCCTTCGAGCGCACCGCCACGAAGTCGAGGGCGCAGCGCCCCCACACGCCCTCGTGGGCCAGGCGCGCGCCGACCTTGCGAGCCTCGCGCGTGATGGCCGCGGCGTAGGCCGGGTCGGCCGGGAAGACCGAGCCCAGGAAGCTCATGCCGCCCGGGCCGCCCAGCAGCTGATCGTGGGTCGAGAGCACCTCGACCTCGCCCAGGGGCGTGACGCGCAGCTGCACGCTCGGGCTGCGGAACTCGTCGCCGGCGATGCGCTCCTCGACCACGCCCCCGTCGCGTTCGAGGGCCGCCAGGTAATCCTCGCGCGTGCGCCAGGCCGCCTCCAGCCGCATCTTCGAGACGCGCTCGGCCACGGCCGGGGCCTCCCCCGGGCTGCCGGGGGCGGGCAGGTCGAACAGGTCCACCACGGCGTTGCCGGCCCCCGAGACGCCGTCGTTGAGCTTGACCAGCACCTGGCGCAGCTCCGGGCGCCGGGCCCGCAGGCGCGCCACGGCCGCGGCCACGTCGGCCGCGCTGCGCAGGCTCTCCTCGCCCAGCGGGCAGGGGACGCCCTCCGCGGCGAACAGCCGGCGGCAGCCGGTCTTGGTCCCCAGACGCACGAAGCCCGGGTCGGCCCCGTACATCGGGATGCCCAGGCGCAGGGCCAGCTCCTTCTCCAGCCCCGTGGTGTTGAACGGCACCAGGTGGCAGGTGCTGGGGTCGGGGATCAACGCCCGGATGCGGTCCAACAGGCGCGGCCGTTCCAGCAGCTTCAGGCTCAGCGGCCGGGGCGTGCCGTCGAGCGCCGCCAGGGTGAACAGCCGCGCCCGGGCGTGGCTGGGGATGACCCCCGGAAGGAGGCCCAGGTAGTAGTCGATCACCTCGGGCAGGATCGGCTGCGAGGTCACGTAGATCACGCGCGCCCGCGGCAGCCGCAGCAGCAGCATCAGGAAGAGGAAGCGCTCCTCGTAGGCCTGCAGCACAGCCGGCGACCCGTCGAGCTCGAGGGACATGGACGGCACCACCACCACGCTCTGCTCCTCGCGGCTGCGCGAGGCGATGCGGTGCCACTGCGACACGAGCTGGCGCTGCAGGGCCTGGAAGGCGGCCTCCTCGGCGGCGGTGAGCGGTGGTCGGGCGTCCATGGCGGGCGAGCCTAGCATGCGCGGCGCCGGTCCCGGCGGGCTCGAGGCTACTCGCTCCGCGTCCGCACGGCCGGCCCGGCCAGCGCTCGCCGGCAGGTGTCTCGCACGCAGCCGCGCAGCCAGCGATGGGCCGGGTCGCCGTCCAGGCGCGGGTGCCAGAGCAGGGAGACGGTGATCTCCGGAGTGGCGAACGGCAGGGAGAAGCTGTGCATCCCGTCGCGCAAGCAGCCGGTGTGGCGCTCGGGGACGCTGGCGATCAGGTCGCTGGCCCGCGCCAGGGCCAGCGCCGTGGCGAAGCCGTCCACGACCGTGACGACGTGGCGCGCCCGCCCGAGCCCCTCGAGGGCCGCGTCCACCGGTCCCTGGGCGAGCCCCCGTCGCGCGACCGAGACGTGCTCGCCGGCCGTGTAGCGCGCCAGGCTCATCCGGCCCCGGCTCAACGGGTGCTCCCGGCGCACGACTCCGACGAACCGATCGCGGAACAGCGACTGGGCCAGCAGCTCCGGGGCGGTGGCGTCGCCCACCACGCCCGTCTCCAGGTCGACGATTCCGTCGCGCAGGGCGGCGGCATCCTTGTCCGCCTTCCGGACGAAGCGGAGCCGCACGCCCGGAGCCTCCTGCCCGACGCGAGCCAGGAGGCCGGGCCCGAAGTTCTCCGCGAAGCCCTCGCTGGTCCGCAGCGTGAACGTCCGGACCAGCCGTTCGAGGACCGGCTCCTCGACCGGCCGCAGGGCCGCCTCGCCACCGCTGACGAGCTGTCCCACCTGGTCGCGGAGCTCGAGCGCTCGGGGCGTGAGCACCAGGCCCCGCCCGGCCCGCACCAGCAGCGCATCGCCCGTCGCCTCGCGGAGGCGGGCCAGCGTCCGGCTCGTCGCCGAGGGGCTGAGCCGCAGCCGCCGTGCGGCGCGCGCCACGCTGCCCTCGCAGAGCAGGGCCTCCAGGGCCACCAGCAGGTTGAGGTCCGGTCGCGGCACGTCCCGATTAGACCAGACCTCGACCGTGACGTGGCGCCACACGCACGGGTGGAGTGCAAGCCACGCCCCTTCCGCTGGGCGGTCCGTGAACCTATCGTTCCCTTGGCTCCCAGCGGAGCTGGAGGAGCGTGGCGGCATGTCGAGCGCGGTGACGGTGGAGCAGGAGGGCGGGCGGGCCGGGAGGTGGGCACTGGTCAGCCTGGCCCTGTGCGCGTTGAGCTCAGCGCTGGGCACCAGCCTGGCCAACGTGGCGCTGCCCACCCTGGCCGGGGTGTTCCGGGCCTCGTTCCAGGAGGTCCAGTGGGTGGTGCTCGCGTACCTCCTGGCCCTGACGGTCTTCGTCGTCGGCGCCGGCCGGCTGGGCGACTCCTTCGGCCGTCGGCGCCTGCTGCTGGCCGGGCTGGCCCTGTTCACGGCCGCCTCGGCCCTGTGCGGCGTCGCCCCGAGGCTCTGGATCCTGATCGTCCTGCGGGCGGTGCAAGGCACGGGCGCGGCCGTCCTGATGGCCCTCAGCCTGGCGCTGGCGGCCGAGGCGGCTCCCCCATCGAGGACGGGCAGCGCCATGGGGCTGCTGGGAACGGCTTCCGCCCTCGGCACCGCGCTCGGCCCGTCCCTCGGGGGCGCACTGATCGCCAGCCTGGGCTGGCGCGCGGTCTTCCTCGTCCACGTGCCCCTCGGCGTGTGGGCCCTGCTGCTCGGCTGGCGCCACCTGCCGGTTCCGCTCCCCGCGGAGCGGGAGGGCCGGCCGGGCCTCGACGGCCTGGGCACGCTCCTGCTCGCGGCCACGTTGGCGGCCTACGCGCTGGCCGTGACGACGGGGCGCGGCGCCTTCGGTCCGGCCAACGCCGCCCTGCTGCTGGCGGCCGCCGCCGGCATGGGCCTGGTGGTGCTGGTCGAGTCGCGAGCTCGGTCGCCGCTGCTTCGCCTGGCCATGCTGCGCGAGCCCGTCCTGAGGGCAGGCCTCGTCACGAGCGCGTGCGTCTCGACGGTGACGATGGCCACGCTGGTGGTCGGGCCGTTCTATCTTTCTCGAGCTCTCGGCCTCGGCCCGGCCCGCGTCGGGCTGGCCATGTCGGCCGGGCCCCTCGTGGCCGCGCTGGTCGGCCTGCCCGCCGGCCGGCTCGTGGATCGGTTCGGCGCGGGCGGCGCGGCGACGGCAGGGCTGGCCGGGATGACCGCCGGCGCGGGGCTGCTCGCCGCGACCTCGATCCGTCTCGGGGTGCTCGGCTACGTCGCTCCGCTGGCGGTCCTCACGGCAGGCTACGCGTTGTTCCAGGCGGCCAACAACACCGCCGTGCTGGCCGGCATCGGCCCGGACCGGAGGGGTCTGGTCTCGGGGCTCCTCAACCTCGCGCGCAACCTCGGCCTGGTCACCGGTGCCTCGGCCATGGGCGCGCTCTTCGCGGCAGCCTCGGGAGCCCGCGACGTCGCGGCCGCCCCTGCCGCCGGCGTCGCGAACGGCCTGCGGGTCACCTTCGTCGCCGCTGCGGGCCTGACCCTGGCGGCGCTGGCCCTGAGCCGACGAAACCCGGACCGGGCCGCGCGAGGCTCGGCCACGGCAGGCTGCCCGCTGCCCGCCGGCGTGCCCGGGATCCCGGCCCGCACGGCGGCGCGCCAGTCGGGCTAGGATCGGGCCGGGAGGACGCGCATGAGCGAGCTGCCGGTCCCGCCCTTTTACGAACCCGCCCAGGCCCGCCGCTGGGACTACGCCGCCGACCCGGCCGAGCTGGTGGCTGCTGCTGCGGCCTGGCGGCGCGAGCACGACCTGCGCCCGGCAGCCAGCGACGCGCGCCGCGCCCACCTGCTGCTGGTGGACGTGCAGCGCGACTTCTGCTTCCCGCAGGGCAGCCTGTACGTGGGCGGCCGCTCGGGGACGGGCGCCCTCGACGACAACGACCGCCTGGCGCGCTTCATCTACCGCAACCTGCACCGCCTCTCCGAGGTCACCTGCACCCTCGACACGCACTACCCCTTCCAGATCTTCTCGCCCGCCTTCTGGCACGACGCCGAGGGCCGACCGCTCACGGCCCACCGCGAGATCCTGGTGGACGACGTGCGGGCCGGCCGGGTCGTCCCCAACCCCGAGGTGGCCGCCTTCGTGTGCCACCGCGACCTGGCCTGGCTGCGGCGCCAGGTGGAGCACTACTGCGCCCAGCTCGAGAGCAGCGGCCACTACCGGCTCTACCTCTGGCCCCCCCACTGCCTGGCCGGGGGCGACGGGCACGCCCTGGTGGGGGTGGTGCAGGCCGCGCGCCTGTTCCACGCCTGGACCCGCTCGGCGCAGAACGCCCTGGAGTACAAGGGCAGCCACCCGCTCACGGAGAACTACTCGGTGCTGGCCCCCGAGGTGCTGACCGACTTCGAGGGCCACCCCATCGCCGAGCGCAACCAGCGCCTGGTGGAGACGCTGCTGGCGGACGAGCTGGTGATCGTGGCCGGCCAGGCCGCCAGCCACTGCGTGCGCAGCTCCCTCGACGACCTGCTGGCCGCGGCCCGGCAGCGCGACCCGAGCCTGGCGGGGCGCATCTACGTGCTGCGCGACGCCATGTCGTCCGTGGCCGTCCCCGACCCCGCGCGGCCGGGGGAGTTCCTGTTCGACTTCACGCCCCAGGCCGAGGCGGCCCTGCAGCG
>JBDIBD010000362.1:0-5319 GCA_039812725.1 Vicinamibacteria bacterium | reverse complement strand
AGCGCTTCTCCGACCTGCGACGCCACTTCGTCTTCGAGTACTACCCCTGGTACGGGGCCGACCCGGTCGTGCACTGGGACCAGTGGGACCGCCGGCCGCCCGCCGACCTGGCCTCGAACTACGTCCCGCGCCTGGGCGCGTACGACTCGCGCTCGCGGGCGGTGCTCGAGCAGCACGCGCGCTGGATCGCCGACTCGGGGGCCGGGGCGGTCAACGTCAGCTGGTGGGGACAGGGCAGCTACGAGGACCAGGCCGTGCCGCTGCTGATGGACGTGATGCGCGACCACGACCTCAAGGTCACGTTCCACCTCGAGCCCTACAGTGACGATCACGGCCGGCGCTTCGCCGAGGACGCGCTCTACCTGCTCCGGACCTACGGGGAGCGGCGCGGCTGGGACGCCTTCCTGCTGCTGCGCGACGCGGACGGCCGGCAGGGGCCGGTGTTCAAGGGCTTCCGCACCATCGTGCCGCGCGACTACGTCGACTGCCACGGCCAGTCCCGGGAGGTGTCGGACTTCACGCCCGACGAGGCCTGGGCCCGCGAGCTGGACCGCCTGCGCAAGACCCTGGCGGGGGACTTCGACGCGCTGACGCTGCTCTCGGACACGCTCGACTTCGGGCGCGCCCGGCGGGCGGGCTTCGACGGCATCGCGGTCTACGACAACTTCATCCCGCCCGAGACCTACGCGGGTCACGCCCGGACGGCCTCGGACCACGGGCTGCTGTTCTCGTTCAACGTCAACCCGGGCTACGACCAGATCGAGCCGCGCGCGCTCGAGGCCGACTCGTGCTATCGCCAGCCGCCCTTCGCGCCGGCGGCCGAGCCGCCGCTCGACTGGGCGCGGGAGGACGAGCGCGAGCGCGCGGCGCGGCTGTCGGAAGAGCGCGTCCGGCAGTCGTTCGACGCCACGCTGCAGGCCCAGCTCGACGGCTCGCTCTCGAACGGCCAGCGTGGTTTCCTGCTGGTCTACCTGACCTCGTTCAACGAGTGGCACGAGGGGCACCAGTTCGAGCCGATGCGGGACGCCGCCGCGCTCGACGCCGAGCAGCGCCGCCTGGGCTACCACAACCCGGCCCACGGCGACGGGCGCCTGCAGGCCCTCGCGGGCCTGCTGCAGGGCGTGCAGGCGCAGGTGGCCGCGCCGGCCCGCGCCTGAGGCCGCGCTCAGCGGCCGATCTTCTCGATCTCGCGCCGCAGGGCGGCCAGCTCGTCGGGAGCGTGCACCACGCGCCCCTCCATGCCGCCGTCGACGTAGACCGACTGGCCGCAGACGTAGCGCGCGCAGCGGTCGGAGCACAGGAAGGCCACCAGCGGGGCCACGTCCTCGGGGCGGGGCAGGCCGGCCGCGATGGCGCGGGTCTGGAACGAGGCCAGCACCTCGTCGGCCGAGACGCCGTGCATCATCGGCGTCAGCACCCAGCCCGGGCCCACCAGGTTGACGGCCGCGAAAGGCGCCACGCGCGTCAGCTCGTTCTTGAGCGAGAGCATCAGCCCCCGCAGGGCGGCCTTGGAGGCGGCGTAGCCGGCGTTGCCGGCCTCGCCGAAGCGCCCCGCGGTCGAGCCGATCAGCACGGCGCGGCCGGAGCGCTGGCGCTCCACCAGCCGGAAGAACTCACGCAGGCAGAGGAAGGTGCCGCGCAGGTTGACGGCCAGGTCGGCCTCGAAGGTCTCGAGCGGCAGGTCGCGCACGCTCTTGCCGTGGGCCTGCGAGACGCCGGCGTTGGCCACCAGCGCGTCGCAGCGCCCGAAGTGACCGAGCACGCGCTCGAACATCCCGGCCACGGAGGCCTCGTCGCGCAGGTCGGCGCCCACCACCAGGCAGTCGGTGGGCAGCTCCTGGGCCAGGCGCTCGGCCGCGGCCGGCTGGGCGTGGGCGTGCAGGACCACGCGCGCCCCCTCCGCGGCCAGCTGGCGCGCCACGCCCGCCCCGATGCCGCCCGAGGCCCCCGTCACCAGCGCCACCGCGTCGCGAAGCCCCAGGTCCATGGCGGTCCTCCCGAGACCGACTCTACCGCCCGGGCCGGATTGCCAAAAGGGCCGCTTGGCGAGATCCTATTGGGCGATCTGCTGGATCCCCGGCGGGCTGTTGCGACCCGGACGCTGGGTGATCACGACGGTCGCTGCGGAGCCCCGCCATGGACACCCTGAAGGCCACGCCTGCCCAGGCCCTGATCGAGACCGAGAACAAGTACGGCGCCCACAACTACCACCCGCTCGACGTGGTCGTCGAGCGCGGCGAGGGCGTCTACCTGTGGGACGTCGAGGGCAAGCGCTACATGGACTTCCTGGCGGCCTACTCGGCCGTCAACCAGGGCCACAACCACCCGCGCATCGCCGAGGCCCTGATCGCCCAGGCCCGCCGGCTGGCCCTGACCTCGCGCGCCTTCCGCAACGACAAGTTCCCGCCGCTGCTCGAGAAGCTGTGCAGGCTGACCGGCTTCGACCGGGCCCTGCTGATGAACAGCGGCGCCGAGGCGGTCGAGACGGCGATCAAGGGCGTGCGCAAGTGGGGCTACGACGTCAAGAAGATCCCGCAGGGCCAGGCCGAGATCATCGTCTTCGAGGGCAACTTCCACGGCCGCACCACCACCATCGTGGGCTTCTCGACCGACCCCGACAGCACCACCGGCTTCGGGCCCTTCACGCCGGGCTTCAAGATCGTCAAGTACGGCGACCTCGAGGCCGTGCGCGCGGCCATCACGCCCCACACCTGCGCCATCCTGGTCGAGCCGATCCAGGGCGAGGGCGGCGTCGTGATCCCGCCCCAGGGCTACCTGAAGGGCCTGCGCCAGCTGGCCGACCAGAACCGCGTCCTGCTGATCCTCGACGAGATCCAGTCGGGCCTGGGCCGCACCGGCAAGCTCTTCGCCTTCGAGCACGAGGGCATCCGCCCCGACGGCGTGACCATCGGCAAGGCCCTCTCGGGCGGCTACTACCCGGTCTCGGCCTTCCTGGCGAAGAACGAGGTCATGGACGTCTTCACGCCCGGCATCCACGGCTCGACCTACGGCGGCAACCCGCTGGCCTGCGCCATCGCCTCGGCCGCCCTCGACGTGCTGGTGGAGGAGAAGCTGGTGGAGCACGCGGCCGAGCTGGGCCAGCACCTGGCCAGGCGCCTGGCCGGCCTGCGCTCGCCGCTCGTCAAGGAGACGCGCTGCCTGGGCCTGTGGGCCGGCGTCGAGCTGGTGCCGTCGGCGGGCGGCGCGCGGCCGTACTGCTACAAGCTCAAGGACCGCGGCCTGCTCTGCAAGGACACCCACACCCACACGATCCGCCTGGCGCCTCCGCTCGTGATCACGAAGGAGCAGCTGGACTGGGCCGTCGACCAGATCGAGGCGGTGCTGGCCTCGTAGTCCTCGTCATCCTGAGCGACACCGTCGAGCCGGGAGCGAAGGATCTGCCGGGTCGCAAAGCCCGAGAGATCCTTCGTTGCCGGCTTGGACGGCGGCGCTTCAAGATGACGACAGCGTTTCCTTGGCCCCGCCGACCGCACCCATGCGGTCCTCGCTCAGGCCGACGGGAAGTCCTGGGCGGCCCGGCCCGGCTCCTTGTTCGGCGAGGACTCGCCGTGGATCACCGGGCCGCTCAGGATCACGTTCGAGCGCAGGCGCTGGCCCAGGATCTCCTCGGCCCGGCGGCCGGCGTCGATGAGCTGCTCGACGTCGATGCCGGTCCGCAGGCCCATCTCGGACAGCATCGCGATCAGGTCCTCGCTGCAGGTGTTGCCGGTGTGGCCGGCCGAGTACTTGGCGGCGCCGGTGGCCGGCTGGCCGCCGATGGCGCCGATCGAGCAGTCCACGTAGCGCACCCCGAGCTCGATCATGGCCAGGGTGTTGGCGATGCCGCTGCCGCGCGTGTCGTGGAAGTGGGCGATGAACTCGGCGCCCGGGAAGAGCGCCATCAGCTCGCCCACGCGCTCGCGCACCAGCCGCGGGTTGGCGGCGCCGGTGGTGTCGCCCAGCATGATGGTCTGGGCGCCCTCTTCCAGGTAGAAGCGCACCACCCCGGCCACCTCGGCGGTGGTGATGTCGCCGCCCACGGGGCAGCCGTAGACCGTGCCGGCGCAGCCGATGACCCGGATGCCCAGGGCGTGGGCGCGCTTCATGATGGCGGCGTGCTCGCGCATGGCCTCGGCGTGGTCCATGCGGAAGTTGAGCAGGTTGTGGCGCTGGCTGGACGAGATCATCAGGATGATCTCGTCGGCCCCGTGGCCCTCCTTCTGGCAGACCTCCAGGCGGTCGAAGCCCCGGGTGTTGGGCATCAGCACCACGTAGGAGGCGCCGGGCTGGCGCCGCAGCCGGCGCAGCACCTCGGCCGCGTCGGCGAACTGGGGCAGCAGCTTCGGGTGCGAGAACGAGGTCACCTCGACCTTGGGGAAGCCGGCCCGCACGACCCGCTCGATCATCTCGACCTTGTGCTCGGTCGAGACCACCACCGGCATGGACTGCAGCCCGTCCCGCGCCCAGCACTCGCAGGCCACGATCGGCTCGCGGATCGGCATCGCCTCGTCCTCCCCCCGCCCGTCTAGCCGTTCGCGGAACCGAGGCGCTGGCGCGCGGCGTCCACGGTGAAGGCGTGCGTGCCGAAGGTGGCGGCCACGCAGCCGGGCTCGCCCTCCAGCAGGAACTCGAGCCCCAGCGGGTGCCGGCGGGCCTCGGCGATCAGGCGCTCGACGGCGGCCTCGCAGGGGGCCTCGGCGGCGGACACGGCCGGGCCGGCGGGCCGGAAGCCGTAGCAGCGCGCCAGGCCCAGGGCCGTCAGCGGCAGCGGCTGCCCGGCCCGCTCGTGCTCGCAGGTCACCTCGGACAGTGCGGCCAGCACGGCCCGCACCTGGGCGGGCTCGAGCCCCGCCCGCGCCGCCAGCTTCTCGACCAGCTCCGCCTCTGCCATGGCACGCTCCGAGTGGCGAGGCTATGCGCGGGCTCGCCGGGCGTCAAGGGCGGCCTGCCAGCGGGTCAGGCCAGGGGCAGCGTGAAGCGGAAGACGGTCCCGCCTCCGCCGCGAGGCTCGGTCCAGATGCGTCCGCCGTGGGCCTCGACGGCCAGGCGGCAGAAGGCCAGCCCCAGCCCCGTGCCGCGGCCCTTCTGGCCGCCCGTGACGAACTTCTCGAAGACCCGCCCGAGCACCTCGGCGGGCAGGCCGGGGCCGTCGTCGCTGACCTCGAGAAGCAGCTCGCCATCCTGCCGCTCGGCCGCCAGGCGCACCGTGCCGCCGGGCGGCACGAACTTGAGGGCGTTGCCGACCAGGTTGTCGAGCACGCGCGGCAGCAGCTCGGGGTCGGCCAGGGCGGCCGGCGCGCCCGGCGCCAACGCGGCGGT
>JBDIBD010000361.1:0-5325 GCA_039812725.1 Vicinamibacteria bacterium | reverse complement strand
CTGCGTGCTGGTCGATGTCCGCCCGACGGGCATCCTGACCGACCGCGACCTGCGCGGGCGCGTGCTGGCCGAGGGCCGCGGGCCCGACACGCCGGTGGGCGAGGTCATGACCCAGCCCGCCCTGACCCTGCCCGCCGCGTCGTCGCTGTTCGAGGTGCTGGTCTTCATGCTCGAGAACGGCGTGCACCACGCGCCCTTGACCCGCGGCGACGAGGTGGTGGGCCTGCTCAGCGACACCGACCTGCTGCGGCTGCAGGTCAAGAGCCCGCTCTCGGTGCTGCGGGCGCTGGAGCGGCTCGACCAGCCCGAGGCCCTGCGGGGCTACGCCCCCGAGGTGGCCGGCATGGTCGAGCTGCTGGCCTGGGGTGGCCTCGAGGCCACCCAGATCGGGCGCGTGGTCTCGCGCCTCAACGACGCGCTGGTGGGGCGGCTGCTGCGCCGCGCCGAGGCCGAGCTGGGCCCGCCGCCCACGTCCTACGCCTGGATCGTGTTCGGCTCCGAGGGGCGACTCGAGCAGGCCCTGCTGACCGACCAGGACAACGCCCTGGTCTACCGCGAGGCCAGCCCCGAGGCCGGGCGCTACTTCGCGGCGCTGGCCGAGCGGGTGGTGGCCGACCTGATCGCGGCCCAGTTCCCGCCCTGCCGGGGCGGCTTCATGGCCACGCGCTGGTGCCACCCGCTGGACGAGTGGCTGCGGCTCTTCCGCGGCTTCGTGCAGGCCCCGCAGCCGCGGGCGCTGATCGAGGCCGCCAACTTCTTCGACTTCCGCCGCGTGCACGGCGAGCTGGAGCTGGAGCCCCTCCAGCAGGTGCTGAACGAGGCGGCCGGCGAGCAGATCTTCCTGGCCCACCTCGCGCGCGCGGCCCTGGGCTTCACCCCGCCGCTGGGCCTCTTCCGCCACATCCGCCAGGAGGACGGCGGGGTCGACCTCAAGAAGGGCGGCCTGATCCCGATCGTCAGCCTGGCCCGGTTGCACGCCCTGGAGTGCGGCTCGCGGGCCCGTCCGACGGTCGAGCGCCTCGAGGCGGCGGCCGCCGGCGGGACCCTCAGCCGCGAGGGCGCGACCACCCTGACCGAGGCCTTCCGGTTCCTGCTGCGGCTGCGGCTGCGGGCCCAGCTGCAGGCCCTGCGGGCCGGCCAGACGCCCGACAACCGCGTGCGCCTCGACGAGCTGTCCTCGCTCGAGCGCCGGCACCTCAAGGAGACCTTCGTGACGCTGGGCGAGATGCAGCAGGCCACCGCCCTGCGCTACGCGGTCGAGCGGCTGGGGTGAGCATGCTCTTCTGGTCCTCGCCCGCCTGGGACACCCTGACCTACTGGGCCCTCGACCTCGAGACCTCGGGGCTGCGCCCGCAGAGCGACCAGATCCTGTCGGTGGGCCTGGTGCCGGTGCGCGGCGGCGTGGTGCGGCTCGGGGAGCAGTACTACACGCTGGTGCGCCCGGCCGGGCCCGAGCGCCTCTCGCTCGAGGGCCTGCGGGCCCACCACATCCTCCCCTCCGAGCTCGGCCACGCCCCGGCCCTGGCGGAGGTCCTGCCCGAGGTCGACGCGCGCCTGCGCGAGGGCGTGCTGCTGCTGCACTACGCCCGGCTCGACCTGGCCTTCCTGCGCGCCGGCTACCGCCGCTGCGGCCTGGCCTGGCCCCGGCCGAAGGTGGTCGACACGGTCGAGCTGGCGCTCAAGCTGGGCTACCGCCAGCAGCGCTTCCACCCCCACCCCCAGCCGCCGCCCACGGCCCTGCCGGAGGCCCGCGAGCGGCTGGGGCTGCCGCGCTACCGCAACCACCACGCCCTCTCCGACGCGCTGGCCACGGCCGAGCTGTTCCTGGCCCTGCGCGCGCGGCTGGGGGCCCGAACGCTGAGGGAGCTGAGCTAGCGGGCGACCCCGCTGGCGGGAGTCGGACGGGACGGCCAGCCGGCCAGCCCGGGGAGAAAGAGGAGGAGAGCGTGCACAAATCGGCCCACGACCTGCTCGAGTCGGCGGACTTCAAGAACCTCGTCCGGAAACGCTGGACGCTTTCGATCGTGCTGACCCTGGCGCTGTTCGTCCTGTACTACGGCTACATCCTGCTGATCGCCCTCGACAAGCCCTACATGGCCACGAAGATCGGCGAGGCCACCACCCTCGGCATCCCGGTCGGGGTGGCCGTGATCGTGGTCTCCTGGGTGCTCACGGCCGTCTACGTGGCCTGGGCCAACACGTCCTACGACCGCGAAGTCGCCAAGCTCCGCGACCGGGTCAAGTCCTAGGCCGGCGCCGGCAAAGGAGAGCCGACATGCAAACCTCGCTGGGCACGCCGACCGCCTCGGCCATCGCCTTCTTCGTCGTCATCGTGGGCATCACGCTGGCCATCACGTACTGGGCCGCCCGCCGCACCCGCTCCGCCAAGGAGTTCTACGCCGCCGGCCGCAGCGTGAGCGGCCTGCAGAACGGCCTGGCCCTGGCCGGCGACTACATGAGCGCCGCCTCGTTCCTGGGCATCGCCGGCCTGGTGGCCATGAAGGGCTACGACGGCATGATCTACGCCACCGGCTGGCTGGTGGGCTGGCCGGCGCTGATGTTCCTGATCGCCGAGCCCCTGCGCAACCTCGGCAAGTACACCTTCGCCGACGTGGTGGCCTTCCGCCTGAGCCAGCGGCCGGTGCGCATCGCCTCGGCCATCGGCGGCATCCTGACGGTGCTGTTCTACACGATCGCGCAGATGGTCGGCTCCGGCAACCTGATCAAGCTGATGTTCGGCATCAGCTACGAGTGGGCCGTGGTCATCGTCGGCGCGGTCATGATGGCCTACGTGCTCTTCGGCGGCATGATCGCCACCACCTGGGTGCAGATCATCAAGGCCGTGCTGCTCCTGACCGGCGTCACGATCCTCACGATCATGGTGCTGGCCAAGTTCAATTTCAGCCCGGGCGAGCTCTACAAGCAGGTCACGCTGGCGCAGCAGACCGTGGAGGTCACCACCCAGGCCCCGGACCCGGCCAACCCCGGCGCCACGATCGAGACCAAGCAGAAGGTGCAGCAGCCCATCGGCCAGGGCGCCCTCGAGCCCGGCGGCCTGGTCACGAGCCCGGTCGACGCGGTCTCGCTGGGCCTGGCGCTGATGCTGGGCCTGCTGGGGCTGCCGCACATCCTGATGCGCTTCTACACCGTCCCCGACGCCAAGGCCGCGCGCAAGTCGGTGCTCTACGCCACCGGCTTCATCGGCTACTTCTACATCATCATCCCGATCGTGGGCTTCGGCGCCTCGGTGCTGGTGGGCCGCGACCTGATCGCCAAGATCGACAAGGGCGGCAACATGGCCGCACCCCTGCTGGCCGAGGTGCTGGGCGGCACGCCCTTCCTGGGCTTCATCGCCGCGGTGGCCTTCGCCACCATCCTGGCGGTGGTGGCCGGGCTGACCCTGGCCGGGGCCTCGGCCCTGTCCCACGACATCTACACCCACGTGGTCAAGCACGGCCAGGCCACCGAGCAGGAGCAGGTGACCGTGGCCCGCCGGGCCACCGTGGTCTTCGGCATCGCGGCCGTGCTGCTGGGGGTGGTCTTCAAGGGCCAGAACGTGGCCTTCATGGTGGGCCTGGCCTTCGCCATCGCCTGCAGCGCCAACTTCCCCTCGCTGCTGCTGTCGATCATCTGGAAGCGCTTCACCACCGCCGGGGCGGTCTGGTCGATCCTGACCGGCGCCTTCCTGTCGGTCTTCCTGATCGTCATCAGCCCCACCGTCTGGGTCGACATCTTCAAGTACCCGACCGCGCTGTTCGGGCTCAAGAACCCGGCCATCGTGTCCATGACGGTCTCGTTCGCGGTCGGCATCCTGGCCTCGCTGGCCTCGCGCGAGGAGCGGGCCGAGGCCATGTTCGAAGACGAGAAGCTGCGCACCTACCTCGGCATCGGCGCCGAGTAGCGCAAGGGGGAACCATGCGGACCTCGACCAGCCTCAAGCGGGCCGCGCTGGCGGCCGCCACGCTGCTGCTCCTCGCCGCGCCGGCGCGGGCCCAGTGGCAGATCGACTCGAAGGACGGCAGCACCAACATCAAGCTGGGCTTCCTGGCCCAGCCCCAGGCCGAGTTCCTGGACACGGCCGACGGCGAGCACACCTCGCAGAACCTGTTCCTGCGGCGCTTCCGCGTGCTGTTCGGCGGCAAGCTCTCGGAGAAGTGGACCTTCTTCTTCGAGACCGACAGCCCCAACCTGGGCAAGGGCGACACCGCGGCCAGCGCGGCCAAGAACGAGGGCAACATCTTCGTCCAGGACGCCTACGTCACGTACAACCACAACGACGCCTTCAAGGTGGAGGCCGGCATGATGCTGCCGGCCCTGTGCCACAACTGCGTGCAGTCGGCGGCCACCCTGCTGCCGGTCGACTACGGGCCCTACAGCTTCGTCAGCTCGACGCCGCTGCAGGCCCGCACCGGCCGCGACTACGGCCTGCAGCTGCGCGGCTACCCGGCGGGGAAGCACCTGGAGTACCGCGCCTGGGTGCTGCAGGGCGTGCGCGGCCAGCAGTCGCGCAACGCCCTGCGCATGGGCGCGCGCCTGGTCTGGTACCCGCTCGAGGCCGAGACCGGCTTCTTCTACACCGGCACCAACCAGGGCACCAAGAAGATCCTGGCCCTGGGCGGCAGCATCGACGCCCAGAAGAGCTACAAGACCTACTCCCTGGACGTCTACTACGATCACCCGGTGGGGGGGAAGAACGGCTTGAGCCTGCAGGGCAACTGGCTGCACGCCGACGGCGGCCAGCTGCTGCCGAGCCTGGTCGAGCAGGACGCCTACCTGGTGGAAGCCGGCTGGTACGCCGCGAAGGCCCGGGTCTCCCCGTACGTCCAGTACGAGAAGCAGGACTTCAAGCCCTCGGCCACGGCCGACAAGGAGCAGTTCCAGCTCGGCCTGGCCTGGTGGCTCAAGGGCCACAACCGCAACCTGAAGGCGGGCTGGGGCCAGCAGCACGTCAAGGGCCAGCCCGACCGCAACCAGTTTCAGGTCCAGTTGCAGGTCTTCATGTTCTGAGCCGGCGAAGGGCGGCGCCGGGGGGCCGGCGCCGCCCGTGGCGGACGGAAGCGTCCCGAGGGAGGAGAGCGCCTTGTCGAACGAGATTTTCCCGGTCAAGTCCGAGATCGCCGCGCGCGCGCACATCCGCAGCCTGGAGGAGTACCAGCGCCTGTACCGCCTGTCGCTGGACAACCCCGAGTGGTTCTGGGGCGAGCAGGCCAAGACCCTGACCTGGTTCCACCCCTGGCAGCAGGTGCTGGACGTGGACTACGACGAGGTCGACTTCGCCTGGTACTCGGGCGGGCGCCTCAACGCCTCGTTCAACTGCGTCGACCG
>JBDIBD010000360.1:0-5331 GCA_039812725.1 Vicinamibacteria bacterium | reverse complement strand
GGTCGGGGGCCGCGGCGGCGGTGGCGCCGGCGGCCTCCGCGGCCGCGCCCCTCGAGGCCCCCCCGGGAGCCCTCGGCATGCTCTACGACACCACCCTCTGCATCGGCTGCAAGGCCTGCGTGGTGGCCTGCCGCGAGGCCAACAACCTCGAGCCCGACACCAGCCTGGACGGGCTGCACCAGGCCCCGCTCGACCTGAACGGCCGCACCAAGAACGTCATCAAGCTCTACAGGGAAGGCCAGCACGTCTCGTTCTTCAAGGCCCAGTGCCTGCACTGCGTCGACCCGGCCTGCGCCAGCGCCTGCATGCTGCACTCCTTGCAGAAGGACCCGGTCACGGGCATCGTCGGCTACGACCCGAAGTACTGCGTGGGCTGCCGCTACTGCCAGATGGCCTGCCCCTTTGGCGTGCCGAAGTTCGAGTTCGAGAAGGCCTCGCCCAAGATCGTCAAGTGCGAGCTGTGCCGCCACCGCGTCCCCCCGGGAGCGGCCATGAAGCAGGAGGGCGGCCTGAGCCACTTCGAGCGGGGCCAGGGCCCGGCCTGCTGCGAGGTCTGCCCGCGCGGGGCGGTGGTCTACGGCAAGCGCAGCGAGCTCCTGGCCGAGGCCAAGCGGCGCCTGGCCGAGAGCCCCGACCGCTACGTCAGGAAGATCTACGGCGAGACCGACGCCGGCGGCACCCAGGTGCTGTACCTGTCGCACGTGCCCTTCGAGAAGCTGGGCCTGCCCGACGTGGGCGAGAGCGTGCCGGCCTACATGCGGCGCGTGCACCACACGCTCTACCAGGGCTTCGTGGCCCCGGTGGCGCTCTACGCGGCCCTGGGCTTCGTGATGCTGCGCAACCGCCGCGGCAAGCCCGTGGACGAGGGCGGAAAGGAGGCTGGCGCGTGAGCACCGAGACCCACGGCCTGCACGCTCCGGTGGGCGGGGAGATGTGGACCCGCCCGATGCGCACCCTGCTCTGGCTGGCGGGCCTCGGCGCGGTCGTCGCGCTGTGGCGCTTCGCGGCCGGCCTGGGCGCCGTCTCCAACCTCAACGACGGCTATCCCTGGGGCATCTGGATCGCCATCGACGTGGTGACGGGCACCGCCCTCGGCTGCGGCGGCTACGCCGTGGCCCTGCTGGTCTACATCCTCAACAAGGGCCAGTACCACCCGCTCGTGCGCCCGGCCCTGCTGACCAGCCTGCTGGGCTACGGCCTGGCGGTGCTGGCCGTGACCATCGACCTCGGCCGCTTCTGGGAGCTGTGGAAGGTGCCGGTGTACTTCTGGCGCTGGTCCGGCTCGCCCCAGCTCGAGGTGGCCCTGTGCGTGGCCACCTACGTGGCCGTCCTGGCGGTCGAGCTGTCGCCGGCGGCCTTCGAGAAGTGGCGCGCGACGGGCTCCGACAGCCTGCGCGCGACCTCCGAGCGGGCCCTGCGCTTCCTCGACCAGGCCCTGGTCTGGATCGTGGCCCTGGGCCTGCTGCTGCCCACCATGCACCAGTCCTCGCTGGGCACCATGATGATGCTGCCCGGCCCGCGCGTGCACCCGCTCTGGCAGACCTCCTGGCTGCCGCTGCTGTTTCTCGTCAACGCCATCATCATGGGCTACGCGGCGGTGGTGCTCGAGAGCGCCCTGGCCGCGCGGGCCTTCGGGCGGCCCTACGAGGGCCGGATGCTGGCCGCGCTCTCCAGGGTGGCCCTCCAGGTGACCGCCGGCTGGCTGGCTCTGCGCGTGATCGACATCGCGGTGGCGGGCGAGCTGCCGCTGGTGGCGAGCCGCTTCGGCCTGGCCCTGCTGGTCGAGCTGGGGCTGCTGGCCGCCGCCCTGGCGCTGCTCGGCTCCGAGGCCGGCCGCGCCCGCCCGGCCACGCAGCTCAAGGCGGCGCTGCTGCTGGCCCTGGGCGGCGCGGTCTACCGCGTCAACGTCTACCTGGTGGCCTTCTCGCCGGGCTCGAACTGGACGTACTTCCCGGCCGTCCCCGAGTTCCTGATCACCGTCGGCATCGTGGCCGCCGAGGTCCTGCTCTACGTCGCGGCCGTCAAGACCTTCCCGATCCTGGCCAGCACCCGCCCCGAGGGGCGGGCCTAGGAGGACGCCATGGCACGCATCACCATCGACCCCGTCACGCGCATCGAGGGCCACCTGCGCATCGACGTCGAGGTGGACGGCGGCGCCGTCCGCAACGCCTGGGCCTCCGGCCAGATGTGGCGCGGCATCGAGAACATCCTGCTCGGGCGCGACCCGCGCGAGGCCTGGCTGTTCACCCAGCGCTTCTGCGGCGTCTGCACCACCGTGCACGCCATCGCCTCGGTGCGCGCGGTCGAGAACGCCCTGCAGCTAGAGGTCCCCAAGAACGCCCAGTACATTCGCAACCTGATCGTGATCGCGCACGCGCTGCACGACCACATCGTGCACTTCTACCACCTGTCGGCGCTCGACTGGGTGGACGTGGTCTCGGCCTTGAAGGCCGACCCGGCCAAGGCCGCGGCCATCGCCGAGACGGTCTCGCCCTGGCCCACCAACAACAAGCTGCAGCTGAAGGCCGTGCAGGACCGGCTCAAGGGCTTCGTGGACGGCGGCCAGCTGGGCATCTTCCAGAACGGCTACTGGGGCCACCCGGCCATGAAGCTGCCGCCCGAGGTCAACCTGCTGGCGGTCTCGCACTACCTCGAGGCGCTCGAGTACCAGCGCAAGGCCAACCAGGTGGTGGCCCTGCTGGGCTCGAAGACCCCCAACATCCAGAACCTGGCCGTGGGCGGCGTGGCCAACGCCATCAACCTCGACAACCAGGCCACGCTCAACATGGAGAAGCTCTACACGGTCAAGAGCCTGCTCGACGAGGTGGTGGCCTTCGTGCAGCAGGTCTACGTCCCCGACGTGTGCGCCATCGGCGCCATGTACCCCGAGTGGCTGAGCTACGGCGCGGGCGTCAAGAACTACCTGGCCGTCCCCGACCTGCCGATCGACTCCAAGGGCACCGAGTTCGACCTGCCCGGCGGCACCATCTTCGACGGCGACTTCGGCACCTTCAAGGCCATCAAGAGCTTCGACGACCCCTACTTCAAGGACAACGTCAAGGAGTGCATCGCCCACTCCTGGTACGACGGCGACTGGACCAAGCACCCCTACGAGGAGAGCACGGTCCCCAAGTACACCAAGTTCGAGGACGACGGGAAGTACTCCTGGGTCAAGTCGCCGCGCTTCATGGGCAAGCCCATGCAGGTCGGGCCGCTGGCGCAGGTGCTGGTGGGCTACGTGGGCGGCCACGAGCCGACGAAGAAGTGGGCCGACGCGGCCCTGGCCAAGGTCTCGGCCATCGCCGGCGTCAAGGTCACGCCGGCCATGCTGCAGTCGACCCTGGGCCGCCACGCGGCCCGCGCCGTGCGCACCGCGGTCATCTCCGACATGGCGCTCAAGCACTGGGAGCTGCTGATCGCCAACATCAAGGGCGGCGACACCGACATCTACGTCAAGCCCGAGTTCCCCAAGGGCGAGGTGCGCGGCTTCGGCTTCCACGAGGCCCCGCGCGGCACGCTCTCGCACTGGGTGGTGATCCGGGACGGCAAGATCGCCAACTACCAGGCCGTGGTGCCGACCACCTGGAACGCCAGCCCGCGCGACGACAAGCAGCAGAAGGGGCCCTACGAGGCCTCGCTGGTGGGCAACCCCGTGGCCGACCCGCAGCGTCCCCTGGAGGTCCTGCGCACGGTACACTCCTTCGACCCCTGCCTGGCGTGCGCGGTGCACACGCTGGACCCGGAGGGGCGGGAGCTGGCCCGAGTGAAAGTGCTGTGACGACCGGCGAGAGTCCCGCGGGGGCGGCCTCCGCCCCCGCGACCCTCGAGAACGAGCACGCCGTCCAGCTGCGCCTGGTGGAGGCCTTCCGGACGGCGGCGGGCGGCGGCGAGGGACGCGACTTGGCCGCAGGCATCCTGCGCCACCTGGTCGACTTCACCCTGATGCACTTCCTCTCCGAGCAGCTGCTCATGCGGCTCGAGTCCTACCCGGCCTACGAGGCCCACCTGCAGGCCCACGAGCGCCTCATGGACGAGCTGCGCGAGCTGGAGCGCCGCTTCGTGGCCGGCGACGTGCCCTCCTCGCTGGCGGCCGCCACCGCCCTGCACGACTGGCTGCAGGAGCACCTCCAGGGGCCCGACCGGGCCCTGGCGGCCTTCCTGTCCCGTGGCGGGCGCGACTGAGGGGGCCGTGCGCGTCGCGCTGGTGGGCCTCGGCAACGTGCTCATGGGCGACGACGGCTTCGGCCCCTACGTGATCGAGACCCTGCGAGCCGGCTGGGAGTTCGACCCGGCCGTGGCCGTCGAGGACCTCGGCACGCCGGGGCTGGACTTGTCCCCCTACATCCACGGCGTCGACGCGCTGCTGCTGGTCGACACCGTGCACGCCGCCGGGCTGCCCGGCGAGCTGCGGCTCTACCGCGACGGCCAGATGTTCCAGCACGCCCCCCAGCCGCGCCTCTCGCCCCACGACCCGGGCCTGCACGAGGCCCTGCTGATCGCCCGCTTCGCCGGCCAGGCCCCGCGCGAGATGCTGCTGGTGGGCGCCATCCCCCTGCACGCCCACACGGGACCCGGGCTGTCGCCGCCGCTGCGGGCCGCCGTGCCCGCCGCGGTCGAGGCCGTGCTGGCCGAGCTGCAGCGGCTCGGACTGCCGGCCCGGGCCAAGGCCCACCCGCAGCCCGTGCGGGCCTGGTGGGAGGATCCCCCCCATTCGTCATCCTGAGGAGCTCCGCCCGGCCCGGCGACGAAGGACCTGTCGGTCCAGCGCCGCCGCAGGCGACTCGGCGACGGGAGCAACGCCTGTACGACCCGACAGATCCTTCGCTCCAGGCGCGGCGGTGTCGCTCAGGATGACGGGGCGATCCTTCGCTCCAGGCTCGGCGGTGTCGCTCAGGATGACGGGGCGGTCCAGCGCCGCCGCAGGCCACTCGGCGACGGAGGCCGCGTGAGCCCGCCCGACTGGCCCCGCCTCGAGCGCCTCTACGTCCTGCTGGTGGCGCTGCACAGCCTGGCCATCGGCGTGGTGCTGCTGTTCCTGACCGAGTGGGGGCTGGCCTTCGGCGGCTTCCACGACGTGCGGCCCCTGTTCTTCCCACGCCAGGCGGGGGCCTTCCACGTGGTGGTGGCGGCCGCCTACGTGTACGATCTCCACGTCCACGGCCGCGTGACCGTCATGGTCATGACCAAGTCCCTCGCGGTGGCCTTCCTGTGCGGCATCTCGCTCCTCACCACGGTCCCCTGGCTGGTGCCGCTCTCGGCGCTGGGAGACGGCGTCATGGCCGGCCTGGCGGTCTTCGTCCACCGCCGGGCGCGGGCGGCGCGCCGGTGAAC
>JBDIBD010000359.1:0-5388 GCA_039812725.1 Vicinamibacteria bacterium | reverse complement strand
CCCGAGGCGCTCGACCTCACGCTGCGGTCCTGGCGGCCGCTGGCCCCGGGCTTCGCGGAGAAGCGGCGTGGCGAGGCCCGCGTCGGCCAGCGCGCGGCGCTCACCCTGGAGGGCCGCCGCGAAGGCCCGGCCGGAGGCGAGTGGTCGCGCCTGACCGTGTGGCGCGAGGGCTGGCACGAGCTGGCCCTGGTGATCTGGGCCCCCGAGTCGAAACAGGCCCAGGCGGCGCAGGCGGAGCAGGCCCTGCTGGCGGCGGTCCAGCACCCGACCGGCTTCGGGGCGCGCCTCGACGAGGCCCTCGGCCACGCGGCCAGGGAGCTGCCGTTCCTCGACCGCGCCACCAGCGAGCGGCTGATGCTGGCGAGCCAGGCGCAGGTGCTCGAGCCGCCCGACCTCCTGCGCCGCTCCTACGAGCGCCTGGGACGAGGCCTGCCGGCGCTCTCCCCGGCCGAGCAGGCCGAGCTGACGCGGCTGCACGGCTCTCTGTACGCGGCCCTGCCCGGGCGCGACCGGCAGCGGCTGGCCGACTACGTCGACAAGGCGCGCGGCCGCCAGCCGCTGACGGAGGCCGACGACCGCGAGGTGCTGCCCCTGATGCAGCGCAGCTGCGCACGCCTCGGGGCGAAGCAGCAGGAGCGCCTGCGCCAGCTCTTCGGCCGGGCCGTCGGCGCGGCCCAGGGGGCCTGAGCGGCCGCCACGCCGTGCCGGGCGCCGAAGAAACGCCCTCGTCATCCTGAGGAGCCGCCGTCCAAGCCGGCGACGAAGGACCTGATCGTCCAGCGTCGCCGAAGGCGGCTCGACGACGGCAGCCGACCCGGCAGATCCTTCGCTCCAGGCGCGACGTTGTCGCTCAGGATGACGGAAGCTCGAAGACGTCGCTCAGGCCTACGGCGCGCTGACGGTCCGGTTGCGGCCGCTGCGCTTGGCCTCGTAGAGCGCGCCGTCGGCGCGCGCCAGCAACTGGCGCCCCAGGGCCTCGTACGAGCTGCCGGGCTCGATCGGCTCCGGGGTCGTGGCGATGCCGATCGAGACCGTCACGCGCAGGTCGGGGACCTCCTCGAAGCGCAGGGCCCGCACCACGCGGTGCACGCGCTCGGCCGCCGCCTCCGCCGACCTGGCCCCGGTGTGGGGCAGCAGCAGGCAGAACTCCTCGCCACCGATGCGGGCGCAGGTGTCGGAGACGCGCCGCATGCGCTGCATGGCGGTGGCCAGGCGCACCAGCACCAGGTCGCCGACGGGGTGGCCGTGGCGGTCGTTGACCAGCTTGAAGTGGTCCACGTCCACGACGCACAGCGAGAGCGGCACGTCGTGGCGCTGGGCCCGGGCCAGCTCGGACGGCAGCACCATCTCGACGAAGCGCCGGTTGTGCAGGCCGGTCAGCGCGTCGCGGGTGGCCTGGTCCTGGGCCTCGAGCAGGGCGGCCTCGATGGCCCGCTCGGTGCGCTTGAGGCGCGAGTTGTCCTCCAGCAGCAGCAGGGCGTGGCCGTCGTCCACCAGGCCGAGGCGCACGCGCACGTCGAGGGCCTGCTCCACGCCCGCCAGCCGGCAGTCCATGTCGCGGTCCAGGGCCCCGTCGCGCAGACCCTGGCGGAAGGCGGCGCCGGCGCTGTCGTCGAGGGACGGGGCTGCATCGCGGAAGAAGTCGCGCCCCTGCAGGTCCTCCGGCGCGAGGCCCAGCAGCAGGGCCAGGGCCCCGTTGCAGAGCGTCACGCGGCCCTGGTCGTCGAGCAGCGCGAGGCCCACCGGCAGCCGCTCGACCGCGCGGGCCAGCAGGGCCGCCGGTAGCGTGCGGCCCGCGCGGGGACGGCGCGGGCCGCTCACCGCAGCTCCCGCGCCACGGGGTACAGGCCGTGGCGCTCGTCGGCGAAGGGGGTGCGCCTGTAGAGCCACTGCAGCCGCTCGGCCGGCGAGGCCGCGAAGGCCGGGTCCTGCTTCAGCCGCTGCTCGAACTCGGCCTTCAGGGCCGGGTCCTCGGCCAGCATGGCCGCTCCCATCGGCTCCATCACGTAGGCCTCGACGTACTCGGTGCGCGCCAGCACTTCGAGGAAGAAGCCCCACTGGAAGAACGAGTCGGGCGAGGCCGGCTCGAGCAGCAGCGCCGCCAGCTCGCCCAGCGGCTGGTCGGCCGTGACGCGCGCCGAGCCGGCCGGGAAGCGCTCGCGCCGGCGCTCGACCGCCAGCGTCGGCGCGACGGTCGCGTGGCCCTCGAAGGGCGCGCCCAGCTTGAAGTCGGTCACCCGGTACATCTCCGCCTCGACCTCGCGCGGCTCGCTGGTGCGCTCGAGGGCGATGCCGTGCAGGGCCAGCCGCTCGATCACGTCGGCCCAGGCGGGCGGCACCCACCAGGCCCGCGGCCGCTCGACCTCGACGGCCGGCGTGTCGTAGCTCAGCGTGGCGTGGGTCTGGACCTCGGGCCGCCCCAGCCACTCGACCCGCGTGCCGCCCGAGATCGGCGAGTGGCTCTTGCGCCAGGCGACTCCGGCGATGGTCAGCGGTTCGCCGGCCTTCTGGGGGGCCTTCCAGGCCAGCGGGATGCGCGCGGGCCGGTCGGCGCGGTCGGCGGCCGTGGCCTCGCGCAGCGCGGCGCCCTGCTCTCCCAGCGTCCGCAGGCAGGCCACGAGCGAGACGTAGGCCCCCAGCACGCGCTGGCGGTAGGGCTTGAGCGAGTGGTTCTCGAACAGCACGGTGGCCAGGTGGCGGGCGTGGCCGTAGCCCGTCGAGAAGCGCGGGTCGGCCGTCCAGTCCACCAGCCCGCTGGCCGGGTCGTCGTTGTCGATCGGCTGGATCAGCGGCCCGGGCAGGTGGCCCCACTCGCGCAGCTCGCGCTCCAGGGCCGGCTTCAGGCCCTGATCCAGCCAGTCCACGATGAGGGGCGAGTAGGCGTTGCGGCCGTTCCAGCCGAAGGTCACGTCGTGCTGGTAGTCCATGCCGTCGGTGACGTGCAGGTCCAGGTACAGGTCGGGCTGCCACGTGTCGAGGGCCCGCACCAGGGCCCGCGTCTCCGGGGCGTCGAGCTTGGCGTAGTCGCGGTTGAGGTTCAGGTTGCGCGCGGTCGTGCGCCAGCCGGCGTTCTCCGGGCCGCGCTGGTTGATCCGGCTGAAGGCCGAGGCGCGCTCGTGGCCGTCCACGTTGAGGATCGGCAGGAACAGCAGGCTGGCGCGCTCGAGCAGGGCCTTCTGGCGGCCGCCCACGGTCAGGTCCCGCAGCAGCATCAGGCCCGCGTCCTTGCCGTCGATCTCGCCCGAGTGGATGCCGGCCTGGGCGAAAAGCAGCGGCTTGCCGGCGCGCCGCAGGTCGTCGGGCGTGCGCGCGCGCTCCTTCGAGACCACGGCCAGCCAGAGGTCGCGCCCCTCCGGGCTCTTGCCCAGGCTGACCAGCTGGATCTCGGGGGCCTGCGCCGCCAGCCGGCGGAGGTAGGCCAGCGTCTCGTCGTAGGACGGCGTCAGCCTGAACCCGTCGCGCTCGGCCGGCGTGAGCCAGGGGTCGGAGGGCGGCGCCACCAGCTCGAGGCTGCGTCCCTGCCAAGGCAGCTCGGGAGGCAGGATCGCCCGGCGAGCGGCCTCCCCGCCGCGGGCCGGCGGGGAGACGACGGCGGCCACGGCCAGGAGGGCGGCCAGCTGCCTGCGGGTCATGCTCGGTTCTCCAGGGTCCGAAAACAGAAACGGGCGGGGCCCAGGCCCCGCCCGAGAGGCTGCGCCCCGGCCTCAGGCCTGGGCAGGGCCGAACGAGCGCTGGAACAGCTGCTGGATGGCCTGGCGGCCGTCCTCGCTCAGGTTGCGCGTGCCCGTGCCGGCGAAGGGGCGCTCCGGCAGCGTGGGCGTGCCGGCCTTCCAGGCCTGCCCGTCCCAGTTGAACCAGCCCTTCTTCTCCTGGTCGAAGACCCACACCGGCCGGTTGAAGAACTTGGCCAGCTCGACGCCCCAGCCGGTGCCGCCCTGCACGGTGTTGTCGGGCTGGATCCAGCCCACCACGTAGACCTCGTAGGTCTCCTTGACCATGTGGAACAGCGACTGCACCACCCGGCGGATCTGCTGGATGTTGGTGTAGCTGCGCCCCAGGCGCTGCGACACGATCTCCATGCTGACGTCGCCCTTGGCCAGCTCCTCGGCCGAGAGCACGCGCACGTCCTGGCTCCACTCCATCTGGTGGCCTTCGAACGAGAGCGTGACCTCCTTGAGCCCCCAGCGCTGGGCGCAGCGGCCGAACTCCGCCTCGGCCCCCTTGTGCCCGCCGCTGACGAGCCTGGCCTTGTTGCGATCCGACATTGCGTCCTCCCTTGGTGACCGGGCGGATTGTGCCACAGGGCCCCCGCACCGTCACTCCTCGGGGCCGGGCTCGCTCTCGTCAGCCTGAGCGGCGCCGTCCCGCTGTCGTCATCCTGAGCGACACCGTCCCGCTGGGGAGCGAAGGACCTGCCGCTCGGGCCCGCGCGCCGGCGGCAGGAGCTCCAGCTAGAAGCTCGTGATGAAGACCTCCTTCAGCGTGACCTTCAGGAAGTCCTTCTGGCCCTCGCCGGACTTACGCCCGGCCCCGCCCACCACCGCCTCCAGCTCGTCCTCGTCGAGCTCGCGCGCGCGGAGCCGCTGCAGGCCCGCGCGCGCCTCGTCCTCGCCGAAGACGAAACCGCGGGCCGCCCCGAGGGCCACCACCTCGGCCAGCGAGCGGGCCTGGTTCAGCAAGGCCGCGAGAGCGGCATCCCCCTCGCCGGCGGCGATCAACGCGTCGAAGCTCTTCGTGGACATGACTCCCCCTCATCCCCCGTGCGCAGAAGGACATGATGTGGGCTCGCGGCCCGCGGCGCAAGGCTGGCGTGGCTTTCAGTGGACGAGCGGAGCGGGAAACGCCAGGCGGAAGTTCATCCACAGGAGCGGCAGGTGGAAGGCCATGCCGAACAGCATGAACGCGTGCACGGCGCGCTCGTGCCCGTGCGGCCCGACCTCGGGGTGCGGCGGCGTCTCGAGCATCATCCGGTGGGCGAAGAAGCTGTCCACGAAGACCACCAGCGCCAGCAGCGCCGCCACGCCGCGCCACAGCGGCAGCCAGGGGCCCTGCAGGCGCACGTCGAGCGCGTAGAGGAAGACGCCCACGCCGCCCAGCACGTCGCCGGCGGCCGAGAGCGCCAGCAGCCACGTGGGCCGGCGGTCCCCGGCCGGGCGGCCTTCGCGCAGGGCGCTGACGCACAAGGTGAGGTAGGCCGAGAGGTAGACGAGAATGACGGCGATCGACATGCGCGCGCCCATTATCGCGTGCCGCGCGGCGCTGGTGGCGCTGCTCCCGGGCCTGGCGACGGCGAACGCCCAGCCGCCGCCGCGCGGCCCGCTGCCGGTCCGTGACGGGCAGCTCTTCGCGCAGGGGCGCCTGGCGCTGTCGCCGGAGACGGCCGCGACG
>JBDIBD010000358.1:0-5391 GCA_039812725.1 Vicinamibacteria bacterium | reverse complement strand
CCACCGTGAGGCCGCAGGCGGCCGGGAAGCCCCGCAGCGCCAGCAGGAGCCGCGCGCCCCGGGCGCCCGAGAGCCGGCGCAGCGGCGCGCTCAGTCGCCAGGCCGCCGCCACCACCAGGCTGCCCAGCGCGCTCGCCAGGCCGTAGGTCGCGGCGGCCAGCAGGCCCACCAGCAGCCAGTAGCTCATGGCTCGCGCCCCTCCAGCTCGCGCCGCTTGCGCCGCACGAGCAGCTCCAGCTCGTCGAGCATGGCGCGGTCCTTCTCGCTGACGGCGTCCACGATGCCCGACAGGATCGGCCGCGCGGCCGGCTCGCCGCCCAGCAGGGCCTCGACCACGGCGCCGGCCACGCCGCGCGACAGGTCCTCGCGCGTGACTCGCGCGGAATAGAGGAAGCCGCGGCCCTCGCGCCGGCGCTGCAGCAGGCCTTTCTTGAAGAGCCGGTCGAGCGTGGTCATGACCGTGGTGTAGGCCAGCTCGCCCCCCAGGCCCTCGTGCACGTCGCGCACACTGAGCGGGTCGGGGCCGCCCCAGACTTGTTCCATGACCTGGGTCTCGAGCGGGCCCAGGGCGGTCGAGCGGCGCCACGGCAGTCCGAAGGGGGGCATGGGGCGGAGTATCAGGGCCGCCGCGACGGCCTGTCAACCGGGGCGGCGGCGGAGAGCCGCAGGCGCTGGACCTCGACCACCTCGTCCACCACGCGCAGCGAGGCGTGCGGCTCGAGGCGCCCGCGCCAGCGCCGGTCCAGGGCCGCCACCGCCGCGGGCGTCAGCAGAGCCTCGCCCGGCCGGGCCAGGTCCTCGCCCAGCTTCGAGGCCAGGTTGACCTCCAGGCCGAACAGGTCGTCCTCGAGGTCCAGCACCACGCCCCAGCCGATGCCGTAGCTGAAGCGCACGCGCTCGCTCGCGGCCCGGCCGCGGTTGAAGCGCCGCAGCAGGGCCTCCATCTCGCGCACGGCCCGGCAGGCAGCGGTCACGCCGTCGAAGCGCAGCAGCAGGCTGTCGCCCTCCATCTTCACCACCTCGCCGCCGTGCGCCGCGACCAGCCGCGCGGCCTGCCCGGCCGCGGAGGTGAACGACATCATGAAGTGCAGGATGCCGTCGCGCACGGAGCGGATGGTGAAGTCGGCGGTGTCCGTGAAGACCACCGCGCGCGGCCGGCCCAGGCTGCGCAGCACCTCGCGGTCGAAGGCCGCCCGCTCGGCGGCGGGGACGCGCTCGCGCTCGCGCAGCAGGCGCATGAGGCGCCGGGTCCGCGGTCGTGGAGAGTGGATCAGGGCCAACGCTGCCTCCCTCGGGCGTGTGGGCCCATTATCCGCGCATCCCGCGGCCGGGGCCATAATCCGCCATGCCCTCGGCCGTTCCCGCGCCGGGCCTGGTGCGCGCCATCGGCCGCCGCGACCTGGCCGCCGCGGTGGTCAACGGCGTGATCGGCAGCGGCGTCTTCGGGCTGCCCGGCACCATCGCGGCCCTGGCCGGCGGCTGGAGCCCGCTGGCCTACGTGCTGGCCGGGGCGGGGACGCTGCTGGTGGTGCTGTGCTTCGCCGAGGTGGCCAGCCGCTTCCGCGAGGCCGGCGGGCCGTACCTCTACACCCGCGCGGCCTTCGGCCCGCTGGCCGGCTTCGAGGCCGGCTGGCTGACGTTCTGGATCCGCGTCACGGCGGTGGCCGCCAACCTCAACGTGTTCGTGCAGTACCTGGCGCAGCTGCTGCCGGCCGCCGCCAGCCCGGCCGGGCGTGCCGCCGTGATCGTGCTGCTGACGCTGGCGGTCGCGCTGGTCAACCTGCGCGGCGTGCGCCAGGCCACCTGGACCGTGAACGTCTTCACGGTGGCCAAGCTGCTGCCCCTGCTGTCGCTGGCGGCCCTCGGCCTGCTGGCCTTCCAGCCGGCCGTCTTCCGCGCGCAGGCGGCGGTGCGGCCCGACTGGACCCAGGCCGTGCTGCTGCTGGTCTTCGCCTACGGCGGCTTCGAGGCCCCGCTGATCCCGGCCGGCGAGGCCCGCGACCCGCGCCGCGACAGCGGCTTCGCGCTGCTCGCGGCCATGGCGGTGGTGACGGGCGTGTACCTGCTGCTGCAGGTGGCGCTGCTGGGGCTGGTCCCCGGCCTGGCCGGCCAGCCGGCGCCGGTGGCGAGAGGCTTCGCGGCCCTGCTCGGGACGCCGGGGCTGGCCCTGGCCAGCCTGGCGGCCATGGTCTCGGTCTACGGCTACGCCACGGGCAACGCCCTGCAGTCGCCGCGGCTGCTCTTCGCCATGGCGCGCGCGGGCGAGCTGCCCGCGCTGCTGGGGCGCGTGCACCCGCGCTTCCACACCCCGCACGCGGCCATCGCGGCCTACGCCCTGGCCACGGGCGCCCTGGCCCTGCACGGCAGCTTCGAGTGGAACGCCACGCTCTCGGCGGTGGTGCGCCTGGCCACCTACGCCGCCACCTGCGGCGCCCTGGTCGTGCTGCGGCGCCGGGGGACGGCGGAGCCGGCCGGCTTCACGGTCCCGGCCGGCCCGTGGGTGGCGGCCGCGGGCGTCCTCTTCTGCCTCTGGCTGCTCTCGACCCGCAGCCTGGCCCAGGGCGGGGTGCTGCTGGGGCTGGCCGCGGCCGGCGCGCTGCTGTGGCTGGCCCGCGGGCGGCCGGCTACTGCGCCAGCTCCTTGACCAGGCGGTACAGGAACTCCTGGGCCTCGTACAGCTCGCGCACGCCCACGCGCTCGTCGCGGCCGTGGAAGCGGATGTCGTCGGCGTCGTAGAAGATCCCCTGCACGCCGTAGGTCGGGATGCCGGCCTGCCGCAGGTAGCGCCCGTCGGTGCCGCCCATGACCATGTAGGGCAGGGTCACGACGCCGGGCCAGAAGCTGGTGGTCAGGCGCCGCGTGGCGGCCAGCAGGTCCTCGCGCTCGGGCGACATCGGGCTGGCGCCGTGGGCGGACTGCAGCGTGACGGTCACCTTCTCGTCGGCCACCACCGCGCGCAGCGCCGCCAGCACCTCCTCGGGCGACTGGTCGGGCAGGATGCGGCAGTTGATGCGCGCCCCCGCCACCTGGGGCAGCGCGTTGACCGCGTGGCCGCCGTCCAGGCCGGTCGGGGTGCAGGTGGTGCGCGTGACCGCGTTCCACTGCGGCGAGGCCGCCGCCACGGCGCGCAGGGCCGCCTCGTCGCCCTGGGCGGCGCGGCGCAGCTGCGAGGCCACGGGCTCCTTCTCCAGGCTGGCCAGGGTCTCGAGGTAGTGGCGCGTGACCTCGTTCAGCCGGAAGGGGAACTCGTGGGCCGACAGCCGCTGCAGGGCCGCCGCCAGCCGGTAGATGGCGTTCTCCCGGACGGGCATCGAGCTGTGGCCGCCGGGGTTCTGGACCTCCAGCCGGTAGGTGGCGGAGTGCTTCTCGCCCACCTGCACCAGGTTCAGGAAGCGCTTGCCGCCGCGCATCTCGCCCCAGCCGCCCTCGTTGAGGCACAGCTCGGCCTCGATCAGGCCGCGCTGGTTCTTGAGCAGCCAGTCCACGCCGTTGTACGGCCCGCCGCCCTCCTCGTCGGCGGTCAGGGCCACGATCAGGTCCCGCGCGGGGCGCAGGCCCTCCTGCTTGTAGCGCAGGAGGTTGGCCACCCAGATGGCGGCCTGGGCCTTGTCGTCCCCGCTGCCGCGGCCGTAGAAGTAGCCGTCCTTCTCGACCAGCGTGAAGGGGTCCACGCTCCAGTCCTCGCGCCGGGCCTCGACCACGTCGAGGTGGGCCAGCAGCAGCAGCGGCCGCCCGGCGCCGGTGCCGCGGTAGCGCACCACCACGTTGGCCTTGTGCGGCGCCGCGCCGCCCACGAAGACGTCCTCGCGCGCGAAGCCCGCCTCCAGCAGCCGCCGGGCCACGGCCTCGGCCGCGGGGGTGGTCTGGCCGGTGTCGTAGCCGGTGTTGACGTCGACCAGCTCCTCGTAGATCGAGCGCAGCAGCTGGCGCGCGGGCTCGGGCGACGTGGTCTCCGCGGGCAGGGCCGCGCTGGCGGCCAGGAGCAAGGTGGCGAGGCTGGGCATGCGGCCATTGTCCGCCGCGCCCCCGGCGGCGTCCAGCCCGGCTGGACCGGCCGGCCGGCGCCGGCGCAGAATGGATGGATGATCCCGACCTTCCGCGAGGTCATGGAGCAGGTCACGGAGATCCTGCACGGCCACGGGGCCCTGGGGCTGATCCTGCTCGACCTGTCCCAGCTGGGGCGCGTCGAGCGCAGCTTCGGCCCGTCGGCCTACCAGTCGCTGCGCGACCAGATCGACCCCGTCGTCCTGGAGGTCACCGACCGCGTGCGCGAGGACGAGCTGCTGGCGCGCGACGAGACCCAGGGCGACCGCTTCCTGCTGTTCGTGCAGCCGCGCCGCAACGCGCAGGACCCCTTCCGGGCCGAGGAGGTGCGGCAGCTGGCCGAGCGCCTGGAGGAGCTGGCCGCCACCCGCGTGGCGCGCCTGGCCAACCCGTACCTGCGCTCGCGCAGCGTGCTCGAGGTGGGCTACGCGGTGATCCTGCACAGCCCGCTCGAGCGGGCCGAGCGCCAGGTGCTGCGGCTGATCGACGACGCGCGCGCCTCGGCCGAGCTGCGCCGGCGCCTGCGCGAGCGCCAGGAGCGCGAGGAGCTGGTCGAGATCATCTACAACCGGCGCATCTGGACCGGCTTCCAGCCCATCGTCGACATGCACACGCGGGCCGTGATGGGCTACGAGGCGCTCTCGCGCGGGCCGCGCGGCGGCGAGCTGGAGCTGCCGCTGGCGCTGTTCGGGCAGGCCGCCCGCCACGGTCTGATCGAGGAGCTCGAGCGGGCCTGCCGCAAGCAGGCCTTCGACGACTGGGAGCTGCTGGGGGAGCAGGGCCGGCTGTTCGTCAACACGGTGCCCGCCACCGTGCGCGACGCCAGCTTCACCGGCCGGGGCGTGCTGAGCTACCTGGGCCCCTCGCTCTCGCCGCGCCTGGTGACGCTGGAGATCACCGAGCGCGAGGTGATCGCCAACCTCAACCTGTACCGCGAGGCCATGGCCGCCTTCACGGAGATGGGCTTCACCTTCGCCATCGACGACCTGGGCTCGGGCTACTCGGGGCTGGAGACGCTGCTGACGCTGGGTGCCAGCTTCTTCAAGATCGACATGAGCCTGGTGCGCGACGTGCACGAGAAGCGCGTGGCGCGCCAGATCGTCAAGGCCATCCTGGAGATGGGCCAGGAGGCCGGCGCGACGGTCATCGCCGAGGGCGTGCAGGCCAAGGAGGAGGTCGAGGCCCTGCTCGAGCTGGGGCTGCGCTATGCCCAGGGCTACTACTTCGCCCGGCCCATCGACGCCCAGGCCCGCGCGCGGGCCGCGGCCCGCGGCCCGGCCTGACTCACTCCCGGCCCAGGCGCTCGGCGCCGGCTGGCATGAGCGGCGGCGGGCGGCGTCCGGCGGG
>JBDIBD010000357.1:0-5440 GCA_039812725.1 Vicinamibacteria bacterium | reverse complement strand
ACCGAGAAGGACCACCTCGCGGCGCAGGTCAGCCTGCAGGTGGGCGAGGCGGCCCTGGCCCAGGCCCGCGCCGACGAGGCCTTCGCCGCGCAGCAGCTCGGCCGCGCGCGCGTCAGCGCCCCCTTCGCCGGCCGCGTGGCCCGCCGCCTGGCCGACCCGGGCGCCATGCTGGCCGTCGGCGCGCCGCTCTTCACCCTGGTGGACGACGCGCTGCTCGAGTTCCGCGCCGCGGTGCCCTCGGCCGACTTCGGCAAGGTCCACGTGGGCGCGGTCGCGGAAGTGACCGTCGACGCCCTGCCGGGCCACCGCAGCGCCGGTCGCCTGGTGCGCCTGGCGCCGCTGGTGGACGAGCGCACGCGCTCGTTCGAGGTGGTCATCGAGGTGCCCGGCAACAAGGACCTGGTGGGCGGCCTGTTCGCCCGCGCGGTGCTGCGGGCCGGGCGCCTGCCCGGCGCGCTGACGGTTCCCCCCGCGGCGCTGGTGCGCGAGGGCGGCAACCCCGGCGAGGCCCAGGTCTACCGCGTGGCCCACGGGCAGGCCGAGCGCGTGACGGTGAAGCTCGGCCTGGAGACGGCCCAGGCGGTGCAGGTGAAGCAGGGCCTGCGGGCCGGCGACCAGGTGGTGCTCGACCCGCCCGCGGCACTCTCCTCCGGGACGCCGGTCGCGCCGCAGCCCGACGGGAAGTGAGCCGGCCATGTTCCTGACCCGGCTGTCCGTCCGCCAACCCGTCTTCGCCACCATGCTGATGGTCGCCCTGGCCGTGCTGGGCCTGACCTCGTACCAGCAGCTCAAGGTCGACCAGTTCCCCGACGTGGAGTTCCCGCTGGTGACCGTCACCACGCTCTACCCGGGCGCCAGCCCCGAGACCGTCGAGCGCGAGGTCACCAAGCGCATCGAGGAGGCCGTCAACACGGTCGAGGGCGTCAAGACCATCGAGTCCACCTCGCAGGAGGGGCTCTCGAACATCGTGGTCATCTTCCACATCGGCAACTCGACCCAGGTGGCGGCCCAGGACATCCGCGGCAAGGTGGCCGCCATCCGCGGCCAGCTGCCGCGCGAGATCGAGGAGCCGATCGTCCAGCGCATCGACCCGGCCGCCATGCCGGTCATCTCGGTGGCGGTGGACGCCCCCGGGCTGTCGCCCCAGGCCGCCACCGACCTGGCCGAGAAGCTGGTCAAGCGCCGGCTCGAGACCGTCTCGGGCGTGGGTGCCGTCAACCTGGTGGGCGACGCCAAGCGCGAGATCCAGGTGGTGGTCGACCGCGCCCGGCTGGAGGCCTACCGCGTCTCGCTGCTCGACGTGGTGGGCGCGCTGCGCAACGAGAACGTGGACGTGCCGGCCGGCTCCGCCGACCGGGGCGCCACCGAGGCCATGGTGCGCGTGGCCGCGCGGGCGCGCACGGCCGCCGACGTGGCCGAGATCCCGGTCAAGACCCGCGGCAGCTCCGTGCTGCGCGTGCGCGACCTGGCCCAGGTGGTGGACGGCGTCGAGGAGCCCAAGAACCTGGCCTTCCGCGACACGGCCCCGACGCTGGCGGTCGAGGTCCAGAAGCAGTCCGGGGCCAACACCGTGGCCCTCTCGGACAACGTGCGCAAGGCCATGGCGCGGCTCGAGAAGGAGCTGCCGGCCGGCGTGCGGCTGTCGGTCATCCGCGACGACTCGACCTTCATCCGCGACTCGATCCACGACATCAACGTGACCATGGCCCTGGGCGCGCTGCTGACGGTGCTGGTGGTGTTCGTGTTCCTGAACTCCTGGCGCTCGACCGTCATCACCGGCCTGACCCTGCCGATCGCCGTGATCGCCTCGTTCACGGTCATGCAGGTGTTCGGCTTCACGCTCAACACCCTGACCCTGATGGGCCTCTCGCTGGCCATTGGCATGCTGATCGACGACGCCATCGTGGTGCGCGAGAACATCGTGCGCCACATGCAGCGCGGCAAGGACCACTACCAGGCTGCCCTCGACGGCACCGACGAGATCGGCCTGGCGGTCATGGCCACCACCTTCACGATCGTGGCCGTGTTCGTGCCGGTGGCCTTCATGGGCGGCATGGTGGGCCAGTTCTTCTACGAGTTCGGCATCGTGGTGGCCGGGGCGGTGCTGTTCTCGCTGTTCGTCAGCTTCACCCTCGACCCGATGCTCTCCTCGCGCTGGTACGACCCGGCCTCCGAGCAGGACCGGCACGAGGGCCGGCTGGGGCGGCTCCTGGCGCGCTTCAACCACTGGTTCGACGACCTGCACCTGCGCTACGAGCGCGCCCTGGGCTGGGCCCTCGACCACCGCGGCGCGGTGCTGGGCCTGGCCGGCGCCAGCTTCGTGGCCGGGCTGCTGCTGATCGGCCTGTTCGTGGGCGGCGACTTCATGCCCGACTTCAACCGCGGCGAGTACCAGGTCGTGTTCAAGGCCAGCCCCGGCGCCACCCTGCGCGAGACCGGCGAGCGGGCCCTCGAGATGGTGCGCCGCCTGCGCTCGGTGCCCGAGGTCGAGTACACCTACACCTCGATCGGCGAGGCCGGCACCAGCTACCGACCGGTCAACGAGGGCGTGATCTACGTCAAGCTGCGCTCGACCAAGGGCCAGACCTTCTCGGAGGCCCTGCGCCGCGCGCGCCAGGCCATCGAGGGCGTGCCCGGGGTGACCTTCGGCCTGACCGCGGCCGGCCCCTTCGGCCAGAAGCCGATCCAGATCAGCGTGCGCGGCCAGGACATCGGCGAGCTCGACCGGCTCTCGCGCGAGCTGCAGGCCGGGCTGCGCCGCGTCCCGGGCGTGGCCGACATCGAGTCGAGCCTGGAGAAGTCCAAGCCCGAGCTGGCCGTGCGCGTCAACCGCGAGCGGGCCGGCGACCTGGGCCTGACCGCCGGGCCGATCGCCACCACGCTGAGGGCCGCGGTGGCCGGCGAGGTGCCGAGCGTGATCGAGGACGAGCAGGGCGACAGCCACGACGTGCGCGTGCGGCTGCGGGCCGACCAGCGCCGCTTCGCCGAGGACCTGCTGCAGCTGACCGTCCCCTCGGACCGCGACGACGCCAACCAGGACAAGGTCCAGGTGCCGCTGCGCGAGGTGGTGCGGACCGAGACCGGCACCGGCCCCTCGACCGTGCGGCGCAAGGACCTGCAGCGCGAGGTGCGCGTCTCGGCCAACCCCGACGGCCGCCCGCTGCAGCAGGTCTCCCAGGACATCGAGACCTGGGCGCGGGCCGGGCTGAAGCTGCCGGCCGGCTACGACATCGTGATGGGCGGTGACACCCAGGAGCTGGAGGACATGTTCGCGAGCATGTTCCGGGCCCTGTTCCTGGCCGTGATCTTCATCTACCTGATCCTGGCCTCGCAGTTCGGCAGCTTCACCCAGCCGCTGGCCATCATGCTCTCGCTGCCGCTCTCGCTGGTGGGCGTGGCGGTGGCCCTGCTCGCGACCGGCGACACGCTCAACATCATGAGCATGATCGGCCTGATCATGCTCATGGGCCTCGTCACCAAGAACGCCATCCTGCTGGTGGACTTCGCCAACCAGGCCCAGAAGGAAGGCCTGCCGCGGCGTGAGGCCCTCATCCGGGCCGGCTCCACCCGCCTGCGCCCGATCGTGATGACCACGCTCGCCATGATCTTCGGCATGCTGCCGCTGGCCCTCGCGCTCGGGCCCGGGGCCGAGATGCGCGCCCCCATGGCCCGCGCGGTGATCGGCGGCCTGATCACCTCGACCCTGCTGACGCTGATCGTGGTGCCGGTGGTCTACACCTACCTCGACCAGCTCAGCCCGGCCGCCCTGCGCGAGTGGTGGCGCCGCCGCCGTGGCCGGACCGCGGGCGCGGAGGCGCCCGAGCAGGCCTGAGCCCTTGCCGGCCGTGGCCGCTCGTGTCACCCTTGCGCGGGGGAGACCATGGTGCGGGCACGGCTGGTCGGCCTCGGCGTCGTCCTGGCGGCGGTCGTGGCGGTCACGCCGGCCCAGACCCCCGCGCCGCCCACGGCCGACCAGGCCCGCGGCCAGGAGCGGGCCGCCATCCTCTCGGTCCAGACCGTGCTGCTGGCCGGCCGCACCTACGCCGCCAGCAACGGCGGCCTGTTCGACCAGCTGCGCTGCTTCGGCGAGCCCTGGAGCTGCATTCCCGGCTACCCCCAGGACGGCGCCGGCTTCCTCGACCCGACCTACGACTGGCTGCAGCCGCGCCTGGGCTACTCGCGCGCCTTCCACCCCGGGCCCGCCGCGACGCCCGACGAGATCGCGCGCGCCAAGGCCTCGCCCAGCAGCCTCAAGGCCTTCGCCTACACGGCCACGCCGCTGCGGCAGGACCTGGGCCAGCGCGGCCTGTGCGGCGACTCCAAGGGCCGGCTGTGCATGACCACGGACGGCAGCGAGCCGCCGGTCAAGAACGGCCTGTGCGACCCGTGCCGGAAGCTGGAGTAGCGCCCCGCCGAGCTTCCCCCGCGCGCCCGGCGGCCTTCCTGCTGCTGGCGCTGTGCGCCGGCCTGCTCCCCGCCGGCGAGCCGCCGGCGCCCCGGCCCCGCCCGCCCGAGGCCTTCCTGGGCTTCCGCCCCGGGGCCGACCGGCACCTCGTCGACTGGTCGCAGGCCGTGGCCTACCTGCGCGAGCTGGACGCCGCCTCGCCGCGCCTGTCGCTGACGGAGCTGGGACGCAGCACCGGCGGCCGGCCGCTGCTGCTCCTGGTCCTGACCTCCGAGCGCAACCAAGCCCGCCTGGAGGAGATCCGCCGCGACCACCTGCGGCTGTGGGACCCGCGCGGCCTGACCGAGGCGGAGGCCGAGGCGCTGGTCACGCGCGGCCGCAACGTGGTGGCGCTGACCCACGGCATGCACTCGAACGAGGCCGCCAGCCTCAACACCGCGCTCGAGACGGCCTGGCGCCTGGCCACCAGCGACGAGCCGCTGGTGCGCGAGATCCTCGACGAGACCGTGGTGCTGCTGGTGCCCTCGCAGAACCCCGACGGCACCGACCTCGTGGCCGACTGGTACCGCGGCTCGCTGGGCACGCCCTGGGAGGGCAGCAGCCCGCCGCGGCTCTACCACCCCTACGCCGGCCACGACAACAACCGCGACGGCTACGCCTTCACCCAGCAGGAAACGCGCCTGCTGACGGCCGGCCTGCACGACCGCTGGCGTCCCACCATCGTGCACGACCTGCACCAGATGGGCCGGAGCGGGGCGCGCCTGTTCGTGCCGCCCTACCTCGACCCCTGGGAGCCCAACGTCGACCCGGCCCTGCGCAGCGCCGTGGGCGCCCTCGGGCTGCACGTGGCGGCGCGGCTGGCCGGCGACGGGCGCAGCGGCGTGGTGGTGCAGGCCCTTTTCGACGCCTGGTCGCCGGGGCGCGGCTACGTCCACACCCACGGCGGCGTGCGCTTCCTGAGCGAGGCCGCCGGCACGCGCCTGGCCACCCCGGTCGAGGTGGCGGCGGCCGACCTGCAGGGCGGGCGCGGCTACG
>JBDIBD010000356.1:0-5441 GCA_039812725.1 Vicinamibacteria bacterium | reverse complement strand
TCCCCGCGCGGCCGCGCCGCGCGCGGGGCCCGCGGGCGCTCGAGCACGTCGACCAGGGCGAAGTCGATCTGGCGCCGCTCCAGGTCGACCCGCGCCACCTGCACCTCGACGCGGTCGCCCAGGCGGTAGACCCGGCCGGTGCTCTCGCCCTTCAGGCGGTGGGCCTTCTCGTCGAAGGCGTAGTAGTCGTCGCTCATCGAGGAGACGTGCACCAGCCCCTGGACGTAGACCTCGTCGAGCTCCACGAACAGCCCGAAGGCCTGCACGCCGGTGACCCAGCCCTCGAAGCGCTCGCCCAGCTTGCCGGCCATGAAGCGGGCCTTCTTCCACTCCACCAGCTCGCGCTCGGCCTCCATGGCCCGGCGCTCGCGGTCGGAGAGGTGCAGGCCCATCTCGGCCAGCCGCTGCCGGGGCGGCAGGCCCCCGGCCCGGCCCTGCCGCAGGGCGCGCAGGGCGCGGTGGACCACCAGGTCGGGGTAGCGGCGGATGGGGCTGGTGAAGTGCGCGTACATCTCGGTGGCCAGCCCGAAGTGGCCCAGGTTCTCCTCGTGGTAGCGGGCCAGCTTCATGGTGCGCAGCAGCAGGGCCGAGATCAGCTTCTCCTCGGGCCGGCCCTGGATCTGGCGCAGCACCAGCTGGAAGTCCTGCGGCCGCACCTCCGTCGCGCCGGGCGGCGACAGGCGGTAGCCGAAGGAGGCTGCCAGCTCGCAGAACTCCTCCACCCGGCCCGGGTCGGGCTGCTCGTGGATGCGGTAGAGCGCCCCCACGCCGGCCTCGTGGAGCTGCTCCGCCACGGCCTCGTTGGCCGCCAGCATGAACTCCTCGACGACCCGCATCGAGTCCAGGCGCACCGAGGGCCGGATGCCGGTCATGTTGCCGGCCTCGTCGAGGACCAGCCTGGGCTCCGGGATGTCCAGGTCGAGGGCCCCGCGCTGGTAGCGGCGGCGGCGCATGGCGGCCGCCAGCTCGCTCATGCGCTGCACCAGCGGCGTCACGGCCGCGAAGCGCTGGCGCAGCTCCGGGTCGCCGTCCACGATGGCCTGGGCCTGCTCGTAGCTGAGCTTGGCGTCCACGCGGATGACCCCGTCGTGGAACTCGGCCCGCCGCACGCGCCCCTGCGGGTCGACCTCCAGCACCGCCGTCTGCGAGAGCCGGTCGTGGCCCTCCACCAGGCTGCACATGTGGCTGCTGAGGGCGTGCGGCAGCATCGGCACCACGGTCTCGGGGAAGTAGACCGAGAAGCCGCGCAGGTAGGCCTCCTGGTCGAGCGCGCCGCCCTCGCGCACGTAGTGGGCCACGTCGGCGATGTGCACGCCCAGCAGCCAGTTGCCGTTGGGCAGCCGGTCCAGGCTGACCGCGTCGTCGTGGTCGCGGGCCGTGGCCGGGTCGATCGTGACCGTGTCCCAGGGGCGGAAGTCGGTGCGGCCCACCAGCTCCTCGGCGCCGGGCTCCGCCGCCGCCGCTGCGGCCTCGGCCTCGACCTCGGGCGGGAAGACCTCGGGCAGCTCGTGCCGGGCCATCACGACGCGCAGGTCGACCCCGCGTTCCTCGAGGCGGCCCAGCACCTGCAGCACGCGTCCGACCGGGTTGCGGGTGGCGCTGGGCGGGCGTGTGATCTCGGCCACCACCATCTGCCCGCCCGCGGCCGCGCCGGCCTCGCCCGGCGGCACGAAGATCTCGTGCAGCACCCGCTTGTCGAAGGGCACCACGTGTCCGCCCAGGCGCCCGTCCTCCTCGTAGCGTCCCACCAGCCGCGTCAGGTGGCGCTCGAGCACGCGGATGATGCGCCCCTCGGCGCCCTTGGGCGTGTGGCGCTCGACGCGCGCCACGACCCGGTCGCCGTGCAGCGCGTCGCGCAGGTTCACCGCCGCCACGTAGACGTCGCCGGCCCGGCTGCGCGCGGCCGCGGGGGCCTGGCCCGGGGCCCGCTCGGGGACCACGAAGCCGAAGCCGCCCGCGTTGCAGGTCAGGCGGCCCACCACCAGGTTCATGCGGTCGGGCAGCCCCACGCGGGCGCCGCGCACCGCCACCACCCGGCCGTCGGCCAGGAGCTGTCGCAGCTGCAGCTTCAGGTCGCGCCGCGCCTCGCCCGCCAGCCCGAGGTGCCGCAGCAGCTCGCGCAGGCCGGCGGGCTTGCCCGTGCGCTCGAGGAATTCGACGATGCGGTCCTGCAGGTCTGCCAAGGGCACCTCTGGCGCCAGGCGGCGCGACGGAGTACGACCCGTCGTCCATCTTAGATCGGGAACAGGTCGGGGGTTGGTGCCGGAGGTGGGACTTGAACCCACACTCGCCGAAGCGAACACGGCCCTGAACCGTGCGCGTCTGCCAATTCCGCCACTCCGGCACGAGCAGGCGAGGGGAGGGAATCTAGCACGGAAGCCCGCGGCGGGCAACTCGGCCCCGAGCTTGCCGCCCCGCGCCCCACGGGCTTAGCATGGAGAGGTCTTCATTTCTTCTGCCGGCCCGAGTCCGCGGCCGCGGCTCGCCGGCCGGCCCAGCCACCCCCAGGAGGGCAGCATGAGCGCGCGAGGAGAGTTCCGCAACGAGGCCTACACCGACTTCACGCGACCCGAGAACCGGGCCGCGATGGAGGCCGCGCTCCAGGCGGTGCGCTCGCGCTTCGGGAAGCGCTACGACCTGCTGATCGACGGCAAGTGGGTGGCGGGCGACAAGACCTTCACCTCGATCAACCCCTCCCACAAGGACCAGGTGCTGGGCGTGGTCTCGAAGGCCAGCCGCGAGCAGGCCGACCAGGCCGTGCGCGTGGCGGCGCGGGCCTTCGAGAGCTGGCGGCGCGTGCCGGCGGCCGAGCGCAGCGAGCTCCTGTTCCGGGCCGCCGACGAGCTGCGCAAGCGCAAGCACGAGTTCTCGGCCGTGATGATCAGCGAGGTCGGCAAGAGCTGGCCCGAGGCCGACGCCGACACGGCCGAGGCCATCGACTTCTGCGAGTTCTACGCCCGCGAGAACCTGCGCTACGCCGGCCCCCAGCCGATCGTCAACTGGCCGGGCGAGAAGAACGAGCTGGTCTACCTGCCGCTGGGCGTGGGCGTGGTGGTGCCGCCCTGGAACTTCCCGCTGGCCATCCTGGTCGGCATGACCGTGGCCGCCATCGTGACCGGCAACACGGTGGTGCTCAAGCCCTCCTCGGAGTCGCCGGTCATCGCGGCCTACTTCGTCGAGCTGCTGCACTCGCTGGGCCTGCCCCCGGGGGTGCTCAACTTCCTGCCCGGCAGCGGCGGCGAGGTGGGCGACACGCTGGTGGCCCACCCGCTGACGCGCTTCGTGGCCTTCACCGGCTCGAAGGACGTGGGCCTGCACATCAACGAGCTGGCCGCCAAGGCCCAGCCCGGCCAGAAGTGGATCAAGCGCGTGGTGGCCGAGATGGGCGGCAAGGACGGCATGGTGGTCGACGCCGACACCGACGTGGACGAGGCCGTCAAGGGCGTGGTGGCCGCGGCCTACGGCTTCCAGGGCCAGAAGTGCTCGGCCTGCTCGCGCGCCATCGTGCACGCCGACGTCTACGACGAGTTCGTGAAGAAGCTCAAGCCGGCCGTCGAGGCCATCCGGGTCGGCGACCCGGCCGATCCCGCCACCCAGATGGGCCCGGTGGTGAGCGCCTCGGCCATGAAGTCGATCCAGGAGTACATCGAGATCGGCCGGCAGGAGGGCCGCCTGCTGGCGGGCGGCAACGCCCGGAAGGACCTCGACGGCTTCTTCCTCGAGCCGACCGTCTTCGTCGACGTCGACCCGCGCGCCCGCATCTCCCAGGAGGAGATCTTCGGGCCCGTGCTGGCGGTCAGCAAGGCCAAGGACTTCGACCAGGCCCTGGCCATGGCCAACGACACCGAGTTCGGCCTGACCGGCGCGGTCTACACCCGCGACGCCGCCAAGCTCGAGAAGGCCCGCCGGGAGTTCTTCGTCGGCAACCTGTACCTCAATCGCAAGTGCACCGGGGCGCTCGTGGGCGTGCACCCCTTCGGCGGCTTCAACATGAGCGGCACCGACTCCAAGGCCGGCGGCCGCGACTACCTGCTGCTCTTCCTGCAGGGCCAGTCGATCGCCGAGAAGGTCCGCTAGGCCTGCGACGGGCGGGCGGGCGTGACCTCGTCCCGCCCGCCGCGCCCTCCCGCGAGGACAGCCGGTCTCCAGGGATACGTCGTAGAATCAGCGAGTTGGGACTCCACCCCGGCGGCACGCGACTTGCACTGGACCGGGGTGGACAGCGGCCTCCCGCCCCTGCCCCGCACGGAGGACGTCATGAAGTCCCACGGCTTGGTCCTGATGCTGGCGCTCGCGGCCCTGGCGCAGCCCGCCCGGGCCACGGCAGAGGAGGACGGCGGCCAGGCCCGGCTGCGCCTGGTCGAGGGCGGCGTGGCCCTGCAGCGCCCCGACGAGGCCGGCTCCGAGGAGGCCCGCGGGAACGTGCCCTTCCTGCCGGGCGACCGCCTCTGGAGCGACGCCGGCGGGCGGGCCGAGCTGCAGTTCGCCGACGGCAGCGTGCTGCGGCTCGACCGGCGCAGCAAGCTCGACTACCTCGAGGCCGACGCGCGCCGCAGCCCCACCGTCGTCACGCTGAGCCTGTGGTCGGGCAGCCTCTACCTGCACGTGCCGCCGGACCGCCGGCGCTCCGACTACCTGGTGGAGACCCCGGACGGGCGGGTGGACGTCTCCGAGGGCGGCAGCTACCGCATCGACGTCGACGAGCGCGAGACGCGCGTGGCGGTCCTCGAGGGCGAGGCGCTTCTCGACGGCGAGCGCACCGTGCGGGTCGAGTCGGGCGAGATCGCCAGCCTGCGGCGCGGCGAGCCGGGCGGGCGAGCGCGGGCCTTCGACGAGCGCGAGGTCGACGACGACTTCGCCCGCTGGGACGCGGAGCAGGGCGACCCGCTGGCCTGGCAGGCCGACAGCCAGCGCTACCTGCCCGAGGAGCTGGCGGTCTACGGCGGCGACCTCGACCGCTACGGCGGCTGGTACTACGAGGCGGAGGCCGGTTACGTCTGGCGGCCGCACGTGGCGGCCGGCTGGAGCCCCTACCGCGACGGTGGCTGGACCTGGACGGCGTACGGCTGGACCTGGGTGCCGAGCGAGCCCTGGGGCTGGGCGCCCTTCCACTACGGGCGCTGGGGCTGGTCCACGGCGGGCTGGTACTGGATCCCGGGGCGGCGCTGGGGCCCGGCCTGGGTCAGCTGGCGGATGACCTCGGGCCACGTGGGCTGGTGCGCCCTGGGCCGCTCCGACCGGGCGGTCTGGGACCACGCCGACCACGGCCGCGCCGTGCCGCGCGGGCAGCTCGGGGGCCGGCCCGACCAGGCCTGGACCTTCGTGCCGCGCGGCGACCTGCACCAGCCGTTCCTGGGCTTCGGCAAGCGACGTGTGGTGCCCCAGGGCGGTCAGGGCGAGGATCGCCGCGCCGAGCAGTCCGGGTTCCGCAGAGGTCCCGA
>JBDIBD010000355.1:0-5497 GCA_039812725.1 Vicinamibacteria bacterium | reverse complement strand
CGGCCGCAGCCCTGGGCCCGCGCCCGCGGCGGGGTTTCGTTCGGCTTCTACAAGGTCGACGACCAGACCGCGTCGGACTACGACTTCGAGCAGCGCACCGCCCGGGCGGACCTCATGCTCAGCGACATCGCCGGCCGGCCGCTCAGCTTCACGACCCGCCTGCGCAGCCGCCAGGACGTGCGCGCCCGCACGCTCAGCTCCTTCAACCCCCAGGACGAGCGCCAGGACCGGGTCTACGAGCTGGCCCTGCGCTACGAGCCGCCCTCGCAGGGCTTCGCCTTCGAGGCCGGCCGCATCGGCATCTCGCGCTTCGTGGGCATCGGCTACCTCGACGGGGCCCTGTTCCGCTTCCAGGTGGCGCCGGGGCTGCACCTGGGCGCCTTCGGCGGCCAGCGCGCCGACCCCGACGGCGTCGAGCCCGGCGGCAAGGGCCCCAAGTACGGCGCCTTCGTGGGCCTCGCGCCCGGCGGGCGCTGGGCCCGCTCGTGGGAGGTCGTGCTGGCGGGCGTGCGCGAGATGGCCTCGGGCGACGTGAGCCGCGAGTACCTCAGCGTGGAGAGCCGCTTCGGCGGCGGCTCGCGCTGGAACGTCTACCAGCGCGGCGAGATCGACTGGAACCGCGGCTGGCGCCTCGCGGCCTCGGACGGCCGGGCCTTCCAGCTCACCAACCTCTCGCTGGGCGCCAGCTTCCGGCTCTCCCCGTCGGCCTCGGCCTCGCTCTCCTACGACAACCGGCGCAACTACCGCTCGCACCTGAACCGCAGCGTGCCGGAGACCTTCTTCGACGACCTGACCCGCCAGGGCCTGCGCGCGGGGCTCTACCTCGGCCGCGGGAACGGCCTCTCGGGCAGCCTGGGCGGCGGGCTGCGTCTGGCCGAGAGCGGCGGCAAGAACACCTATTCCGGCTCCGCCTCCGTGCGCCACGGCAACCTCCTCGGCGGCCGCCTCTACCTGGGCCTCGACGGCTCGGGCTACTCCGGCGCCTTCGGCGAGGGCCTGATGCTGTCCGGGCGGGCCGGCCGGCGCTTCCAGGCCGGCCACACCCTGGACCTCTCCTACACGCGCTCCGCCTACCGCGTGGCCGACACCCGGGAGAGCCGCAACACGCAGTGGCTGCGGCTCTCGGGTCGGGCCGAGCTGGGGCACGGCGTCTACCTGCTGGGCGACCTGGAGTACGACCAGGGCGACGACCTGAAGGGGCCGCGCGCGTTCGTCGAGCTCGGCTACCAGTTCTGAGCCCGCCATGACCGAGTCCGCGCTGGTCTGGAGCGCGTCGGCGCTGGTGGTGGCGGCCGTCGTGCTGCCGTACTTCGTGGCCTTCCGGCGGCGGGGCCGGGGCGACCGGGCCCGCAAGCTCGAGGCCGTTGAGCTCGGCATCGACCGGCCCAAGGCCCAGTTCCCCTTCGTCGACCCCGCGCGCTGCATCGGCTGCGGGGCCTGCGTGGGGGCCTGCCCCGAGGGCGACGTGCTGGGCGTGGTGGGCGGGACGGCCACGGTCGTGAACGGGCTGCGCTGCGTCGGGCACGGCCGCTGCGCCGAGGCCTGCCCCGTGGGCGCCATCGAGGTCGGCCTGGGCGACCTCAAGTCGCGCGCGGACGTGCCGCGCACCGACGCCGCCCACGAGACCGAGGTGCCGGGACTGTTCGTGGTGGGCGAGCTGGGCGGCCTGGCGCTGGTGCGCAACGCCGTCGGCCAGGGGCGGCGGGCGGTCGAGCGCATCGCGTCGCGCGTGCGCCAGCAGCCCCGCACCGCCGGGGACGTCTTCGACGTGCTGGTGGTGGGCGCGGGCCCGGCCGGGCTGGCGGCCGCCGCCTCGGCCCGCGAACGGGGCCTCTCGCACGTGGTGCTGGAGCAGGAGCAGGACCTGGGCGGCACGATCTTCCACTACCCCCGCCGCAAGCTGGTGCTGGTGCAGCCGCTCGAGATCCCGCTGTGGGGCCGCACCACCCGCGAGGAGTACTCGAAGGAGGAGCTGCTGGCCATCCTGCAGGAGCTGGTGGAGCGCCACCAGCTGAACGTGCGCTTCTGCCAGAAGGCGGCCGCGGTGGAGCGCGAGGGCGGCGTCTTCGCGGTGCGCTCCGAGGCCGGCCAGGTCTTCCTGGGCCGCACGCTGGTGCTGGCCCTGGGCCGGCGCGGCACGCCCCGCAAGCTGGAGGTGCCCGGCGAGCAGCTGCCCAAGGTCATGTACCAGCTGGTGGACGCCGACTCCTACCGGGGGCTGCGGCTGCTGGTGGTGGGCGGCGGCGACAGCGCGGTCGAGGCGGCCCTCGGGCTGGCGCGTCAGCCGGGCAACCAGGTGACGCTCTCCTACCGGCGCGAGAAGCTGGTGCGCATCAAGCGCAAGAACGAGGAGCGCCTGGCCGAGGCCCTGCGCCAGGGGCGGCTGCGGGCCCTGCTGGGCTCGCAGGTGACGGCGATCCTGCCCGACCGGGTGCGCCTGCGGGCAGGCGAGCGGGACCTCGAGCTGCCCAACGACTACGTCTTCGTCTTCGCCGGGGGCGAGCCGCCCTTCGACTTCCTGCGCCGGGTCGGCGTGACCTTCGGCGCGCCCGAGGCGAGCCGGCCGGGCTAGGCCCGGCGGTGGACGCTGCGGCCGAGGGCCCGGTCGCGGGACTGCTGGCGCTGCCGCGCGGCCTCGACCGCCCGGCCCAGGCGCCCGAAGGCCCAGCGCTCCGCCCGCGGCCAGCGCTCCGAGAGCGCGACCGAGGTCGAGAAGGCCGCCTTCTGGAGCGTGCGAGAGAGCAGCCCGCGCGAGCGCAGGTTGCTGTAGTACATGAACTTGAAGACGTCGACGATCTTGCGGCGCACCGGGCGCGGGTAGCGGAAGAAGTCGGCGTCGAGGATGGCCCCGTTGCGGAAGGCGACGTACTCGAAGTAGGCGTGCGTCCCCGGCCGGGGCACGTCGAAGTTGCGCTGGTCGCCCAGCCACCACTGGTCGAAGCCGTACTGCTCCCGGAACTCGTCGTAGAGGGCCGTGCCCGGGAAGGGGATCAGGATCGAGCCGATGGCCGGGTGGAACTGCCCCACAAAGGGCGTCAGCTCCTCCATCAGGGCGCGCGTCTCCTCGATCGCGGCCGCGTCCTCCCAGGGGAAGCCCAGGATGAAGAAGACGGTGGGCGAGATGCCCAGCGACTTGGTCAGGGGGATGATCCTGCGGACCATGTCGAGGGTGTGCGGCTTGCGGATGCGCCGCAGCGTCGCGCGGCTGCCGCTCTCCACGCCGTAGTCGACCCGCACGCAGCCGGACCGGGCCGCCAGCCGCAGCAGCTCCTCGTCGACCCCGTCGATGCGGGTCATCATCGACCAGGTCACCGGCAGCCTCCGGTCGATCAGGCCCTGGCAGATGGCGCGCAGGCGCCGCTTGTCGAGGCTGGTCGAGTCGTCGCAGAAGTGGAAGTGCCGGGTGCCGTGGGCGGCGTGCAGCTGGTCGATCTCGGCCAGGACGTTGGCGGCCGAGCGGAAGCGGTACCGTCGGCCGAACAGGCCCCCGGCGCAGTAGGTGCAGCGCGCCGTGCAGCCGCGCGAGCTGAAGAGCGTGGCTTCTCCCGAGAGCGGCGGGTAGTCGGCCGGGTCGGCCAGGTGCCGGGCCGGGAAGGGCAGCGCGTCGAGGTCCTCGGGCGGCTGGCAGGGGCCCGTGGCGCGCACGTCGCCGGCCGCGTCCCTGTAGAGCAGCCCCGGCGTCCCCTCCCACGGCCCCGCCCCCATCAGCGCGCGGACCGCGGCGTCGATCACCAGCTCGCCCTCGCCCAGCACCACGGCGTCGAAGCCGCGCGCCAGGGGCTCCTCGGGGACCAGCGTGGCGTGGGGCCCGCCCGCCAGCAGCTTGGCCCCCGTGCCGCGCAGCAGCCCGGCCAGGCGGTAGGCCTCGCGGGCGATGGGCGTGAGGACCGTCACCCCGATCACGTCGGGGCGCAGCTCGCGCGCGAGCCCGGCCAGCTCCTCGGAGGAGCGGCGGTGGTAGACCGCGTTGGCGTCGAGGACTCGCACGTCGTGGCCGGCCCGCTCCAGCACGGCGCCGAGCATGAGCAGGCCCAGCGGGCACGAGTCGTGGGCCTGGGTGCGCGACGGCGGGTAGACCAGCAAGACCTTGTAGCGGCGCTCGGCGGTGGACATGCCCACCTCCTGTGCGAAGGCAGCGGCGCGCTTCAGGCGGGGAGGGAACGCTGCGCTCCAGGGCGATGCTAGTGGATTGCGTCCCGCGGCACAACGGCGCAGCGCGCTAGAAGACGAAGCCGATCGAGCCCAGCCAGCCGTCGGCGTCGCCGGCGTAGAGCGGCTGGCCGACGGCCTCGTTCAGCTCGTAGTCGAGCTTCAGCACCCACTGCGGCGTGGGGCGGTAGTTGAGGCCGAAGGTCGTGCGCCGCTCGCGGTTGCGGACGGCGGCCCGGTCGGCCGAGCCCTCGATCGTGACCTCGTCGTACTGCACCACGGCGGCCCACTCGGGCAGGCTGAAGTCGCGTGTCAGGGGCCGGGGCAGCAGGTGGCGGCCGAAGCCCAGCACGGCCCGGGCGTAGAAGCCGCGCATGAGCGTGTCGCGGCGCGGCTCGCGCTCGGCCCGCATCCAGTTGTACTCGCCCGTGAGCTTCAGGGGGCCGGCCCGGAACAGGCCGTCGGCGGCCCAGCCGTCGAGGCGCTGCCGGTTGGCGTCGTCGTACTTGCCCGTGTAGCCCGACAACCCCAGCTCCAGCCCGCCCAGGCGGTTGAGCGCGGCGCGGCCCACCAGGGCCTTGTTGGAGTTGTTGTCGACCCCGTAGCCCTGGCGCGCGGCGCGCGTGCCGGTGGTGTCGATCTGGCTCGACAGGCCGGCCACGGCGTAGGTCTCGTAGGAGAGGCGCCAGGCCTCGCCCAGGGAGAAGCGTCCGTAGAAGCCCAGCCCGTTGTCGGTCCAGTCCGAGGGGGCGATCACGTAGGACGTGAGCGGCTTGCTGATCACGTCGCGCTGGGGGGCGTAGTGGTCGATGTTGACGTTGCCGAAGGGGACCAGCAACACCCCCGCGCGCAGGTTGAGGGCCGGGTTGAAGACCAGGTTGGCGTAGGCCTGCTCGACCACGATCTCGCCGCCCCGCTCGCCGCCCACGCCCGCCACGCGCTCGAACTCCACCTCGGCGAAGAAGCCCAGGCGGGCGTGAGGCCGGCCGGAGACCACCAGCTCGAAGGCCTTGGCGTCGAAGACGGCGTCCTGGCCCTGGTAGCCCACGGCGGCGAAGTCGCCGTAGACGTTGAGGTTGGTGCGGCGCGACTCGGCCTCGGCCACCTGCGCCGCCTGCTCGGCCACGCGCTGGCGCTCCGCCGACTCGCCCTGGAGCTGCTGGCGCAGCTCGGCCAGCTGGGCCTCCAGCGCCTGCAGGCGGGCGTCGAAGGAGGCCGAGGCCTCGGCCGCCAGCTGCAGGCGGGCCGCGTCGAGGTCGCGGCGCAGGGCCTCGACGGTGGCCTGCAGCTGGCGCACCTGGGCCTCGAGGGCCTGCACGCGGTCGGGCGGCGGGGGGGCGCTCGCGGC
>JBDIBD010000354.1:0-5498 GCA_039812725.1 Vicinamibacteria bacterium | reverse complement strand
GTCGGACCGCTTCTGGGCCGTGGCGCCCGGGGGCTGGCTGCGGCCCGGCCTCGAGTGGGCCCGGCCCCGCGACCTGCGGCGCCGCGACGGGGCCGACCTGATCATCGCCACCCACCCCGACTTCGCGGGTCCGGCCGAGCGCCTGGCCGCGCGGCGCCGCAGCGAGGGGCTGCAGGTGCGCGTGGTCGAGATGCCCGACGTCTACGACAGCTTCAGCGGGGGCCTGGTCGACCCGCGCGCCCTGCGCGACTTCGTGCGCCACGCCTGGCGCACCTGGAGGCCGCGCCCACGCTACCTGCTGCTGCTCGGCGACGCCAGCTGGGACTACCGCAACCGCCAGGTGGACGACCGCGACTTCCCCGACCACACCTTCATGCCCGACGCCTGGAACGTGACGGTGCCCAAGATCCCTTCCGAGCAGCTGGGCGCCTTCAACGACCGACTGCGCGTGCCGACCTTCCAGTGGCAGTCCCCCTGGGGCCACGCCGCCAGCGACCTCTACTTCGCCCTCACCGAGGGCGACGACAAGGGCCCGGAGCTGGCGGTGGGGCGCCTGCCGGCCGGCACCCTGGAGGAGGCCGAGGTCATGGTCGACAAGGTCCTGACCCACGGCGGCGGCGGCCCGCGCCGCTCGGCCCTGTTCCTGACCGACGAGTACGAGCACCACAAGGCCCAGTGCGACCGGATGGCGCAGGGTCTGGAGGCGCGCGGCTTCGAGATCACCAAGATCTACCCGCGCCCCGAGGAGAAGGACAACGAGGGCAACAGCACGGCCATCAAGCAGGCCTTCGACGCCGGCCAGGCGCTGGTGGTCTTCGCGGGCCACGGCGGGCGTTACATCTGGCGCACCGGCCCCCCCGACCCGGTCAAGAACCACGACCTCTTCACGCTCCAGCACCTGGACGAGCTGAAGCCGACGCAGACCCTGCCGGTGGTCGTCAGCTTGACCTGCTACTCGGCCCCCTTCGACCACCCCACCGCCGACTCGATCGGCGAGAAGATGCTGCGCCTGCGCGACAAGGGGGCCGTGGCCGTGGTGGCCTCGTCGTGGCGCAACGTGCCGCCCTTCATCCTCGGCGACCGCCTGCTCGAGGCCCTCGGCCAGCCGCAGACGCCGCGCCTGGGCGACGCCTTCCTGGCGGGCCAGCGCGCGGTGGGGGCCAACGAGTCGCTGCACACGTACAACCTGCTGGGCGACCCGTCGATGCCGTTCAGCCTCCCGCCGGCCGGCAGCCCGGGAGACGCAGGGCCGCCGCCTGCCCCCCACGACTGACACTCGCCCGGCCGAGCCCTCACAGGCGTTCGAGGCACAGCATGCGCTGGGAGCGTGGGTGGCCCCACTCGCCCACGTAGCGCAGGGCGTAGAGCCGCGGGCCGCTCAGGGCCCGCAGGTCCGAGAGCCGGTAGTGGAAGGGATCGCGGTCGGCGTAGCTGGTGATGCCGCCCGGCTCGTGGCGCAGCTCGGCCGGCAGCTCGCCCTCGGGGGCCTCGAAGAACGTGGCGTAGAAGCGCCCACCCGGCGCCAGCGCCCGCGCCACGCCCTCCAGGCAGCCGCGCACCTGCTCCGCGGGCAGGTGCGTGAGCACCGACTGGGCCAGCGCGAAGTCGAAGAGGCGGCCGAAGCGCTCGCAGGCGAAGCTGCCGTCCTGCAGCAGGTGCTCGCGCGGCAGCCGTCCCGCGAGGCCGGCCGCGGGCAGCTCCACCTCGTAGCCGGCCTTCAACAGCGAGGCGTTCACGTCCAGGCCGTAGTAGTGCCCGGGCTCGAGGTAGCGCACGAAGTGGACGCCGCCGCGCAGGCAGCCGCAGCCCACGTCCAGCAGGGTGTGCTGCGGCCGCAGGCCCTCGCCCACCAGGAAGTCCAGCTGCAGGCGGCCCAGCTCTTCCCACATCCCGCCGGCCAGCTCCCGGTGACGGCCGGCGGCGATCTCCGCCTCGCTCAGCTCGCGCCCGTAGACGTTGTGCTCGGTGCCCGGCCGCATCGGGCCGGAGTGTAGCGCGTCCGCTCCGTCCGCCGGCCCGCGGGAGGGCCGAGGCGTCACGCCAGGCGCTCCCGCAACGACTGGGCGGCGCGGACGGCGCCGCCCAGGTCCGGCGCCGGCGGGAAGGGCAGCCCCAGCACCTGCGCCAGGGCCGGGCCCAGCGCGCCGGCCTGCAGGGCCGCGCCGCCAATCTCGCAGCAGGGCAGGTGCGCCACCATCCCGGCCGTCAGGATCGCGTACTCGGGAAAGTCCCCGCGCGGCGTGTAGACCAGGCGCGTGCGGGCCCCGATGCAGTCGGTCACGATGCCGTAGCCCGGCTTGCTGACCACGACGTCCACGGCGGCCACGAGGTCGGCGAAGCCCAGGCCCGCCGCCGTCAGCCGCGCTTCCTCGACGCCTTCCACGTGGGCCGGAGCGCCGGCCAGCCGCTCGGGCAGCACGCAGCGGTAGGCCGCGAGGGACGCCAGGCAGGCCGGGTCGAAGCCCGGCAGGCCCAGCCCGCCGAACGACAGCAGCACGGTGGGCCGGCCGTCCCAGCCCAGGCGGCGGCGGGCCTCGGCGCGCGAGAACCGCGGCCGGCGGGCCACCAGTCCCACGTCGAGGACGCGCGGGAAGGCCGACAGATCGCCGGCGAACGGCAGCCGCAGCAGCAGGTCGGCGCCGGCGTAGGCCACCCGGCAGGCCTCGGCGGCCTCGCCGAGCACGGGCTCCCGGCCGGCGTAGTGGCGGTAGACCCAGTCCCAGGAGAAGTTGGCCAGGGCCACCGCCGGGAGGCCCGCGCGGGCCGCCGCGACGCAGGCGCTGGGCGGAATGTCGGTCAGCACCACGCGCGCGCCGCTGCCCCGCAGCCACTCGGTCTCCTCGGACACCAGCCGCTCCCAGCCCGAGGCGAAGGCCTGCCAGGCGCGGGCGGTGCCCGGCTCGTCGATCGCGAGCGCGCCGCGCTGCGCCAGGCCCACGTCACAGGCGCGGCTGCGGAAGACGAGCGGCTCCCCCAGCGCTCGACGAAAGAGCCACTCGGGGGCCGAGCTGACCACGGCCAGCGGCAGGCCCGGCTCGAGCTCCCGCAGCGCCCGCAGCACCTCCGTGGTGCGCGTGGCGTGGCCGAAGCCGTGCCCGGAGACGTAGGCCGCGATCAACGCGGCCGTCCTACGGGTAGATGCGGTAGAGCATGCGCGGGAAGGCGATGGTCTCGCGCAGGTGCTCGAGGCCGCAGATCCAGGTCACCACGCGCTCGATGCCCATGCCGAAGCCGGCGTGCGGGACGCTGCCGAAGCGGCGCAGGTCGAGGTACCACTTGAAGGACTCTTCCGGCAGCCCGTGCTCCTTCAGGCGCTTGACCAGCGCCTCGCCGTCGCTCATGCGCTCGCCGCCGCCCACGATCTCGCCGTAGCCCTCGGGGGCCAGGATGTCGGCCGAGAGCGAGTAGGCCGGGTCCTGCGGGTCGGGCTCCATGTAGAAGGCCTTGATGGCCGACGGGAAGCGGTGCACGATCACCGGCCGGTCGAAGGCCTCGGCGATGACGGTCTCGTCGGTGCCGCCGAAGTCGCTGCCGTGGGGCGTCTGCGAGCCCTTCTCGTGCAGCAGCTTCATGGCGTCGTCGTAGTGCAGCCAGGGGAAGGGGGCCTTGACCGACTCGAGCTTCGAGAGGTCGCGCTCGAGGGTCTGCAGCTCCAGCCGGCGCGTCTCGAGCACGCGCTCGACCACGAAGCAGACCAGCCCCTCGGCCAGCCGCAGGGCGTCCTCGAGGTGCGCGAAGGCGATCTCGGGCTCGACCATCCAGAACTCGGTCAGGTGCCGGCGGGTCTTGGACTTCTCGGCCCGGAAGGTGGGCCCGAAGCAGTAGACCTTGCCGTGCGCCGCCGCCGTGGCCTCGTTGTAGAGCTGGCCGCTCTGGGTCAGGTAGGCCAGGCCCTCGTCGAAGTACTCGACCGGGAAGAGCGTGGTGGTCCCCTCGCAGGCCGCGGGCGTGAAGATGGGCGTGTCGACCAGCGTGTAGCCCTGGTCGTCGAGGAAGTCGCGGGTGGCCTTGATGACCGCGTGGCGGATGCGCAGGATGGCGTGCTGGCGCTGCGAGCGGATCCAGAGGTGGCGGTTCTCGAGCAGGAAGGCCGGCCCGTGCTCCTTGGGCGTGATCGGGTAGTCGTGGGTGGCGTGCAGCACCGAGAGACCCGTGACCTCGACCTCGTAGCCGCCCGGCGCGCGCTGGTCCGCCTTGACCTTCCCGGTCAGCTCGAGCGAGCTCTCCTGGCCGGCCCCCTCGGCCGCGGCCCAGGCCTCCGGCGGCACGGCCGCCTTGGCCATCACGGCCTGGGAGAAGCCGCTGCCGTCGCGCACGATCAGGAACTGCAGCTTGCCGCTCGAGCGCTTGTTGTGCAGCCAGCCCTGGACGCGCACCTCCTCGCCCACGTGCCGGCCGAAGTCCTGGATCCTGACGGTCTGCATGGCTACTCCAGCTCCTTGACGTGCCGCGCCAGCACCCGCCGCAGGGCCTGCAGCTCGGGGTGGCGCGCCAGGTTGCGCCGCGCGTGCGCCAGCGTGCGCGGGATGTAGGGCAGGTAGACGTCGTTGCCGCGCACCACGTGCATGTAGCCGAAGGTGCCCAGGGCCTTCAGGTTGCGCTGCACGCACATCAGCTCGAAGCGGCGCCGGAAGACGTCGCGGGCCTCGCCGGGCACGGCCCGCTGCCGGAACTCCTCCAGCCGGTCGGCCACGAAGCCCTCCTCCAGGTCCACGTAGCTGTCGCGCAGCAGCGAGGCCAGGTCGTAGGTGGCCGGGCCCATGCGCGCGTCCTGGAAGTCGATCCAGTAGAGGCGCCCCTGGTGCCGCATCAGGTTGCGGCTGTGGTAGTCGCGATGGCACAGCACGCGCGGCCACGAGGCGATCTCCTCCGACAGGCGGTGGAAGGCCTCGGCCAGCGTCGAGCGGTCCTCCACCGACAGGTCGCAGCCGCGCTCGCCCTCGAGGAAGTGCTTGAGGAAGTAGTGCAGCTCCCAGCTCAGCTTCTCGATGTCGAAGGAGATCTGGAAGCAGACCGCCTGGCGCGGCCCGCGCAGGGCCTCGCGCTGCAGCGTCACGAGCTGCTCGGTGGCCTCGCGGTAGAGCTCCTCGCGCCCGGCGTGCGCGACCTCGCGCAGCACCTCCTGCAGGGTGGCGTCGCCCAGGTCCTCGAGCAGCAGCGCGCCGCGCAGGCCGTCGGCCTCCTCGATGGCCGGCACCGGCAGGCCGCAGGACGCCAGCAGCCCGCGCAGCACCACGAAGGTGGACTCCTCGGGGACGAAGGGCTCGGGGTGCAGCGCCAGCACGTGGCTGGCTGCGCCTTCCCGCAGGCGGAAGTAGCGGCGCGTCGAGGCATCCCCCGCCAGCGGCGTGACCTCCAGGCGGGCGGCCGCGCCGCCCCAGCGCGAGCGCAGGTAGCCGCGCAGGCGGGCGTCGAGGGCGGGATCCAGTCCCCCCAGCGGCGCGACCGTGCTCTCGCTCTCGCTCACGCGCCCTCCAGCGCCTCGTCCACGGCCCGCC